>NZ_JAMCOS010000001.1:3724812-4032713 GCF_028069655.1 Acidovorax sp. NCPPB 4044
GGTCCATGTGCGGGGGTCGCGCCCCACGTGGGCGCGTGGATTGAAACGTCGTAGCGCTGGTCGCAGTCGAAGGCGTCTTGCGTCGCGCCCCACGTGGGCGCGTGGATTGAAACCGCCGAACTCTTCCAGCCCCAGATCGAACAACTGAGTCGCGCCCCACGTGGGCGCGTGGATTGAAACCACGGGGAAAGGGGGACGCAGAATGAAAGTTAACGTCGCGCCCCACGTGGGCGCGTGGATTGAAACTCACCCCTGTCGGTCGTCTCGTGCAAGGAAGCATGTCGCGCCCCACGTGGGCGCGTGGATTGAAACACAACATGAAAAACGTCCCGTTAAATTGCTGTAAGTCGCGCCCCACGTGGGCGCGTGGATTGAAACGCCGGGATTGGGGTCTGGTCACACGCCTTGCGCCGTCGCGCCCCACGTGGGCGCGTGGATTGAAACGGATTGAAAAGAGCACGGGTGGCGCAAAAGACTTGTCGCGCCCCACGTGGGCGCGTGGATTGAAACCGTGAGCTTCGCGGGGTCCGCCTCAAAATCTGGCACGTCGCGCCCCACGTGGGCGCGTGGATTGAAACGATGCGAACGAGGTTGATTTTCATGGTCTAGGGGTGTCGCGCCCCACGTGGGCGCGTGGATTGAAACGCCCAACTCGTCCTTGATCGCGAACGCCATATCGGTCGCGCCCCACGTGGGCGCGTGGATTGAAACATTCCTCGCCGCGGCACCGAGCTGGAAACCACCACGTCGCGCCCCACGTGGGCGCGTGGATTGAAACATTTGATGTCCCTTAGCTCTGCGCGCAGTCTCTGGTCGCGCCCCACGTGGGCGCGTGGATTGAAACTCCTGCTGGTTGGTGGTGAAAACAGAAACGCCCTGTCGCGCCCCACGTGGGCGCGTGGATTGAAACAGAGACTTGATCCACTTGGCGCCGACACGCCAGGTCGCGCCCCACGTGGGCGCGTGGATTGAAACGCACGTGCCGCGCTGCGCTCCAGGGCCAAGCGCTTGTCGCGCCCCACGTGGGCGCGTGGATTGAAACCGCGATCCTGAACCCGTACCACTGCACCCCCTCGCGGTCGCGCCCCACGTGGGCGCGTGGATTGAAACTTCGATTCGGGCGGCAACCCCGGCGCAGACACGGAGTCGCGCCCCACGTGGGCGCGTGGATTGAAACGGCCCACGCAATCATGTCCAAGAAGGCCCGGCGATGTCGCGCCCCACGTGGGCGCGTGGATTGAAACGCCTTCGTGACCTCGGGCAACTCATCCACGAACAGTCGCGCCCCACGTGGGCGCGTGGATTGAAACCGTAGCCTCACAGAGGCCATAGATACAGTTACTGTCGCGCCCCACGTGGGCGCGTGGATTGAAACCATTTCCCCATCGTCATTCAGGAGCACACATTCCGTCGCGCCCCACGTGGGCGCGTGGATTGAAACGACCTGCCCGGTTCCAGGCGCGCGCCACTCCTTAACGTCGCGCCCCACGTGGGCGCGTGGATTGAAACGCCGCCAGGACGAGCGCAGGCAATTTAGGTTTGGGGTCGCGCCCCACGTGGGCGCGTGGATTGAAACGCGCTGGAAGGGCTGTGATGAGTGGTGAGAAGGTCGTCGCGCCCCACGTGGGCGCGTGGATTGAAACTGGCCGCTATCGGCATCGGGGCCTACTGGATGATGGTCGCGCCCCACGTGGGCGCGTGGATTGAAACCCAGAGCGGAGGTTGTTTCTCGAAACGACATGGGGTCGCGCCCCACGTGGGCGCGTGGATTGAAACGTGGAATTGGAAACGCCTGCCATGGATGGGGCGCGTCGCGCCCCACGTGGGCGCGTGGATTGAAACAGTTCCAAAGCGGTCTTGTCGTCCAGGCCTTGGCTCGTCGCGCCCCACGTGGGCGCGTGGATTGAAACGACACGGCGTGCGGCCGCTTCGATGGCGCTGTAGAGTCGCGCCCCACGTGGGCGCGTGGATTGAAACCGCGAACGGCGTGCGCTGCAATGCTTCCTCTGCCTGTCGCGCCCCACGTGGGCGCGTGGATTGAAACTGTTTGGCGCTGCCGATAGCGATCTTGGAAAGCGGTCGCGCCCCACGTGGGCGCGTGGATTGAAACACGGCGGCTGTATTTCAAAGCCTATCTCAAGGGTGTCGCGCCCCACGTGGGCGCGTGGATTGAAACTTCCGGCCGAGTTTCATGATCGATCCGGGCGGTCGTCGCGCCCCACGTGGGCGCGTGGATTGAAACGATGTGGTCGCGGCCGCCGACTCCTCGGACGTGCAGGTCGCGCCCCACGTGGGCGCGTGGATTGAAACATCCCGTCAGACGCGAGCAACGACGAGTGGTCCATGTCGCGCCCCACGTGGGCGCGTGGATTGAAACCGGAAATCGAAGAAGGCCCTCCTGATGAACCAGTGTCGCGCCCCACGTGGGCGCGTGGATTGAAACACGCATGGTGTGATCGCCGGGGGCCGTCGGTTTGTCGCGCCCCACGTGGGCGCGTGGATTGAAACAGGGTCGAACTCCGCGTACACGTGGTCGGTGGGCGCTGGTCGCGCCCCACGTGGGCGCGTGGCTTGAAATCGGAGGAGTTGGCTCCGCATCCCCCGTCCCTTGCTCGTCGCGCCCCACATGGACGCGTAGATTGAAATTCCGTCCCGTAGGGAGCCCACGTCCCGGCGAAGATGTCCGACGCGCAGCCCATCGGCCTCCACGCACACTGCCCGCATGAAGCCCGCATTCCTCGGACCCGCTGCCATCGCCGTCTGCCTCGCAATGCCCGGCGGCGTTGCGCTCGCCGACAGCAACCCGCTGGCCGCCGAGCGCTGGAACACCCGGCCCGTCATCGTCGTCGTGCCCAGGGACAGCGATCCTTTGCTCACCCGGGTGCGGTCGGCGCTGGAAGAGCCCGCCACGCGCGAAGGGTTTCGCGAGCGCGACATGGCACTCTTCACCGTCGTCGCGGGCCAGGGCCGGCGCAACGACCGGCAGCTGGCACCCGCAAGTACCGCAGCTTTGCTGAAGGCGCTCGGACTCGATGCGCGGGGGCCGGCGACCTTCGTCCTCGTGGGGAAAGACGGCGGCGTCAAGATGCGCGAAGGCGCCGATGTCGATCTGCAGGCGGTGTTTGCAGAGATCGACCGCATGCCGATGCGCCAGCAACAGCAGCAACGTTGAGGGTTCTGGGTGGACAGGGCCGGCAGGTCGTGGCCGCTGCGCCAGGGCCCCTATTGCCGCGCGCGCCCGAGCCCGCGCTTGAGTTCCTGCAGCAGCATCACCACCTGCCGCGATGCATGGCGGCAGCCCTTGAAGGCCTGCTGCGCCTGGGCGCACTCCCCTGCTTCGGCAGACAAAACCAGTTCCGCGGCCTGCTGGTGGAAGTAGCGGTGTCGACGGGCCATCATCTCGAAGGCGGGGTAATGGCCGAGCGCCACGCGCCCGGGGCCATCGAGCCATTGGCCGAGTTCGGAGTTCAACGGGTCGCGGATGGCTTCGGGCCGCATGTGTTCTTCGCGCGCGCCATGCAGCATGACCCGCTCCAGCCAGGGCAGCCAGCGTTCATGGCTGGCGATGGCATCGTCGATGTCGATCTCGGCCACGAGCTTGCGCGCCTCGTCGCCCATCAGGACCAGCTCGCTCGCATTGCTGTCGGGCAGAGAGGTCCAGTCTTCCGGTACGGGACGGCCGTCGGCCCGGGCGGGGAACAGTCGGCTGAAGAATCCCATGGTCGAAGAAGATGGAGTGGGAGTGGAGAAGATGGGGAGGCGGGGTCCGGAGCCTGTGGCCCTGTGCACAGCGACTTCGTGAAGAGCGCCAGCCCAGCACGAGGAAAAGCAACGCAAGCAACAAGAAGGGAGGACAGTGCCGGACACGGCCGTGCCGGGCCGGCGCGGATTATCGGCGCGAACGGCGCTGGCAGGCCAGCCGGCGCGTCTGCCGGCTTGCCCGCAAGCGTGCAGCGGTTTTGGAACGCGCCGCACAATGGCCCGCATGACGACGACGATGACCCCGCCCCCCCAAGGCACCTCCACCCCCTCCTCTCCTTTTGCGGCGGCTCCCGCGGGCGACGGCACCCGCAGGCGGCCGGCGCTTTCCATGCTCGATCTCGTGGCGGTGCGCGAGGGCGGCAGCGTGGCGGATGCGCTGAAGGTGGCGCTGCGCACTGCGCAGCACGTGGAGTCGCTCGGGTTCCAGCGCTACTGGCTGGCCGAGCACCACAACATGCCGGGCATCGCCAGCTCCGCCACGGCCGTGCTGGTGGGGCATATCGCGGGCGGCACGCGGTCGATCCGCGTGGGCTCGGGCGGCATCATGCTGCCCAACCATGCGCCGCTGGTGGTGGCCGAGGCGTTCGGCACGCTGGCCGAGCTGTACCCGGGCCGCATCGATCTGGGCCTGGGCCGCGCGCCCGGCACCGATGGACCGACCATGCGCGCGCTGCGCCGCGACCGCGTGGAAACGGAAGAGGATTTCCCGCGCGACGTGGCCGAGCTGCAGCGGCTGCTCGGGCCCGCGCAACCGGGCCAGCGCATCGTGGCCGTGCCCGGCGCGGACACGCAGGTGCCCATCTGGCTGCTGGGCTCCAGCCTGTTCTCGGCGCAGCTGGCGGCAGAGCGCGGGCTGCCCTACGCCTTCGCCTCGCATTTCGCGCCGCGCCTGCTGCACCCGGCGCTCGATCTGTACCGCCGGCTGTTCCGGCCTTCGGCGGTGCTCGACCGGCCCTACGTGGCGGTGGGCGTGCCCGTGATCGCCGCGCCGACGGATGCCGAGGCCGAATACCTCGCGAGTAGCACCTACCAGCGGGTGCTGGGCATCCTGACCGGGCGGCGCGGCCTGCTGCAGCCCCCGGTGGAAGGCTACGCGGCGACGCTGTCGCCGCAGGAGCGCGCGGCCATCGGCGATTTCCTGGCCGCGGGCGTGGTGGGCGGGCCGGAGACGGTGCGCAGCGGCCTGCAGGAACTGGCCGAGGCGACGCGCGCGGACGAATTCATGCTGGTGAGCGACGTGTACGACCCCGCGCTGCGGCTGCGCTCGCTGGAGATCGTCGCGCAGGCAGGCGCCACCGCCTGACGGCGCGCCAGGGCAGGCGCCCGGCAACGCGGGCGGCCCGACATCGGCAGCGGCTACCATCTCGCCCCAGGGTCCGCCGCGCCTGCGCGCACGGACCATCATCCTGCCGCCCGATCGACCGCACTCCCCTTCCCTGACCGAGCCTCCGCATGCCCGCCTTTTCCTTCGAAGCCCTCGACGCGCAGGGGCAGACCCGCAAAGGCACCCTCGAAGCCGACAACGCCAAGGCCGCGCGCAGCCTGCTGCGGGCCCAGGCGCTGGTGCCGCTGGCCGTGGAGGCGCTGGGCGCCGGCACGGGCGTGGCGGTCGATGGCAACGTGTCGCTGGGGCAGCGGCTGTTCACGCGGCCGGTGTTCGGCGCCACGCGCCTCGCCATCTGGACGCGCCAGCTCGCGGGGCTGGTGTCCTCGGGGCTGCCGCTGGAGCGTGCGCTCACCGCGCTGGCCGAAGAATCGGACAACGACCGCCAGCGCCACCTCCTGGCCACGCTGCGCGCCGAGGTGAATGCGGGCTCGACCTTCGCACGGGCGCTGGCCGCCCATCCGCGCGAGTTCTCTTCCATCTACTGCGCGGTGATCGGCGCGGGCGAGTCGAGCGGGCACCTGGGCCTGGTGCTGGAGCGGCTGGCCGACGACCTGGAAGAGCGCCAGGCGTTGAAAGCCAAGCTCGTGGGGGCGGCGCTGTACCCGGCGATCGTCACGGCCGTGGCCATCGTGATCGTGCTCTTCCTCGTGGGCTACGTGGTGCCGCAGGTGGCCGCCGTGTTCGCGGGCGGCAAGCGCGCGCTGCCGTTCCTCACGGTGGCGATGATGGCCATCTCGGATGCCGTGCGCCACTACGGCTGGGCCGGGCTGGGCGTGCTGGTGGTGGCGGCCCTCGGGCTGCGCTCGGCGCTGGCGCAGCCCCGCCTGCGCGAACGGTTCGACGCGGCCTGGCTGGGCCTGCCCGTGGTCGGCCGGCTCTCGCGCGGCTACAACGCGGCGCGCTTCACCGGCACGCTCTCGATGCTCGCGGGCGCGGGCGTGCCCATCCTGAAGGCCCTGCAGGCCGCCGCCGAAACGCTGAACAACACAGCCATGCGCGCCGATGCGCTGGACGCGCTGGTGCTGGTGCGCGAAGGCGCGCCGCTCGCCTCCGCGCTGGCGCAGAAGAAGCGCTTCCCCGGGCTGGTGTCGATGTTCGCGCGGCTGGGCGAGCAGACGGGCCAGTTGCCCCTGATGCTGCAGCGCGCCGCGGCGCAGCTCTCGGCCGAAGTGCAGCGCCGCGCGATGCAGTTGGCCACCGTGCTGGAGCCGCTGCTCATCCTGGCGATGGGCGTGATCGTGATGCTCATCGTGCTGGCCGTGCTGATGCCCATCATCCAGCTCAACCAGTTCGTGAAATAGCCGCGCGTCCGCACGCACGCCGCGCCGCCGTCCCCCCTGCCCCACCCGCCACCATGCCGATCACGCTGGAAGACAAGCTCGTCGTCGCGATCTCCTCGCGCGCGCTGTTCGATTTCGAGGAAGAGAACCGCCTCTTCGACGCGGAGCACCCGCAGGCCTACATGCAGCTGCAGCTCGACCGGCTGGATGCGCCGGCGCGTCCGGGCGTGGCGTTCTCGCTCGTGAAGAAGCTGCTCGCCTTCAACGAGCCGGGCCACCAGCGCGTGGAGGTGGTGGTGCTCTCGCGCAACGATCCGGTGAGCGGCATGCGCATCTTCCGCTCGGCCAAGGCCGCCCAGGTGTCGCTGGAGCGCGGCGTGTTCACGCAGGGGCGCGATCCGTTCCGCTACCTGCGGCCGCTGGGCGCGCACCTGTTCCTCTCGGCCAACGAGAAGGATGTGAGCGAGGCGCTGGCGCTGGGCTACCCGGCCGCGCGCGTGCTCACGGAATCGGTGCAGGCCAGCCATGCCAACCCCAGCGAAGTGCGCATCGCCTTCGACGGCGACGCGGTGCTGTTCTCCGACGAGGCCGAGCGCGTGTTCCAGAGCGAAGGATTGGCCGCATTCCAGCGGCACGAGACCGACAAGGTGGCGCAGCCGCTGCCCGACGGCCCGTTCAAGCCGCTGCTGGCCGCGCTGCACCGGCTGCAGCAGGCCGCCGCGGGCAGCGAGACCGGCATGCGCATCCGCACCGCGCTCGTCACGGCGCGCAGCGCGCCCGCGCACGAGCGTGCCATCCAGACGCTGATGAGCTGGAACATCGCGGTGGATGAGGCCATGTTCCTCGGCGGGCTCGAAAAAGGCGGCTTCCTGCGCGAGTTCGAACCGGATTTCTTCTTCGACGACCAGACGGGCCACGTCACCTCGGCCGCGCGCCACGTGCCGGCCGGCCACGTCACCAGCGGCATCTCGAACGTGCCGCGAATCCCTGCCGGTCCTGCGGGCGCCACCCCGGAACCCGCCGGTACGGCAGAGGCGGCAGTCCCGGCGGCGGCCCGTTGACGCCCGCGCAGCCGGCAGGGGCAAAGTTGTGCAACCCGCTGCAACCGTGCGTGAAAGCCTGCGCGCGCCGATTGCAAACCGCCGTCGCCGCGCCCATGTGTGACACCATGCCCCGCATGTACGACGCCACCCGCCACGCTTTGCTGCAACGCCCCTCCACCGTCTCCACCGGCTCCACTGCCTCCGCTGCCGATGCATCCCGACCCGCATGGCGCTCGAGTCGCCCGGCTGCCGTCCGCGCACGGGCGCTGACGGGCTGGCAGGACAGCCCCCAGCGCCGGGCCCTGGCGGCCCTGCTCGTGTCTGCGGGGGTGCTGTGCGCCCTGCTGGCGGCTGCGCCGGTCCACGCGCAGGCGACCGCCGCGCCGCGTGCGGCCGCTGCGCCCGCCTCGGCGCCGGCTTCCGCCGCCAGCGCTCCGCTCTCCAAGGGCGAGATCAAGGCCATGCGCGAATTCAAGATGCTGGATTTCAACGGCGACAACAAGCTCAGCCGTTCGGAGGTGGCGCTGTTCCCGCGGCTGGCCGGGGCCTTCGACGATGCCGACACCGACCACGACGGCTATGTGTCGTACGAAGAGGTGCGCGCTTTCGCGATCAAATACCGCGCCGAGCGCGACAAGGCCCGGGCAGCGGCTGCGGCGGCCTCCGCCCCGGCCGCCAAGCCGGCCGGCGCCCAGTGACCGGCGCTGGCGGCAGCGCTACAGCATTCAAGGTCAAAAACCCTTCATGCCGCCGGATTCATTCAATAGTTTGCTATATTTTTGATAGCGAATTGCCACCCGGTGTCACGAACCGCCGGTGCGCTTGATCTTGGGATCGGAATAGGTCAGCGGCTCGTTCTTGGCCTGCTGCGACATGCGCTCCTGCAGGGAGTTCTTGTTCACCTCCTGCGCCATGTCGATGGCCGTGCCGCTGGCGCGCCACATGGACTGGATGAACTCCAGGAGCTGCTTGTAGATGGGCTCCGGCGGCGGCTCCTTGGGCTCCTCGGCTTCTTCCTTCTTCTTGACCTCGGTCCAGTCGCGGTTGGAGGGGTCGGCGTCCGAGGGCTTCTCGGGCTCGCGGATGGTGACGCCCTCGCCCAGGCGGTCGGTGGATTCCACCGGCATCACCCCGTTCACGGGCCGGACCGGCACCGCGCCGGAGGCACCGGTGGAGTACAAATCGGCGCCCTGAGGACGCCAGTGCGGCGATCGATCGACAGGTGGCATTTGCATGGCAGGTTCCGGTGGTTACAGGGTGCGGCCGGGGGGAGCTAACCCCGTCTCGTACATCCATAACGGCAAAAAGAAGGGTGAATTAAGCCCTTTTTTCACCTTCGCGCCGATTTAAGGGTTTACCCCTATCTTTTGCCGTCCACGGCTGTCGCGGCCGGGTCATGCGCGCCGGGCCTGCCCCGGCGCCGGCGCGGCTACAGGAACCGCTCGAGCAGGCGCCGGGAGGCACGGTCGAGCGCGCCCACGTCCGGCACGCGGAACTGCACGCCATCGGCCGCGGCGATCAGCAGCGCGCTGCGGCTGCCCAGGCGCCGGATGTCTTCCTCGGCCTTCAGCACCAGTTGCGCCGTACCCCGGTCGGTTTCCACCGTCCAGGTGCTGGGCGTGGTGAATCCCGAGACGGCGGTGATCTGCGTGATAGTGGGCACGAACTCGCGCGCCGCCAGTTCTTCCTCGATCAGCGCGCGGGCCGGCGCATCGATCTGCTCCAGCCGGTCGATCCACAGCAGTTCATGGCCATCCGGCCCGACGAGCGAGAGGCCCTCGTGCGGCGCCGCGATGGGGAAGGCCCGCACCGGGACGGCCTCGTGCACCGTGCCATCGGCCTGCGTGAGCACGAGCCGGCCGTGGGCGTTGCGGGCCAGCGCCAGGGTGAGAGGGGTGAAGGATGGGGTCATCGGAATCCGCGGCGCACGGCGCCGGCCAGGAAGAGGGAACGGAAGAACGGCGTCATTGCTGGCCGGCGGGGTGCGAGGGGTGCAGCAGCGCGCTTTCGACCACGACGAGGCCCGACGCCTCGGCGTCTTCCTCGGCGCGGCGGGCCTGGGCCTCGTACAGGCGCCAGTAGGCGCCCTGCTTTTCCATGAGGGCATCGTGCGGGCCGACCTCGACGATCTCGCCGCGGTCCATGACCACGAGGCGGTCGGCCTTGCGCAGCGTGGAGAGCCGGTGGGCGATGGCGATGGTGGTGCGCCCCTGCACGAGGTTGTCCAGCGCCTTCTGGATCTCCTTTTCGGTCTCGGTGTCCACGGCAGAGGTCGCCTCGTCGAGGATCAGGATGCGCGGGTCGATCAGCAGCGCGCGCGCGATGCTGATGCGCTGGCGCTCCCCGCCGGAGAGGCCCTGCCCGCGCTCGCCCACCAGCGAGTCGTAGCCGTGCGGCAGGCGCAGGATGAATTCGTGCGCATGGGCCGCGCGGGCAGCGGCGACGATCTCGTCGCGCGTGGCGTCGGGCTTGCCGTAGGCGATGTTCTCCGCGATGGTGCCGAAGAACAGGAAGGGCTCCTGCAGCACCAGGCCGATGTGGCGGCGGTAGTCGGCCACGCGCAGGCGGCGCACGTCCACGCCGTCCACCTGGATCGAGCCTTCGGTCGCGTCGTAGAAGCGGCTGATGAGGTTCACCAGCGTGCTCTTGCCCGAGCCGCTGTGGCCCACGAGGCCGATCATCTCGCCGGGCCGGATGTCGAGGTTCAGCCCCTTGATGACCGAGCGGCTGCCGTAGCGGAAGCCCAGGTTGCGCATCGCGATGGCGCCGCGCACGTGGTTCATCTCCACGGGCTGCGCGGGGTCGGGCACGTTGCTCACGTGGTCCAGGATGTCGAAGATGCGCTTCGCGCCCGCCGCGGCCTTCTGCGTAACGGAAACGATGCGGCTCATCGAATCGAGCCGCGTGTAGAAGCGGCCGATGTAGGCGATGAAGGCCGCCAGCACACCCACCGTGATCTGGTTGTGCGCCACCAGCCAGATGCCGAAGCCCCACACCACCAGCAGGCCGACCTCGGTCATGAGCGAGACCGTGGGCGTGAACAGCGACCAGGTCTTGTTGAGCCGGTCGTTCACTTCCAGGTTGTGCTGGTTCGCGTCGCGAAAGCGCTGGGCCTCTCGCTTTTCCTGGGCGAAGGCCTTCACCACGCGGATGCCGGGGATCGTGTCGGCCAGCACGTTGGTCACCTCGGACCACACGCGGTCGATCTTCTCGAAGCCGGTCCGCAGCCGGTCGCGCACGTTGTGGATGAGCCAGGCGATGAACGGCAGCGGCACCAGCGTGACCAGGGCAAGCCAGGGGTTGATCGAGAACAGGATGCCCGCGGTCATGAGGATCATGAGCACGTCGGTCATGAAGTCGAGCGCATGCAGCGAAAGGAAAACGTTGATGCGGTCCGTTTCCGAGCCGATGCGCGCCATCAGGTCGCCGGTGCGCTTGCCGCCGAAGTAATCGAGCGAGAGCCGCAGCAGGTGCTCGTAGGTGGTGGTGCGCAGGTCGGCGCCGATGCGCTCCGACACCAGCGCGAGGATGTAGGTGCGCGCCCAGCCCAGACCCCAGGCCAGCAGCGCCGAGAGCAGCAGCCCGCCCAGGTACAGCGCCACCAGATTCACCGGAATCTGCTGGCCGTTCTGGTAGGGGATGAGGATGTCATCCATGAGCGGGATCGTCAGGTAGGGCGGGACCAGCGTCGCGGCCGTGGAGGCCAGCGTGAGCCCGAAGCCGGTCGCGAGCTGCTTGCGGTAGGGCCGCGCGAAGCGCCACAGCCGCAGCAGCACCCAGGTGGAGGTGGGCGGCGCCTGCGTGCGGGCGCAGGCCGGGCATTCGTCGCTGTCGGGCGGCAAAACGGCGTGGCAGGTGGGGCAGCGCGGCTCGTCGTCGCCGTGCTGGGCCGCACCCTCTGCGCCGGGGCGCGTGAGGCGCGCGAGCTGCTGCTCGAACTTCTGCACGAGCCGCAGGGCCTGCGGATGGGCGCCGAGCGTGAACCGCCAGAGCGCGAGGCGCCGCTCGGAATCGTGCAGCTCGAGCGTGCCGACACCGCCGTGGTCGAGCAGGCGAAGGGCCAGGCCGGGCGCCAGGGGCCACTGCTGGAGCGGGCCTCCGGCCTCGCGGGAGAGCAGCCGCCGGTCGGTCAATGCCAGCAGGCCGCGGACGAAGCGCAGGGAGGCGCTCAGGTCAACCTCCAGCGCCGCTGTTACGTTTTCGTCGGAAGCGAGTTCCGCCCGCAATTCGTCCCCGGCAGGGGGCGTCAAGACACCGAAGGCGTCCACAGGATGGTGATTTTGCATTTTGGTTCGTGGTTCCGTCCCGGGTGGCCCGGGAAGCCAGCCCGTGTGCTGGCAGGCATTGTCCCCGAAGCATCGGGCAGCCGGTCGGCATCGGCGTCTAACGCAGCGACGGCGCTCCCCGCTGACACCTCCCACCCCGCGGGACAGCCCGGCGGTTGAGCGCCCGAAGCTGGCGCACAATCCCCCGACTGTCCCTTCCGCTCGGCCCTGCCGGTCCCGTTTCCTTTACGCTGCAACCCATGGCGACGACATTCCCCGACATCCAACTGCTGCGCATCAACTACCTGCGCGGACCCAACATCTGGACGTACCGCCCGGTGCTCGAAGTCTGGCTGGACCTCGGCGCGCTGGAAGACCACCCGTCCAACGCCCTGCCCGGCTTCAACGAGCGCCTCACGCGCTGGCTGCCGGCCCTCATTGAGCACCACTGCGGCGTGGGCGAGCGCGGCGGCTTCCTGCAGCGGCTGGAGAGCGGCACCTGGTGCGGCCACGTTCTGGAGCACATCGTGATCGAGCTGCTCAACCTCTCGGGCATGCCGACGGGCTTCGGGCAGACGCGCAGCACGAGCCAGCGCGGCGTGTACCGCATGGTGTTCCGTGCCCGCGACGAGCGCGTGGCCCGCGTGGCGCTGGAGCAGGGCCACCGCCTCATCATGGCGGCCATCAACGACCAGCCCTTCGACGTCGCCGCGGCCGTGGCCCGCGTGCGCACCGAAGTGGACGACCAGTACCTCGGCCCCAGCACTGCCTGCATCGTGACCGCGGCCACCGACCGCGGCATCCCCCACATCCGGCTCAACGACGGCAACCTCGTGCAGCTGGGCTACGGCGCCTCGCAGCGCCGCATCTGGACCGCCGAGAGCGAGTTCACGAGCGCCATCGCCGAAGGCATCGCGAGCGACAAGGACCTCACCAAGAGCCTGCTGCAGTCGTGCGGCGTGCCGGTGCCCGAGGGCCAGATCGTGAACAGCCCCGAGGAGGCCTGGGAGGCCGCCCAGGACATCGGCCTGCCCGTGGTGGTGAAGCCTTCGGACGGCAACCACGGCCGCGGCGTGACGCTGGACCTGCGCAAGAAGGAAGACATCGAAGCCGCCTACCACGCCGCCTACCCCGAGGGCAGCGACGTGATCGTGGAGCGCTTCATCCCCGGCGACGAGCACCGGCTGCTCGTGGTCGGAGGCCGCGTGGTGGCCGCCGCGCGCGGCGAGGTGGTGAGCATCACCGGCAACGGCCGCTCCACCGTGCAGGAACTCATCGACGCCCAGCTCAATTCGGACCCGCGCCGCGGCTACGAGGAAGAGTACCCGCTCGAGTTGATCGAAGTGGCCGACAACCCCGCCGTCCAGCTCGAGCTGAAGCGCCAGGACCTCGCGGCCGACTCCGTGCCCGAGGCGGGGCGGCAGGTCGTGGTGCAGCGCAACGGCAACGTGGCCGTGGACTGCACGGACGAAGTGCACCCCGACGTGGCGTACACGGCCGCGCTGGCGGCCAAGGTGGTGGGGCTGGACATCGCCGGCATCGACCTCGTGGCGCAGGACATCGCCCGGCCGCTGCAGGACCAGGGCGGCGCGATCGTCGAGGTGAACGCCGGCCCCGGCCTGCTGATGCACCTGAAGCCCGCCATCGGCGCTCCCCGCCCCGTGGGCCAGGCGATCGCCGAGCACCTGTTCCCCGCGGCCGACGACGCGCCGGAAGGCACCGTCGGCCGCATCCCGCTGGTGGGCGTGGCCGGCACGCGCGGCACCGCCACCATCGCCCGCGTGGTGGGGTGGCTCATGCACCTGGGCGGCCGGCACACGGGCCTGGCCTGCCGCGAGGGCCTGTTCCTCGACCGCCGCTGCGTGGACACCACCGACAGCGCCCACTGGGAAGCGGCGCACCGCCTGCTCATGAACCAGATGGTGCAGGCCGCCGTGATCGAGAACGATGCGCGCACCATCCTGCGCGACGGCCTCGCGTACGACCGCTGCCAGGTGGGCGTGGTCACCGACATGGACGGCAAGGACGCGCTGGCCGAGTTCGACGTGCAGGACCAGGACCAGATGTACAAGGTGCTGCGCACGCAGGTGGACGTGGTGCTGCCCGGCGGCGCGGCGGTGCTCAATGCCGCCGAGCCGCAGGTGCTGGAACTGGCCCCGCTGTCCGACGGTGCCGTGGTGCTCTACGCACAGGACGGCACGCTGCCGGCCATCGCCGAGCACCGTGCCCAGGACGGCGGCCGGGCGGTCTTCGTGAAGAACGGCCGCGTGGTGCTGGCCACCGGTTCGGCCGAGCACGTGCTGGCGCCGCTGGCCGACCTCACCTTCGGCCGCCATGCGGTGCAGACCGACCCCGACACGCTGCTGGCCATCGTGGCCACGGCCTGGGCGCTGGACGTCGCGCCGGACCTCATCGGTGCCGGCATCAAGACCTTCGAGCCCGAGCCGCCCTGCCCGCCCGCGCACGCCACGGCCCTGACCGGCGCCTGAACGCCCCGCCGCCCGCCTTCCGACCGAGAAGAACCAAGAGAGCATTTTCCCCATGGACGTATCCCGCATCCGTGCCCTGCGCGGCCCCAATCTCTGGAGCCGCCACACCTCCATCGAGGCCATCGTGACCTGCGCCGAGAACGAGCGCGCGATGGGCCAGATCGCCGGCTTCGAAGCCCGCCTGCGCGCCCTGTTCCCGGCCGTGGGCGTGCTGCACCCCGAAGGCGGCGACAGCGACATTTCCCTGGCGCACGTACTGCAGTCCGCGGCGCTGGCGCTGCAGGCGCAGGCCGGCTGCCCGGTGAGCTTCAGCCGCACGTCGGCCACGCCGGATCCCGGCGTCTACCAGGTGGTGGTCGAGTACACCGAGGAAGCCGTGGGCCGGCAGGCCTTCGCCGATGCGCAGGCACTGATCGAGGCGGCGCTGCAGCACGGCCCCTTCGATGCCGATGCCGCCATCGCACGGCTGCGCGAGAACGACGAGGACGAGCGCCTGGGCCCGAGCACGGGCTCCATCGTCGATGCGGCCGTGGCACGGGGCATACCGTTCCGCCGCCTCACGCGCGGCAGCCTCGTGCAGTTCGGCTGGGGGTCCAAACAGCGCCGCATCCAGGCGGCCGAGGTCGATTCGACCAGCGCGGTGGCCGAGTCCATCGCACAGGACAAGGACCTCACCAAGCGCCTGCTGCACGCGGCGGGAGTGCCGGTGCCGCTCGGCAAGCCGGTCGAGACCCTGGACGAGGCCTGGGAAGTCGCCCTCAAGGTGGGCCTGCCGGTGGTCGTGAAACCGCAGGACGGCAACCAGGGCAAGGGCGTGACGGTGAACATCACCGAGCGCGCCCAGCTCGACGAGGCCTTCCGCACCGCGGCCGAATACGGCACCGTGATGGTCGAGCGCTTCCTGCCCGGCCACGACTTCCGCCTGCTCGTGGTGGGCGACCAGCTGGTGGCCGCCGCGCGGCGCGAGCCGCCCCAGGTGCTGGGCGACGGCGAGCGCACCGTGCGCGAGCTGGTGTACCTGGTCAACCTCGATCCACGGCGCGGCGAAGGCCACGCCACCTCGCTCACCAAGATCCGGCTGGACGACATCGCCGTGGCGCGGCTCGCCGCCCAGGGCCTCACGCCCGACTCCGTGCCGGCCAAGGGCCAGCGCGTGATCCTGCGCAACAACGCCAACCTCTCCACCGGCGGCACCGCCACCGACGTGACCGACGATGTGCATCCCGACGTGGCCGCGCGCGCCGTGGCCGCGGCGCAGATGGTGGGCCTGCACATCTGCGGCGTGGACATGGTGGCCGAGACCGTGCTGCGCCCCCTTGAAGAGCAGGGCGGCGGCTTCGTCGAAGTGAACGCCGCGCCCGGGCTGCGCATGCACCTTTCGCCCAGCTACGGCAAGCCGCGCAACGTGGGCCAGGCCATGGTGGACCGGCTGTTCGCCAACGGCCAGGACGGGCGCATTCCCGTGGTGGCCGTCACCGGCACCAACGGCAAGACCACCACCGCGCGCCTGATCGCGCACCTGTTCTCCGCGCAGGGCCTGCGCGTGGGGATGACCAACACCGACGGTGTCTACGTGAACGGCCGCCAGATCGACAGCGGCGACTGCTCGGGCCCGCGCAGCGCGCGCAACGTGCTGCTGCACCCCGAGGTGGACGCCGCCGTGTTCGAGACCGCGCGCGGGGGCATCCTGCGCGAGGGGCTGGGCTTCGACCGCTGCTCGGTGGCCGTGGTCACCAACATCGGCGCGGGCGACCACCTGGGCCTGAACTACATCAGCACCGTGGACGAGCTGGCCGTGCTCAAGCGCGTGATCGTGCAGAACGTCTCGCCCGACGGCTATGCGGTGCTGAACGCCGCCGACCCGATCGTCGCCGCCATGGCCGCTTCCAGCCCCGGCAAGGTGATCTATTTCGCGAGCGACCGCCACCACCCCGTGATGGCCACGCACCGCGCCCAGGGGCACCGCTCGGTGTACGTGGACGGCGACTCCATCGTCGCGGCCGAAGGCTCCTGGCGCGAAACGGTGCACCTGCGCGACGTGCCGATCACCCGCAACGGACGCATCGGCTTCCAGGTCGAGAACGTGATGGCCGCGGTGGCGGCCGCCTGGGGCGCCGGCTTGCCGTGGCAGACCATCCGCCGCGGGCTCTCGGGCTTCGTGAACGACAGCGACAACGCGCCCGGCCGCTTCAACGTGATGGATTTCCGCGGAGCGACGGTGATCGCCGACTACGGCCACAACCCCGACGCCATGCGCGCCCTGGTGGCTGCCGTGGACGCACTGCCCGGCAACCGGCGCAGCGTGGTCATCAGCGGTGCCGGCGACCGTCGCGACGAGGACATCCGCGAACAGACCGTCATCCTGGGCGCTGCCTTCGACGACGTGATCCTCTACCAGGACGCCGCCCAGCGCGGCCGCGCCGACGGCGAGGTGATGTCGCTGCTGCGCGAGGGGCTCTCCAACGCCTCGCGCACGAAATACATCGACGAGATCCGCGGCGAATTCGTCGCGATCGATGCGGCGCTCGACCGGCTGCAGCCCGGCGACCTGTGCCTGGTGCTCGTGGACCAGGTGGAAGAAGCGCTCGCCCACCTGGCCAGGCGCTGCGCCGAGGGCGACGGAGCCGCGGCGTGACGGCGCGCAGCCTGGGGCGCTTCGCCCGCCCCGCCGTCGCATGCGCCCTGGCGGGGGCTGCCGTGCTCGCGTGGGCGGACGGCCAGAAGATCGGCACCGTCGATACGGCCTTCCAGTGGATCGGGCGCGACCACGACATCATCGTGGAGGCCTATGACGACCCTGCCGTGCAGGGCGTGACCTGCTACGTGTCACGGGCCCGCAAGGGCGGCATCAAGGGCACGCTGGGCCTGGCGGAAGACCGGGCGGAGGCCTCGATCGCGTGCCGGCAGGTCGGCCCGATCACCGTCCCCCAGCCGCTGAAGCCCCAGGAGGAAGTGTTCAGCGAACGCATGTCGCTCCTGTTCAAGCGGCTGCGCATCGTGCGCATGGTGGACGTGCAGCGCAATACGCTGGTCTACCTCACCTATTCCGACAAGCTCATCGAAGGCTCGCCGCAGAACAGCGTAACGGCCGTGCCGGTGGACCGCGCCACACCGATTCCCGTGCGCAAGTGATCCGGGCCGGATGCTCCCTGGCGCTGCGCGCCGGCGGGGGCCGGCCCTACCCTCCCCTCACCCGTATTGCATTGCGACCCTCGCCCGGGGCCAATGCGCTGCGCTCCGGAAACGGCAGGCAAAAAAATACCCGCCGAAGCGGGTAAACAGCAGCCTTTCGTGGAGGAGGGAGGGAGAAGAGACAACGGCTGCTGAACTCTCAATGTGCCAAAGCCGGCTTAGGGGAGTCTTAAGTGGCCCTCGGGCCTCCGCGGAACCATTGGCTCCGGCAGCCGCCGGCCCTAGGGCTCCGCACGCCGGGAGTGCGATGGCGCCGAGACGCCGCAGCTTCGCCCATAGAGACAACTCCTGCAGCGCGCGGCCTGGGGTCACCCCTCCTGCGCCGCGATCTTGCGCAGGGCCTGCTCGAACACTTCCGGGGGCTGGCCGCCCTGGATCAGGTGCCGGTCGTTGACGATGACCGCCGGCACGGAATGGATGCCGTGCTGCTGGTAGAAGGCTTCGCGCTCGCGCACCGCGTCGGCGTATTCGCCAGAGTCCAGCACCTGCGCGGCGCGGGCGGCGTCCAGGCCCGCTTCGCCCGCCAGGCGCACCAGCAGCGTCCGGTCGCCCGGATCGTTGCCCTCGGTGAAGTAGGCGCGGAAGAGCGCCAGCTTGAGCGCCGATTGCGCGGCCGGGCTGCCTTCCTCGGCCGCCCAGTGCAGGAGGCGGTGCGCATCGAAGGTGTTGTAGATGCGGCTGCGGCGGTCCATGTTGAAGGTGAAGCCGAGCGCGGCGCCGCGCTCCGCGATGGCGCGCTGCGTCTGGGCGGTCTGCTCGGGCGATGCGCCGTATTTCTCGGCCAGGTGCTCGCCGATGTCCTGCCCGCCGGGGCCCATCTGCGGGTTGAGTTCGAAGGGCTGGAAATGCACCGTGGCCTGGACGGTGCCGTCCAGCGCCTGCAGCGCGCGGTCCAGCGACTGCAGGCCGATGGCGCACCAGGGGCAGGACACGTCGGAGACGAAGTCGATCTTGAGCGGTGCGGCGGCAGAAGGCGAAGCGGTGGTCATGGAGGTTCTCCTCAAAAAAGTCACCGCGGAGCATGCCAGGGCCGGCGAACCCTTGCAGGAGCCCGGCGATGGCGCCATGTGGAAGGCTGCGGCTTCCCCCACCTGTATCCGCCATGACCCCCGACCTGTTCGACAGCGACGACGACCACGCCCCCGCCGAGCGGCTGCCGCTCGGCCCGGGCGCGGCGCTGCTGCGCGGCTTCGCTCTGCCGCTGGCGCAGGCCCTGCGGTCCGACGTGCTGGCCGTCGCGCAATCGGCGCCGTGGCGGCACATGGAGACCCCGGGAGGCCGGGCGATGTCGGTCGGCACCACCCGTTGCGGCGCGCTGGGCTGGGTGAGCGACCGGCGCGGCTACCGCTACGCACGCCACGACCCCGCTACCGGCGCGCCGTGGCCCGCCATGCCCGCGCGCTTCGAGCAGCTCGCCCGCGACGCGGCCGCGGCCGCCGGGTTCGACGGCTTCCGGCCCGACGCCTGCCTCATCAACCGCTATGCGCCGGGCGCCCGCCTGTCGCTGCACCAGGACCGCGATGAAAGGGATCTGCAGGCGCCCATCGTCTCGGTATCGCTCGGCCTGGGCGCGGTGTTCCTCTGGGGCGGCTTCGAGCGTGCAGGCCCGGCAACTCGCGTGGCGCTGCGGCACGGCGACGTGGTGGTGTGGGGCGGCGCGGACCGCCTGCGCTTCCATGGCGTCATGCCAGTGCCGCAGGGAGAGCACCCCGACTGGGGCGCCGCCCGCGTGAACCTGACCTTTCGCAAGGCCGGCTGACCGGCAGCTTGCCACTACCTCCGGGATCGGGAACGCGCGAGCCACTGCCCCAGGGCGCCACGGACCCCTTCCGAGAGCGACAGCGCCACGCCTGGTGCGTAGCCCTCGCCGAGGACGCCCTGGCCGGCATGGCTCAGCGCCTCCACCGCGTTCGCCCAGGCCACGCGGTCCAGGCCCATGCTTCGCTGCTGGAGCACGCGCATGCGTTCCGCCAAGGGAGCGTCCGCAGGGCTCAGGGCCGGCGCGGGTACCGCGCGATGTCGCTGCGACAACCCCCAATGGGCGACCACCGCGCCGATTCCCAGAAACAGCTGGAGGCCTGCGATCTGGTGCGTCGGCAAGTCCTTGATCAGCCCGTAAAGGGCTTCCGCCAGCAGTTCCCCGCCCAGCCGCGCAGCATCCAGTTCCGCCAACGCCTGGGCAATGCGGGCCGCCGCCTGTGGATCGTCGCGCTCCTGCAACTGCCGGGCCAGCGCCTCTGCCGCGCCGGCGATGGCGCCTCCCGCAGTCCCCAGCCGCTGCGCCATCCCTCCGGTAGAAGGCGAGCGCATCAAAGCGTCCAAGAGCAGCATGGCGACCTCGGGATGGGCGCCCAACTGCTGGGCCAGCCACTGGGCGGGGCGCAGGACATGCCGCGCGCCAAACCGCAACACCGCCGGATGGGGCTGCAGCAGATGCACGCCACGTGCCCAGAGCATGCCCCAGCGGGGGCCGGAGGACGGAACCAGGATGGCCCTGCCGCGGGCATCGGAAGAGGTGCCCGAGACCGCGGACGGCCGCCTGGCGTCCCGCGGGGGCGAACTGGCACCGCGCGCTCCTTCTGCAGCGGCGGGCAGGGCGCGCGGCCGCGGCAGGATCGCTCCGCAGCCTGCCGGTGCTCCGCGCTCCCGGCGCGCCTGGCCGGGCGATGTATGCGAGGCGTCGCCTCCCGCATCGGCCGTCAGGGGCGGCGCGAGAGGCTGGGGAGGAGGCAGCGGCGGGAGCCCGGCAGCAGAGGATATGGAAGACATGGGCGGTGTTGCAAAGCGGAGAGAAGACTTCGCAGCCCAGCCATGACCCAGGTCCGGCGGCATCCCAGGCCAGCCCCGGGCGCACTTTGCCCGCGACCGCCTGCGACTCAAGCAACTCTCGCGGAACACTGCCGCGACTCCTCCCGTGAAGCCCCATTCAATCCACCGGATCTGAGACGGAAGGTTCGATGTGCGAAGCGCTGCGGCACGCCGCGAAGGTCCGCTCCACGCGCGCCCGGCAGGCCAATGAGCATCTATCGCGGAAAGACCGCCGCAGGAGCCGAATACTGCAAAATTAATAGCAAACTATTGAATGAATCCGGCGGCACGGAGCACTTTTGGCTTGGATTCCTGCAGGAACGAAGGGCTGGCACGCCCTCCGCCGCGTCAAAGGGCCATGGCGGCCGACGTACGGCCCGACACGCCCGTGCGGCGCCCGGTGCGCACGGGGGCCACCGGGGCGCCCTGCCCGTGTCCGCGCGGCGCGTCGGTCGACAGGGCGAGCGAGGAATGGTGCGGCAGTTCGAACCCGCGCGCCGGATCCTGCACCGCCCAGGCGCGGATCTTGGGCGCCTGCGACTGCACGCCGCCGAAGATCGTCGCGAAGGCCACGTCGGCGGCGTCCCGCCCCGTGGCCAGGCGCACCATGCCCATGGGGATCGCCGTGCCCGACGGATCGAACACATACCAGCGGTCGCCAAGGAACACTTCCACGTAGGCGTGGAAATCGGGCGGACCCAGCGCGGGATCGGCGCCGTAGTCGGTGCCGGTGGCGATGCGCGCAGGAATGTTCAGCGCGCGGCACAGCGCGATCATGAGGTGCGCGAAATCCCGGCACACGCCGACGCGCTCCACGAAGGTGTCGATGGCCGACGTGGCGGAATTGGAGGTGTTGGAGCGGAAGGCCACATGGCCGCGCACCCAGTCGCAGATGGCCTGCACGCGGCTGTAGCCCTGCCACAGATGGCCGAACTCGCGCGTGGCCAGCGTGATGAGCCGGTCCGACTGGCAATAGCGGCTCGGCAGGATGTAGGCCACCGCTTCGGGCGGCAACTCGCGCACCGGCACTTCGGGAATGCGGGCCGGATCGGCGGTGTGGTGGGCCATGTCGATCGTGGCGGCATAGGCCACGGTGAGCGGGCCGGGGTCGGCGTGCAGCCGCAGGCAGCGGGTTCCTGTCGCCACGTCGGTGTGCAGCTGCGGCACGACGGCGGGCTGACTGATCTGCAGGCTTTCGTCCAGCACGGTCTGGCTCGCCGTCTGCGCAGCGTGGATGTTGAAGACGAAGTCCGCGCCCGGACCTTCGTTCACCAGGTACTCCAGTTCGAGCTGGAGCTTGATTCGGATCATTGTGTAGTGGTCTGTGGGGTAGGAAAAGTGCGCTGCCGGGTTGCTGCCGCGCGGGTCGCTTGCGGGCCCCGCCTGCACGGTCCACCTGCATGCGCAGCCAGTATCCCGAGCGCCCGCTCGCGGGACTGTCAGCCGACAGCGCGTCCACGCGCCAGGGTTTGCAGGGCCGTGAACGGCGCGAGAAGACGAACCCCGGCAATGCGTGCTTGTCCTACAACCCCGGTACAGGGCCCGGGAAAAGATCCCTGTTCCCCACAACGGCGACAGCCCCACGAGCGCCCACAAGGATCTCCCATGCCCAAGACTTCCACGCCTTCTTCCACCCGCAAAGACGACTCCGGCGCGCCCCGGATGCCGTGGCCCGCATCCGCCGCTTCGGCCGGCGACAGCACGCGCGGCCAGGGGGGCGAATTGCAGCAGCAGGCGGGCGGTGAACACCCGGTGCTCACCACGCAGCAGGGCATTCCCGTCGCGGACAACCAGAACTCGCTGCGGCCCACGGTGCGCGGCCCGACGCTGCTGGAAGACTTCATCCTGCGCGAGAAGATCACGCACTTCGACCACGAGCGCATTCCCGAGCGCATCGTGCATGCGCGCGGCAGCGCGGCGCATGGCTTCTTCGAATTGACCGAGGGCCTGGAGCAGTACACGACGGCACGCATCCTCACCGAGACGGGCAAGCAGACGCCCGTGTTCTGCCGCTTCTCGACGGTGGCCGGCGGCGCCGGCTCGGTGGACACCCCGCGCGACGTGCGCGGCTTCGCGGTGAAGTTCTATACCGACGAAGGCAACTGGGACCTGGTGGGCAACAACATCCCGGTGTTCTTCATCCAGGACGCGATGAAGTTCCCCGACCTCGTCCATGCCGTCAAGATGGAGCCCGACCGCGCCTTCCCGCAGGCCGCGAGCGCGCACGACACGTTCTGGGATTTCATCTCGCTGATGCCCGAGAGCCTGCACATGATCATGTGGGCCATGAGCGACCGCACCATTCCGAGGAGCCTGCGCACCATCGAGGGCTTCGGCGTGCATTCCTTCCGGCTCGTGAATGCCAAGGGCGAGAGCACCTTCGTGAAGTTCCACTGGCGCCCGCGCCTGGGCATCCAGTCCACCGTGTGGGACGAGGCCCTGAAACTGCAGAGCGCCGACAACGATTTCCACCGCCGCGACCTGTTCGAGGCGATCCAGGCCGGCAACTTCCCCGAGTGGGATCTGGCCGTGCAGCTCTTCACCGAGGAGGAGGCCTCGCGCTTCCCGTTCGACCACCTCGACGCCACCAAGCTCGTCCCCGAAGAGCTGGTACCGCTCAAGACCATCGGCCGCATGGTGCTCAACCGCTGGCCCGACAACTTCTTCGCCGAGACCGAGCAGGTGGCCTATTGCCCCGCCAACCTGCCGCCGGGCATCGACTTCTCCAACGACCCGCTGCTGCAGGGCCGGCTGTTCTCGTACCTCGACACGCAGCTCTCCCGGCTGGGCAGCCCGAACTTCGTGCAGATCCCGGTCAATGCGCCCAAGTGCCCCTTCCACAACATGCAGCGCGACGGGCACATGCAGATGCAGGTGCCCAAGGGCCGCGTGGCCTATGAGCCCAGCAGCCTGCAGCCGGACACGCCGCGCGCCTCCGTGGCGCAGGGCTTCCGCCATTTCGCCGAGCGGCTGGAGGACGACGGCGCCAAGGGCCGCCTGCGCCCCGAAAGCTTCGCGGACCACTACAGCCAGGCGCGCATGTTCTTCCGCAGCCAGAGCGCCACCGAGCAGGCACACATGGCGTCGGCGCTGGTGTTCGAGCTGTCGAAGGTGGAGACCGAGCGCGTTCGCATCGCCGTGCTCGCACAGCTGCTGAACGTCGACGCGTCGCTCGCGCAGCGCGTGGCCGATGGCCTGGGCGTGCCGGAATTGCCCGCGCCCTTCCCCGCCGCCGCGCCCGTGCAGGACCTGCCGCTCTCGCCGGCACTGCGCATCATCGACCGCATGAAGCCCACGCTGGAGGGCCGCTGCGTCGGCATCCTCGTGGCCGACGGGTCCGCGCCCGGGCCGATCGCCGCGCTGCGCGCCGCGGTGGAAAAGGCCGGCGCCCAGGTCAAGATCGTGGCGCCCAAGGTGGGCGGTGCGCTGCTCTCCGACGGCACCCGGCTGCCCGCCGACGGGCAGCTCGCCGGCACGCCGTCGGTGGTGTTCGATGCGGTCGCGTCGGTGCTGTCGCCGCAGGCCGGCGCGCAGCTGGCCAAAGAGGCCGCGGCCGTGGACTGGTTCCGCGATGCCTTCGGCCACCTGAAGGCGATCGCGGCCTGCAAGGGCTCGCAGCCGATCGTCGAGGCCGCCGGCATCGAACCCGATGCCGGGGTGGTGGCACCGGACGACACGGCCGCCTTCGTGAAGGCCGCGGCCACCCGCCAGTGGGACCGCGAGCCCAAGGTGCGGATGCTGGCATGATGCGCACCCCGACGGCACCGTCCCCCTCCGTTCCCCCGCTTTATTGCCTGCCAAGCGACTCCCCGAAGGGAAAGAAACCAAAAATGACCCCCTTGCGCATCCTGTACGTGGAGGACAACGCCGAACTCCGGGAAACCATCGGCATGCTGCTCGAAGGAGACGACCGCGAGGTGACCTCCTGCGCCACCGCGGAGGAGGCACTCGCGCTCGACGGGCCGCAGCCCTTCGACATCGTGGTGACCGATGTGAGCCTGCCCGGCATGTCGGGCACCGACCTGTGCCGGCGCCTGCTGCAGACCGACCGGCAGCGCTGGGTGGTGCTGTGCTCGGGCTACCAGTTCGGCCACGGGCTCGACACGTTGGGCCCCAACGTGCGCGCCCTGCTCAAGCCGTTCGAACTGGAAGACCTCGAAACCCTGATGGAATCGATCCGCAACGCCCTGCGCGGGCCGCGGACGGCCTAGCCAGCGCCGCCACGCTGGAACCTGCTCAGTCCGCGCTGCGCAATGCGCAGGGCGGCGCCTCGCGGGGCAACTCCACCCGGAAGAGCGTGCGCCCCTCGCGCGAGCAGACCCCGATCGATCCGCCGTGCGCGGTCACGATCTGGTGGACGATGTAGAGCCCCAACCCCAGCCCCTGGTGCCGCCCCGGCTCCCGCTCGCGCCCGCGGAATGGATCGAACAGCTGGGGAATCAGCGCGGCCGGGATCTCGCCCCCGTTTCGCACCGTCATCACCACACTGGCCGCGCCCCGCCCGTCCAGATGCACCTCCACGGGCTGCTGCGGATCGCCGTGGTGGATGGCATTGCCCAGCAGGTTGGCGGCCACCTGGTAGAGGCGCTCGGCATCCCACTCGCCCGTGGCGTCACCGTCCCGCGTGACTGCGATGGTGCGGTCCGGATGGCTGGTGCGCCATTCGGCGGCCGTGCGCTGCACCAGCTCGCCCAGATCGGCCGGCGCCGCGCGCACGGGCAGGCCCCCGAACTGGCGCGCACGCGTCACGTCCAGCAGGTCTTCGATCATGCGGCCCATGCGTTGCGCGCTGGTCTGCACCTTGTCCGCCATCGACAGCACCTTCTCGGGCTCCTGCGAGCGCTTGAGCACCGCCGCGCTCGCCAGGATGGCGCTCAGCGGCCCGCGCAGGTCGTGGCTGAGCACGGCCATGAACATCTCGCTGAGCTGCAGGGCCTGCGTGCGGTCGCGCAGCTCGCAGGCCAGCGCAACCTTCTGCCGGTGCAGCTCGAAGAACACGTTGGCCTTGTTGACCAGCATGTGCGGATCGATGGGCTTGTAGAGGAAGTCCACCGCCCCGTTCTCGTAGCCCTTGAACTGCCAGTTCTGGTCGCGCGAGCCGGCGGTCATGAACATGAGCGGGATATGGCGCGTGCGCTCGCTGCCGCGGATCAGCTCGGCCAGCTCGAAGCCGTTCATCTCGGGCATCTGCACGTCGAGCATCGCCAGCGCCACATCGGTGTGCGCCAGCAGCAGCTCCAGCGCCTCGGGCCCCGAGGCGGCCTTGAGGATCTGCACGTCGTCCCGGCGCAGCAGCGCTTCCAGCGCGATCAGGTTCTCGGGAACGTCGTCCACCAGCAGGCATTTGACGGGCGCGGCGGCGCGCGGCGGCATCGGCGTGGCGGGCAGAGGGGGCATGGCGATCATCGGCGCGCTCCGTGCGGCAGCGCGGCCAGCCACTCGGCAATGCGCTGCGGCGACAGGACATGGGTCGGCGTGCACAGCTGCAGTGCCGCATCGGGCATGGTGGTCATGGGTGCGCTTTCGGGGTCTTGCACGATGGTGGTGCCGCCAGCGGCCTGCACGGCCGCGATGCCCTGCGCGCCGTCGTGGTTGGCGCCGGACAGCAGGATTGCCAGCAGCCGCTCGCCATAGGCGTCGGCAGCGGATTCGAAAAGAATGTCGATGGACGGCCGCGAGAAATGCACGGGATCGTCGACGGACAGCGCCAGCACCGGCCCCCGGTCGACCAGCAGGTGGTAGTCGGGCGGCGCGAAATACACCGTCCCGGCTTCCACCGGCTCCTTGTCCTGGGCTTCGCGCAGGGGCAATGCGCAGCGCGGCTGGAAGATGTCGCACAGCAGGCTGGGCCGGTTGCGCGGCAGGTGCAGCACCACGAAAACCGCCGCGCGCTGGGCGGCCGGAAGCGCCGGCAGCAGGACGGCGAGCGCCTCCACGCTGCCGGCCGATCCACCGACGACGATGGCGTCGAACGGGGCTGCCGTGCGCGACGGACAGGGTCCGGGCCCGCTCATGCGCCCCCCCGCTTCTGGTAGATGCGCTCGGGCGCCACCAGCTCGTCGAAGGACTGCGCGTGGGCCGAAAAGCGCAACGACTCCTTCGAGCCCAGCCCCAGGAAGCCCTTGCGGCACAGCGCCTCCTCGAACAGGCCGAGCGCACGGTCCTGCAGGTCGCGGTCGAAATAGATGAGCACGTTGCGGCACGAGACGAGGTGGACCTCGGCGAACACGCTGTCGGTGGCCAGGCTGTGGTCGGAGAACACGATGTGGCGGCGCAGGCTCTTGTCGAACACCACGCGGCCGTAGGCGGCCGTGTAGTGCTCCGACAGCGAGCCCCGGCCGCCCGAACGGGCATGGTTCTCGGTGAAGCCGGGCACCCGCTCGATCGCATACACACCCGCCTCGGCTTTCTGGAGGGCATTGGCGTTGATGTCGGTGGCGTAGATGAGCGTGCGCTCCAGCAGGCCTTCCTCGCGCAGCAGGATGGCGAGCGAATACACCTCCTCGCCGGTGCTGCAGCCGGCCACCCAGATCTTGAGCGACGGGTAGGTGCGCAGGATCGGCACCACGGTTTCGCGCAGCGCTCGGAAATAGCCGGGGTCGCGGAACATCTCGCTCACCTGCACCGTCAGGTATTCGAGCATCGCGGGGAACACATCGGGTTCGTGCAGAACCAGGTGCTGCAGCTGCGACAGCGAGCGGCAGTGGAAGCGCGTGAGCGCCGTCTGCAGGCGGCGCTTGAGCGACGCCTGCGCATACCCCCGGAAGTCATAGTGGTAGCGGCGGTAGATGGCCTCGACCAGCAGGTGCTGCTCGATGTCGAAGGTCTTGCGGCCCACGGCCGCGGCGGCTTCTTCGGCGGTGGTCACTTGGGCATCCACACACGCACGAGCGAGAGCAGCTTCTCGACATCCAGCGGCTTGGCGATGTAGTCGTTGGCACCGGCCGCGAGGCACTTCTCCTGGTCGTCCTTCATGGCCTTGGCCGTGAGCGCGATGATGGGCAGGCGGCGCCATTCGGGGCGCTTGCGGATCTCGCTCATCGCAGTGAAACCGTCCATCTCCGGCATCATGATGTCCATGAGCACGAGGTCCACGTGCGGCGCGTCGCCGGCCTGCGAGCGTTCGAGCGCCTCCAGCGCTTCGCGGCCGTTGCGGGCGATCTGCACTTTCGCGCCCGTGGGCTCCAGCACGCTGGAGAGCGCGAAGATGTTGCGCACATCGTCTTCCACCACGAGGATGCTGCGGCCATCGAAGCTCGATTCGCGGTCGCGCGCCAGGCGCAGCATCTGCTGCCGGTCCACGGGCAGGCTGGATTCCACCTGGTGCAGGAACAGGGTGACTTCGTCGAGCAGGCGCTCAGGCGAACGCGCGTCCTTGATGATGATCGACTTGGAGAACCGCCGCAGCTGTTGCTCCTCGTCCCGCGAGAGCGAGCGCCCGGTGTAGACGATCACCGGCGGGAACGCCACGTCTTCCTCGCCGGCCATCTGCTCCAGCAGCTCGTAGCCGCTCAGGTCGGGCAGGTTCAGGTCCATCACCATGCAGTCGAAGGTGCTCTCGCGCAGCAGTTGCAACGCGCGCTGTGCCGTCTCCGCGCCGATGATCTGCACGTCGCCGTTGGCCAGCAGGTGCCGCATGCTCTCGCGCTGGCGGTCGTCGTCCTCCACCACGAGCACGCGGCGCAGCGCCTGGGTGAACTTGGCCTCCATGCGCTGCAGCGCCTGCACGAGTTCATCGCGTTTCACGGGCTTGAGCGCGTAGCCGATGGCGCCGCGGCCCATGGCCTCCTGCGAGTAGTCGGCCACCGAGACCACGTGCACAGGGATGTGCCGCGTGGCGGGGTTGCGCTTGAGCTGGTCGAGCACCCCCAGGCCCGAGAAGTCCGGCAGGTTCATGTCCAGCACCACGGCGCTGGGCATGTAGTCGTTGGCCGCCGCCAGCCCCTCGCCCCCGCTGTGCGTGACGATGCACTGGAAGTCCATCTCGTGGGCCAGGTCCACGAGGATGCGCGCGAAGCGCACGTCGTCCTCCACCACCAGGATGGTGCGCTTGCCGGCCTGCAGGCCATCGCGGTCGTCGGCCACGGCGGATGCCGGGCGGCGCGGCGGCGCGGGCTGGGGCGCGAGTGCCGGCTGCTCGGCCGCAGGAGAAGACGACGCGGGTGATGCGGGCGTGGCGCTGGCCGTGGCTACGGCGCGCTGCGGCGCAGCGGGCGGGGCCTGCACCTGCGACCCTTCCGCGGCACTCTCCGGTGGCTGCGTGGGCAGCACCAGCGTGAACACGCTGCCCTGGCCCGGCACGCTCTGCACCGACACGCTGCCGCCCAGCAGCTGCGCCAGATCGCGCGAGATCGACAACCCCAGCCCCGTGCCGCCGTACTTGCGGTGCGTGCTGCCATCGGCCTGGCGGAAGGCCTCGAAGATCAGACCCTGCTGGTCTTCCGAAATGCCGATGCCGGTGTCGCGCACGGCAAACGCCAGCCGCCCGTCGGGCTGCGCGGCCACGCGCAGGGCCACTTCGCCGTGCTCGGTGAACTTGATCGCGTTGGAGAGCAGGTTCTTCAGGATCTGGCCCAGCCGCTGCGCATCGGTGCGCAAATGGCGCGGCACGCCAGGCTCCACGGTCACGCCGAACGCCAGGCCCTTCTGCTGGGCCAGCGGGCGCAAAGGCTCTGCGATGGCCTGCATGGTGCGCGCCACATCCACGGTTTCGATCTCGACCGTGGCCTGGCCCGCCTCGATCTTCGCGAGATCGAGGATGTCGTTGATGAGCATCAGCAGATCGTTGCCCGCGCCGTGGATGGTTTCCGCATACCGCACCTGCTCGTGGGTGAGGTTGCCGGCCTTGTTGTCGGCCAGCAGCTTGGCGAGGATCAGGCTCGAATTGAGCGGGGTGCGCAGCTCATGGCTCATGTTGGCCAGGAATTCGCTCTTGTACTGGCTCGCCTGCTCCAGGTCGCGCGCCTTGTCCGAGAGCGCGTCCTGCGCGCGCAGGAGCTGCTGCTTCTGGTATTCGAGCTGCTGGGTCTGCTCTTCCAGCTGGGCATTGCTCTGCTCCAGTTCCGTCTGCTGGGCTTCCATCTGCGCCTGGGATTCCTGCAGCACGCGGCTCTGCTGCTCAAGCTCTTCGTTGCTCACGCGCAGCTCTTCCTGCTGGGCCTGCAGCTCCTCCGCCTGCCGCTGCGTTTCCTCGAGCAGGGCCTCAAGCTGCGATCGGTCCGCCGCTGCGCGCACGGCAATGGCCAGCTGGTCGGAGGCGCGTGCCAGCAATTCGAGGTCGCTGTCCCGCACGGCCCGGAAGAAACCGAGTTCGATGACGGCCTGAACCGCGCCGTTGTGCACGGCGGGCAGCACCACCAGTTCGCCCGGCGTGCTGCGCCCCACGCCCGATTGCACCGCCAGGTGCGGCGCCGGCACGTCCTTGGCATGGATGGTCTGCAGCGACTGGGCGACCTGCCCCACCAGCCCCTGCCCGGCCGCAACGCGTTCGGCGCCCGCGCCCTCGGCCAGCGCATAGCCGCCGAAGCGGCGGAACGCACCGTGTCCTTCGGCGACATAGGCCGCGCCGACCTGCGCACCGAGCCATTGCGAGAGGTAGGCCAGAACGCGCGGGCCCAGGTCCTCGAGCCGCTGGTCGCCCTGGATCTCGTCCGACAGCCCCATCAACCCGCTGCGGATCCAGGCCTCGCGCGCCTTGGCGCGGTGGTCTGCCCCGGTCATCGCCGCCGAGGCCAGGATGAAAGCCAGCAGCACGAGCGCGCCGCCCCAGGTGAAATAGGCACCGAAGCTCGCCGCGTCGTCCCACATCCGGCGCCGCTCTTCCAGTTCCTCGCGCTCGGCCGCGACCATGTCGCGCACCAGCGTGCGGATGGCGTCCATCGTGGCGCGGCCCCGGTCGGTCTTGACCACCTCCATCGCGGCTTCCGCCTGCCCGGACTGGCGCAGCTGGATGGTCTCGCGCAGCTCGGCCATTTTCTGGCGCGCGAGCGGCAGCAGTTGCTCGTAGCGGCGCAACTGCCGCGGGGAATCGCTCACCAGCCGGCGCAGGCGATCCAGTTCCGGCTCCAGCCCCGCCTGCGCCGTCTCATACGGCGCGAGGTAGCGCGGCTCGCCGGTGAGCAGGTAGCCCCGCTGGCCCGTCTCGGCATCCTTGGCGAGCGACAGCACATATTGCATCTGCACGATCGACTCGACCGCCACGTTGATGCGCCGCACCGCGTCGGCGCGGTCCTGCTGCGACAGGTACGTGAAGATCGCGATGACCGCCGTGGCGAGGGCGGCGAGGACGAAGCCGACCCGCAGGCGCAGCGGCATGCCGCGGTGGTTTTTTTCGGACTGGAGGGACTGGGAAGGCATGGCGGCGGCAGAAGGAAGGCGCCGATGATAGGGCGCCCCCTCGCCTCGCCGCGTAGGCCGTATCCTGCAAAAGGAGGAGCACCCGTCCCGCGCGGGGCTTCAGCTGGCGGACGACGCCCGCAGCCGCGCGACCTCCTGGCGCAAGGCTTCGTTTTCTGCCGTGAGTTCCGCCACCCGGCGGCGCAATGCAGGGACATCGTCCGGCGCCTCGGCGCCTTCGTTCCCCGCAGCGGAATCCTCGGAGATCGGCGCTTCTGCAGGGGCCTCGGCGCGCGGCTTGCGCCGCGCATCGCGCGCCCGCTTCGCGGCCTGCCGCAGCTCATCCTTGCCCGCCAGCGCTGCGGCGCGCTGCTCGTCCTCGGGCAGCGTGGCCACGGCCGCGGCGGCGTTGATGGAGATCGAACCCGACCGTACCGCCGCCACCAGTTCGGGGGCCGCCTGTTTCTGGATCTTCTCGATCATCACCACCTGGCTGCTGCTGAGCCGCGCCGCGCGGGCGATGGCCTCCCGGCTGGTCAGCGGCTCGGTGCCGGGCGTGCCGTCCTGCGGCGGTGCGGCCACGGCGGCGGGTGCGCCGTCCCCGGAGGCGTCCGCCGGAGACTCCCAGGGAGCGTCGTCGCCCGCTGCCGCGGTATCGGCCGGGGCCACCGAGCGCTGCGCCAGGATTTCGCGCTTGCGCAAGGCCAGTACGCCCCGCTGGAAATCCGAGACGCTGCGGCGCCCCAGGTGCTGGTCGATCATCCAGAGGTGCACGTCTTCCATGGAGCGGAAATGCGGGTGCTGCATGGTGTTGAAGGGCAAGCCGTGCTTCTGGCAGATGCCATAGCGGTTGTGGCCGTCCACGAGCACGTCGCCCCAGAGGACGAGCGCGTCCCGGCAACCTTCCGCCAGCAGGCTGCGCTCCAGCGCGGCATGCTCCTCGGGCGTGAGCGGATCGATGTAGGCCTTGAGTTCTTCCTTGACGATGATGGACATGGGTGGGGGTATGCGCGGGCCGGAAAGGGGCGGGATTGTAGAGAGAAGCGCCGGCCGGCCGGGCTGCACGGCGGAATCCCCCCATGCCAACGGCCGGGCTCCGGGCCGTTGGCGCGACAATGCGCCATGAATCCACTGCGCCGGTCCGCCGACCGCTCCCCCAGCCTGCGTGGCCAGCTCACGCTGTGGTTCGGTGCGCTCGCGCTGGCCTGCGTGCTGGGCGTGGGGCTCTACCTCGGCCGCATCGCCACGCAGGATCTCGCGCGCTTCAGCGGAGAACTCCTGCACACCACGGCCCGCTCCGCGACCGACCTGCTTGCCACCAACCTGCGCGAGCGCGCCCTGGAGGTCGACCTGCTGCGGCAGTCGATCCTGATGACCCAGGGCGACCTGGGCAGCGAAGACATCCGCACGGCACTGGACCTGCGCAAGGCCACGCACAACGAATACGCCTGGATCGGCGTCACCAGCGCCGAGGGCCGGGTCACCCAGGCCACCGGGGGCATCCTGGTGGGGGAGAAGGTGGACCACCGCGAATGGTTCCGCGCGGCGCGCAGCCGCCTGTTCGTGGGAGACGTCCACGAGGCCGTGCTGCTGGCCAAGAAGCTGCCCAACAAGCATCTCGACCAGCCCTTGCGCTTCATCGACTTCGCCGCCCCCATCATCGATTCCAGCGGGCAGCTGCGCGGCGTGATCGGTGCGCACGCGCACTGGTACTGGGTCACCGAGACGGTGGAAGCCGTCGTGGTCGACCGCACGGCCGGGCAGCAGATCGAGGTGCTGATTGCCGACAAGGCCGGCAATGTGCTGTATCCGTTCCGCCTTGCGGGGCAGCAGCAGTTGCCGGCGGGCTCGAACCCGGCCCGGCGGTACGAGCGCCTGCGCTGGGCCGATGGCCAGCAATACCTCTCCAGCACCGTGGGCATGCCGGCCGTGGCGGGCAACGAACTGGGCTGGCGCATCGTCGTGCGCCAGCCGCTCGACGTGGCGCTGGCGCCGGCGCGCACGCTGCGCCAGCAGCTCGCCGTCCTGGGGATCGCCGCCGCCCTGTTGTGCGGCTTCGTCGCCTACCAGCTGGCCGCGCGTTTCAGCCGGCCGCTGGAGCTGCTGGCGCGGGCCGCGCGCACGATCGAACGGCGCGAGGGCGAGCCCCGGTACCCCGAGGGCACCTACACGCAGGAGGTGACCCAGCTGAACCGTTCATTCCAGTCGATGACGGCATCGCTGCTGGAGCGCGAGCGCGAACTCTCGCGACTCAACGCCTCGCTGGAGAACCAGGTCGAGGAACGCACCCAGGCGCTGCACCGCGCCAACCAGGAGCTGGAGAATCTCGCCGTGCGCGACCCCCTGACCGGCCTCTACAACCGGCGCCGATTCGACGAAACGCTGCGGCACTACGTGGCGCAGTGCAGTGCCACGGGCCAGCGGTTCGCGCTGATGATCGTGGATGCGGACCATTTCAAGCGCGTCAACGACACCCATGGCCACCAGACCGGCGACGCCGTGCTGCGCCACCTCGCGGGCGTCATCACGGGCTGCGTGCGCGCCAGCGATTTCGTCGCCCGCTTCGGCGGAGAGGAATTCGTGGTGCTGCTGCCCGAGCCCCGCGACCGCGAAGAAGGCCGGCTGGTGGCCGAGAAGATCCGCCTGGCGGTGGGCAAGGTGCAGTTCCCCGGCGTGGGGCTGCTCACGGTGAGCATCGGCCTCGCGTTCTGCCACGGCGGCGGCGAGCCGCTGACCACCATCCTGGAGCGGGCCGACAAGGCGCTCTACCGTGCCAAGCAGGAAGGCCGGGACCGGGTCTGCGTGGCCGCGGCCGACGAATGACCGCCCGGCCCGGCGGTTGAGGCAACCGCGCAGCGTGCGCCCGGTCCGCGGGCCGCTATCATCCCGCGCTCCGGAAAACCCATGCACACCCCGCGCCGTTTCACGCTCTTCCTGCTGCTTGCCCTGTGGCTGAACGCCTGCCTGGGCTGGTCCCGGCATGAAGCGGAGCACCTGCGCCACGCGCTGGCACCGTCCACGCCGGCGGCGATCCAAGACGGCGCAGCCCTGGCGGCGGCGCCTTCCGCCCCGGCCCATGCGCCCGCGGAACACAAAGGCGCGCCGGGCGGCCACGGCCTGTGCATCGGTTGCCTGGCATTCGCCCACCTGCACGGCGCTACGCCGCCGCCGGTGCCGGCCCTGCTGTGGGCCGAGGCCACGCGGGCCCCTGCCTGCCCTGCCGCCCGGCAGTCCCCGGACTGCGCCAGCGATGCACCCCGCCCCTTCTCGGCCCGGGGCCCGCCGCCGGCTGAGACCCTCTGAGCCGCCGGTCACCTGCCCTGCGCAGGGCCGCGCCCGGCCCCGCTTCTTTCCCCTCTCCTTTTTCGCCGCTCCGCCTGTTGCCCGCACGCAGGGTGGCCCGCAGGCGCGTGCGCCGCCCTGGCCCGTGGCCGGGCTGCGCACGGCCCGACTTTTGCATGAGTTTTTCCATGACCGTTCTTTCCCGTACCCCCGCCTTCAAGGCCCTGCCCCTCGCCGTGGCCGCAGCCACGCTGCTCGCGGGTGGCGCCCGTGCGCAGTCCGGCGGCGACACCGCGCCCCGCAGCGAGGCCCAGCTGTCCACCATCGAAATCGTCGGGCGCACCGAGTCGGGCGCCTACCAGGCCCAGGAGGCCGCAGGCGCGAAAACCGATCTCCCACTGCGGGAGCTGCCGCAGTCCGTGCGCGTCATCACGCGGCAGGCCATCGACGACCTGGGCGCCACGCGCCTGGACGAGGTGCTCGACTACGTCGGTGGCGTCTCGCGCCAGAACAACTTCGGCGGCCTGTGGGACAACGTCTCCATCCGCGGGCTGCCGGGCAACGAGAACACCGGTTCCGCCACCCTGCTAAACGGTTTCTCCGGCAACCGGGGGTTCAACGCCCCGCGCGACATGGCCGGCGTGGAGCGGATCGAATTTCTCAAGGGACCGGCAGCCGCGCTCTACGGCAGCAGCGAACCGGGGGGCACCCTCAACGTGGTGACCAAGCGCCCGCAGTGGAAATCCGCCAACGCCGTGGAAGGCTACGCCGGCAGCCATGGCTACCGGCGCGCGGCGCTCGACAGCACCGGCCCGCTGGGCGAGAACTTCGCCTACCGCCTCAACGTGGCGGCCGAAGACCGCGACGGCTTCCGCGACCATGTGGGGTCGCAGCGGCAGGTGGTGGCGCCTGCCTTCACCTGGAAGCTGGGCAGCGGCACCGTGCTGGACTACAGCGGCGAATACCTGCGCCACCGCGCTCCCCTGGACCGGGGTGTCGTCGCGGTGAACAACCAGCTCGGCGCCATCCCGCGCAGCCGCTTCCTGGGCGAACCCGGCGACGGCGACGTGACCGTGGAGAACGTCACCCACCAGCTCGCGCTGCTGCACGAGTGGAATGCGCAATGGCGCAGCCGCTTCGCGGTGTCGTACCGCACGACCTCCCTGGAGGGCTTCTCCACCGAAGCGTCGGCCCTGCTCTCGGACGGCACGCTGCGGCGGCAGCGGCGCTACCGCGATTTCTCGTCGGACGACACGGCCCTGCAGGCCGAGCTGATCGGCAATGTGCAGTGGGGCGGCACGCCGCACGAACTGCTGGTGGGCGTGGAAACCTACCGCTACACGCTGGACGCCCGCATGCTGCGCATCAACCCCACGGCCGCCGCGCCCTACGCCATCGATATCTTCAACCCCGCCTACGGCCAGGCGCGGCCCGTGCCCGGCCCCAACACCGATTTCACCGAACGCCAGCGCAACCTGGCCTTCTATGCGCAGGACGCCATCCAGATCGCGCCGCAGTGGCGCCTGCTGGCCGGCGCGCGCTTCGACCGCTACCGCCAGGCCTACGACAACCACCGCACCGGCACCACCGACGGCCAGGACCCCACCGCCGCCTCGCCGCGCGTGGGCGTGAGCTGGCTGCCCAACGCGCAGTGGACGGTGTATGCCAATGCGGGGACTTCGTTCCGGCCCAACAGCGGCTTCACGTCCGCCGTGGGCCGTGGCGGCCTCGCGCTGGAGCCCGAGAAGGGCCGCGCGCTGGAAATGGGGGTGAAGTGGGAGAGCGCGGACCAGCGCATGGGCGCCACGGCCGCGGTGTTCGACATCGCCAAGCGCAACATGCTCACCACCGATCCGGTGGACAGCAGCTTCCAGATCACCGCCGGCAAGGTGCGCAGCCGGGGCGCGGAATTCGATCTGGCCGGGCAGCTCAGCACCCACTGGCGCCTCAACGCCAGCCTGGTCCTGAACGACGTCGAGGTGCTGCGCGACAACACGCTGGAAGTGGGCGGGCGGCTGCTCAACGTGCCGCGCGTGAACGGCAGCGTGCTGGCCGTGTACGAGGATGCGCTCGCCAGCGGCCAGCGCTACGGCGTGGGCGGCGGCATCACCCACGTGGGCAAGCGGCTGGGTGCGGCGCGCACGCAGGCCGAAGCCACCGCCGGCACGCCGGCCTTCGACCTGCCCGCCTACACCACGGCCAAGCTGGTCGCCTACTGGCGCCTGACGCCCGCGGTGCGGCTCACGCTCGACGTGGACAACGTGTTCGACAAGACCTACTACACCACGTCGGTCAGCCGCCTGTGGGTCACGCCGGGCAGTGCACGGGCCGTGACGGTAGGCCTGCAGGCGCGCTTCTGATCCGCTCCGGCCAGGCCCCACGCCCTTTCCGCCTTTGCCAACGAAAGCTTCCATGACAGATCTCCCACCGACCGGCGCCCGCCCGTACGCCACCCGGCGCCGCGCCCTGCAGACCCTGGCGGCCGGCGCCGCGGGGGCGGTGGCACCGGGCTTGCGCGCGCAACCCGGTGCGGGGGCCGCCGTTGCCGGGCAGCGCGCACCGCTGCAGATCGTCGGCCCCTGGGAGATCAGCGGGTTGGCGCCGGCCGCCAGTGGCTACGTCTTCACGCGCCTGCAGATCGCAGAAACGCTGGTGGACGCCGATGACGAGGGCACGCTGCTGCCGGGCCTGGCGCAGCGGTTCGAGGCATCCGCCGATGGGCGCACCTGGCGCTTCGCCCTTCGGCCGGGCGCGCGCTTCCACGACGGCACCGCCGTGCAGGCGCGCGCCGTGGTGCGGTGCCTGGAGGATGCGCGCAGGCCCCCGTCGCTGCTCAGCACCGCGCCCATCCAGGCCATCGAGGCGGAAGACGAAGCCACCGTGCGCGTGCGGCTGTCCACGCCCCATGCCGCGCTGCCCGCGCTGCTCGCGCACAGCAGCACGCTGGTGCTTGCGCCATCCAGCTACGGCACCGACGGTGCGGTGCGGTCCATCGTCGGCAGCGGTCCGTACCGGATCACCACTCTCGCGGCGCCGCAGCGGGTCGAGACCGCCGCTTTCGACGGCCACGGCGGGCCGCGTCCGGCCGTCGGGCGCGTGGCCTACCTCGCGGCGGGGCGGTCCGAGACACGCGCGCTCATGGCGGAGGCCGGGCAGGCCGACCTGGCCTACGGGCTGGATCCGGCCAGCGTCGTGCGGCTGCGCCGGCGCGCGCGCGTGCGGGTGGAATCGGTCACGCTGCCGCGCTCGGTGGCCATCAAGATCAATGCGGGCATGCCGGCGCTGCGCGATCCGCGCGTGCGGCGCGCCCTGAGCCTGTGCATCGACCGCGCCGGCATCGCCCGCGCCCTGCTGCGCGACCCCGGCCTGGCCGCGACGCAGCTCTTTCCGCCCACCCTGCGCGCCTGGCACGCGCCCGCGATCGAACCCCTCGCGCACGATCCCGGTGCCGCGGCCCGCCTGCTGGCCGAGGCCGGCTGGCGGCGCGGCGCCGGTGGGCTGCAGGATGCACAGGGCGAGCCGCTGCGGCTGTCGCTGCGCACCTTTCCCGACCGGCCCGAACTGCCGCTCATCGCCACGGCGCTCCAGGCCCAGTGGCGGGAGGCCGGCATCGCCGTGCGCGTGGACGTGGGCAACTCGGGCGACATTCCGCTCGGACACCGCGACGGCAGCCTGCAGCTCGCCCTGATCGCCCGCAACTACGCCACCACGCCCGACCCCACCAGCACGCTGGCGCAGGACTTCGGCCCCGGCGGCGGCGACTGGGGGGCCATGGGCTGGTCGGACGCCCGGGTGGCGCAGGCGCTCGCCGCGCTGCTGGCCGGCGGCCTGGACGCCGGGCGCGCAGCGGCGCTGCGCCTGCAGGTCGTGCACGCACTGCAGGCAGAGCTGCCGGTGATTCCGGTCGCGTGGTACCGGCAGGCCGTGGCGGTGAGCGCGCGCCTCGACGGCGTTCACCTCGACCCGCTGGAGCGCTCATACCGGCTTACGGCGATGGGGTGGCGCGCATGACCGGCCGGACCACCACCACCACCACGGCCTCCACGGCGCGTGGCTGGGCAGGCATCCTGCTGCGCCGCGGCCTGCAGATCGTGGCCCTCGCCCTCATCGTCGGAACGCTGTGCTTCGCCATGGCCCGTTCGCTGCCGGGCGACATGGCCACCCGCATCGCCGCGGGGCGGTACGGGTACGACCTCGTGTCCAACGCCGCCGCGTCGGCAGTGCGCGGCGAACTGGGCCTGGACCGGCCGGTCTGGCAGGCGCTGCTGTCCTGGTGGGGCGACATCGCCCGGCTGGACCTGGGCACCTCGTTCGTCAGCGGCGACCCGGTCTGGAACGAGATCGCCCACCAGCTCGGCGCCACGGTCGACCTGTCGGTGGCCGCGCTGCTGATTGCCATGGCGCTGGGGCTGCCGCTGGGCATCTGGTCGGGCCTGCATCCGGGCGGCCGCGTGGACCGCACGGCGGCGGCCCTGGCCGTGCTGCTGCGGGCCACCCCGCCTTTCCTGCTCGCCGTGCTGCTGATGCTGGCCGTGGCCGTGCACCTGGGCATGCTGCCCGTGGCGGGCGACGCGCATGCCGGCAGCCTGCTGCTGCCTGCACTCACGCTGGGCCTGGGGCTCGCGGCCGGGCTGGCGCGCGTGGCCGGCGCGGCCATGCGGCAGGCCGCCGCATCGCCATCGCTGGTCTTCGCGCGCGCCAAGGGCCTCACCGACCGGCAGGCGCTGTGGCGCCACGGCCTGCTGCAGGCGGCGCTGCCGGTGGTGGCCTACCTGGGGGTGCAGAGCGTGTTCCTGGTCGAAGGGGCCGTGGTGGTGGAGACGCTCTTCGCCTGGCCCGGTATCGGCCACGCGCTCGTGCATGCCGTGTTCGGCCGCGATGTGCCCATGGTCCAGGGCGCCGCGCTCTGCATGGGCCTGCTTTTCGTTATGTTCAACCTGCTGGTGGATGCGGCCTGCGTGGCCATCGATCCCCGGCGCCGCACGGATGCCAGCGCATGACCGCCCCCTCCCGCACCGCCGCACTGCCGGCCCTTTCCGCAGACGGCCTGCAGCGCCCGGCCCGAACGCGCCGCCGCGCAGGCCTGGCGATCCTCGGCCTGCTGGCGGTGTTCGCAGCGCTGGGGCCGGCCCTGGTGGGCGCGGACCCCGCTCGGCAGGCCCTGGACCAGAGCCTGCTGCCCCCCGGCAGCGCGCACTGGCTGGGCACCGATCTGTTCGGGCGCAGCACGCTCGCCCGCCTCGCCCATGCCGCGCAGCTCTCGCTGGGGTTGGCGCTGGTGGCCTCGGCCAGCGCCGCCGTGCCCGGCGTATTGCTCGGCGTGGCCGCCAGTTGGCGGGGCGGCGGGGCCGAGCGCGGGCTCGTGCTGCTGGCCGATGCGGTGCTGGCGGTGCCCGGCCTGCTGCTGGTGCTGCTCTTCGCCGCGCTGGCCCCCGGGCAGCACTGGGCGCTCTACATGGGCCTGTCGCTCTCGCTGTGGGTGGAGTATTTCCGCGTGAGCCGCGCCGCCAGCCGCCCCGTGCTGGCCGGCGATGCGGTCCAGGCCTCGCGGCTGCTGGGGTTCGGGCCCGTCTATGTGCTTCGCCGGCACGTGCTCCCGGCCCTGTCTCCCGTGCTGTCCACGCTGCTGCCCTTCAGCGCCGCGCAGGCCGTGCTCGCACTCGCTGCGCTGGGGTTCATCGGTGTCGGCATCCAGCCACCCACGGCCGAGCTGGGGCTGATGATGACCGAGGCGTTGCCCCACTACGAAGAAGCCCCGTGGCTGATGGCCGCGCCCGTCGGCCTGCTGATGCTGCTGGTGCTGGGCATGGCCCTGGTGGCCGGCACGGGAGAACGCGCATGAAGCACGGGAAACCATCTCACCTCTGCAGCGCGCCGCCTTGCGATGGGGTATCGCCATGAGTTCAAGCGCACCGCTGCTCCAGGTGGACGATCTGGGCGTGCATGCCGGCCGCGCGGCCTTGCTGCAGGGCATCTCGTTCGCGCTCCGCCCCGGAGAGTCTCTGTGCCTCATCGGCGAAAGCGGCGCGGGCAAGTCCCTCCTGGCCCAGGCGGTGATGGGACAACTGCCGCCCGCGCTGCGCGCATCGGGGCAGATCGCCATCGACGGGCAGAGCAGCGCGGCCGCCGACGGCGGCGCGCGCCGGCCGCTCTGGGGCCGCACGCTCGCGCTGCTGCCGCAGGAGCCCATGCAGGCGCTGAGCCCCCTCATGCGGATCGCACCGCAGCTCGCCGAGGTGCATGCGCTGGTGCGCGGCAGTCCCGCGGACGGCGCCCGGGCAGCCGCCCAGGCACAGCTGCAGGCCGTGGGCCTGGGCGCTGCCGCGGGGCAGCACGCGTGGCAACTCTCTGGCGGCATGGCGCAACGTGCAGCGGGGATGATCTCGCTGGCCGGCGGCGCGCGCATCCTGCTGGCGGACGAGCCGACCAAGGGCCTCGACGCCTTCTGGCGTGGGCAGGCCATCGACGGCCTGAAGGAACTGCTGGCGGGCGGCGGCTGCGCCGTCGTCATCACGCACGACCTGGACCTCGCACGCAGCCTGAACGGCACGGTGATGGTGCTCCAGGCGGGCCAGGCCGTGGAAGCCGGCCGCGCGCAGGAGGTGCTGGCCACGCCCCGGCATGCGTTCACCCGGCAGTTGCTGGCGGCGGACCCCTCGGCCTGGCCGCGCATGGCGGCACCGGCCGCGGGCGATACGGTGCTGCGCGCCACAGGGCTGGGCAAGGCCTTCGGCCGCCAGACGCTGTTCCACGGCGTGGACCTCGACCTGCGACGGGGCGAGCGGACCGTGGTGCAGGGCGAGAGCGGCTCGGGCAAGAGCACGCTGGGCAACGTGCTGCTGGGGCTGCTCAAGGCCGACCGGGGCGAGGTGCGGCGCGCACCGTCGCTCGCGCCCACCGCGCTGCAGAAGCTCTACCAGGACCCGGCAGGCGCGTTTCCGCCCCAGGTGGACCTGGGCACCGCCCTGCGCGACGTGGCCCGGCGCTACGGCCAGTCCTGGACCGTGCTGCAGGAGCGCCTGCACCGCCTCGGCCTGGACGCATCGCTGCTGCACCGCAGGCCGGGCGAGGTGTCGGGCGGCGAACTGCAGCGCCTGGCGCTGGCACGCACGCTCATGGCCCGCCCCGCGCTGCTGTTCGCGGACGAGCCCACCTCGCGGCTGGACCCGCTCACGCAGCGCCACACGCTCGCGCTGCTCGCCGAGGTGATGCAGGAGACCGGCGCCTGCTTGCTGCTGGTCACGCACGACGACGCGCTGGCCCGCGCGGTCGGCACGCGCACGCTGCGGCTGCGCGGCGGCCTGCTGGAGCCCCTGGAGCACGCTCCCGGATGACACCCTGGGTAAGCGGCGTCCCACGCGCCGCGGGGCGGCTGCGCGCCAGCATAGGCACGGGCCTGCCCGCCATCGGGGCGGATGGGCCCTGCAACGACCGATTGCCGCCATGCCCTCCTCCCCTTCCCCGGCCGCGCCCGCGCGTCCACGCCCACCCAGCCAGGCCCGCATCCAGGCGGCGCTGAAGAAGTCCTTCGGCCTGCGCGCCCTGCGCGCCGGCCAGCGCGAGGTCATCGACCGCGTGCTGCGCGGCGAGAACACGCTGGCGATCATGCCCACCGGCGCGGGCAAGTCGCTGTGCTACCAATTGCCCGCGCTGCTGCTGCAGGGCCGCACCGTTGTGGTCTCGCCGCTCATCGCGCTCATGCGCGACCAGTGCGATGCGCTGCGCGAGCGCGGCGTGGCGGCCGTGCAACTGCACAGCGCACTGGATGCCGAGGAAACCCGCGCAGCGGAGGCGGCCGTCGCGGACGGCAGCGCCCGCATCGTGCTCACCACGCCGGAACGGCTGGCCGATCCGGCCTTCCAGGCGCTGCTGGAGGCCGGCGGCCGCGTTGCGCTGCTCGCCGTGGACGAGGCGCATTGCATCTCGCAGTGGGGCCACGATTTCCGGCCGGCGTTCCTCGACATCGCCCAGGCCCTGCCGCGGCTGGGCAAACCGCCCGTGCTGGCGCTCACCGCCACCGCGGCGGGCGCCGTGGCACAGGACATCCGGCGCCAGCTCGGCATTCCCGCCGCCGGCGTGGTGGACACCGGCACCTTCCGGCCCAACCTGCGTTACCGCGCCGAGCAGCTCGCGAGCGAGGCCGAGAAGAACGACCGCCTGCTGCGCATCGTGAAAAAGACGGCAGGCACCGGCATCGTCTATGCCGCCACCGTGAAGGCCGCCGAAGCCGCCCACGCGCTGCTGGCCGGTGCCGGCGAATCGGTGGGCCTCTACCACGGCCGCCTGCCGGCCGCCGAACGCGGGGATGCGCAGGACCGCTTCATGCGCGGAGACCTCCGCGTGATGGTGGCCACCAATGCCTTTGGCCTGGGCATCGACAAGCAGGACGTCCGCTTCGTGGTGCACTACCAGATGCCCGGCGGGCTGGATGCCTACTACCAGGAATCCGGCCGCGCGGGCCGCGACGGAGAGCCGGCCGAGTGCACGCTGCTGTTCCTCCGCAAGGACAAGGCGGTGCAGCAGTTCTTCCTGGCCGGCCGCTACCCCACCACGGACGACCTGGACGCGCTCTACACGGCCCTGCAGTCGCCTCCGCCGGGCGCGCACACGGCCTGGAACATGGACCTGCTGCACCAGGGGCTCGACCGGCCCCGCGCCAAGCTGCAGGTGGCGATGGGGCTGCTGCGGCGGCGCCGCATCGTCACCCAGAAGGCGGATGGCGGGCTGTCGCTGCGGCGCCCCGGCATGGACGGCGCGGCGCTGGCCGCGCTGCTGGAAGACTATGCCCAGAAGCGCACGCAGGACCAGGATGCGCTGGAGCGCATGGTGTTCTACGCACAGAGCGGCCGCTGCCGCTGGGAAGTGCTGCTGGACTATTTCGGCCATGCGCGCCAGGACGAACGCTGCGGGACCTGCGACAACTGCCTGCGCATCGCCGCGCTGGACGCGCAGTCGGCGCAGCCCGCATCGGAAGCCGCTGTCGCGCCATCCAACCGCAAGCAGCCCGCAGCACCGCTCGCGCCCCCCGGCCCGCGCCCCGGCTCCCCGGCCATCGTGGTCGCAGGCGGTGCCAAGCCCGCACCGGCGCTGCCCCACCTGGCCTTCGCGCTCGGCATGCCGGTGCGCGTGAAGCGCTACGGCGAGGGCACGGTGCGTGCCATCGAGTCGCAGGCCATCACCGTGGCCTTTGCCGATGGCAGCGAGCGCTGTTTCCACCCGGAGTTCGTGAAGAAGGCGCGGCGCAGGGCCGCCGCTCCGGCGGCGAACGATCCTGCCCTGCTGCCGGTACCGCCCATCCCGCTGGAATCCATGGAACTGCGCAGCGCCTGAGTGTTACGCCACTGCATGCAGGAAGGCCCGCGGATCCCGCGGGCCTTCCTGCTTTCCACCACGCCTGCACGGGCAGGCGCCGGAACCGACGCCGGTCAGGGGTGCGCGGAAACGAACCTCCGAGTCGCATAGAGGCCCACCGGAGTCCAGTGCTCGGAGGGCGACATCGCGTGCACGAGGGCATCGAACTGCGCTGCGGCATCCAGCGTGCGCAGCCGGTCCTTGAACGCGACCAGGTCCGGGTCGAGCACGTCTTCCGTGCTTGCCGGCCCGGGGTCTCCACGCCGCGCGCGCTGCAGCGCGCGGAAAGTGGGCCGGCGGCGGGCTTCATTGGCGGCAGCGGGTTCGAAATACGCCTGGCCGTCGGCGCTGGCCTCCGCGCCGCGGATCCAGTCGTGGATCACCTGCAACTCATACGGGGAGAAGACGCCGAACATCTCGGCGCGCGGCCCCTGCAGCAGGCCCCAGAAGCGGCTCTCGGCCACGGGGCGTCCCGGGCAGATCCAGCCGGCATGCACGAGCGCCTCCAGAAACGCATCCATGCGCCCGGGTTCCGACAGCCATTCGTTCACGCTGCGCCCTGCCACGCGGCAATAGTCCGAGTGCATGCCCTGGCCCGCACCGCACTTGCCCTGGAAGATGCGCACCACTTCGGCCGCGATGTCGAAATCGGCGATCACGCGCGCCGTGCCCAGCCCCGCATCGCCCAGCCGCGCCCCTTCGCGCACGCGGTGCCAGAACGCATCGGCACCGCCATGGCGCGGCAGCAACTGCAGCACGGCATCGCACGCCTGCCGGGCATGGCCCGTGTCGGCGTTGTCCACGGTCACGTGCAGCGTGAAGTAGTAGGGATCGATGCCGAGTTCGTTGAGTTCGTAGGCCGTGATCAGCAGGTGCAGCGGCAGTTGCTCGTAGCCCAGGTTGAAGCCGATGACCTCGGGAAGAAAGTCCTCCGCGTTCCAGGCCAGTGCCAGTTGCACGGCGCCCTGCTCGTGCAGCGCGTCCGCCAGCGCCGGGCCCTGGACCAGCCCGTAGCGGGCCATCAGCTGGCGGTACAGCACCACGTGGTTCTTGTCGGGGGCACCGTCGCCCAGCTCCTCCAGGTAGGTGCGCACCAGTTCCTCGAGCCGGGGGTTGCGCGCGTGCCGCAGCAGGCCATAGAGCCAGCTGCCATCCACCAGCTTGGTGGGAGCGACCGCGCGCAGGAAATACAGCGCATGCGCGCGGTTGGTGAAGTAGCGGCGGCCGGCACCTTCGCGCCGCGCAGTGAGGTATTCCTCGTACTGCGCAGCCACGGCCGCATGGTTGCGGGCCATCCAGGTGTGCAGCTCATTCGGGTCCTCGGGCAATGTGGCGGGCGGCAGGTCGCCACGCGCCAGCGTATCGCGCAGCAGGGCCGCGCCACGCTCGCGCGCCGCTGGGGCCGGGTCCGGCTGGTGCAGCGCGGAATGCAGGGCCTGGAACGGTCCTTCTGAAGGCACCGTCCGCAACGCGGGCACGCCGCTGCGCTGCGCGTTGGAGTCATCGGACGAATAGGCGGGCTGTGTGGAAGTTCGCATGGCTGGCACCGGAAAACAGATGCTTCATGGTCACCGAGCGTCCTCCGCCGCTCCATCGGTGGTCCGCCCTGATGCCGGTCGGTCGGCTCCTACGGTCTCATCCGTGGCGCCAGGGCACTGCCGCGCTGCGGTCGTCAGGCCGCTGCGCTGCCGCGCGGAGCCCATCCGCAGGCACCGTTGCCCACGGCCGGGCCGCCGGCGCGCGCGGCCTCGCTCATGCGCGCCGCAGCCGGCAGGACAGCGCCATTCCTGGCCGCCAGCACTTCGGCCATCACGCTCACCGCGATCTCCGGCGGAGTGCGGCTGCCGATGGCCAGGCCGATCGGTCCACGCAGCCTGGCCAGCGCGGCATCGCCGATGCCGAAGTGCTCCTGCAGCCGCTGCCGGCGCGCTGCCGTGGTGGCAGCAGAGCCGATCGCCCCCACGTAGAAGGCATCGCTCTGCAAGGCCTCCAGCAGCGCGAGGTCGTCCAGCTTGGGATCGTGCGTGAGTGCGATGGCGCAGGTGCGTGCGTCCATGCCCATCGCCAGCACGGCATCGTCCGGCATGGCGGTCACCAGTTCCACGCCGGGCAGGTGCCAGCCCTTGCGGTGCTCTTCGCGCGGATCGCATACCGTCACCGCGAACCCGCACGGCAACGCCATCGCCGCGAGCGACCGCGCCAGCGCGCCGGCACCGATCAGCAGCATCCGGCAGGACGGGCCGAGCCGCTGCGCCACCGCATCGCCGCGGTCCACCAGCGCGGGCGCGGCATCGGCGGCAGGTTGGCCGTCCGTGGACAGCGTCACCATGCCATCGGCGCAGCGCACGTGCCGCCACACCACCCGGCGCTCCTGCAGCCATTGCACGAGGCGGTGCAGCGCGTGCGGATCGGGGTCGTATTCGAGCAGCAGTTCCAGCGTGCCGCCGCAGGGCAGGCCGAAGCGGTGGGCCTCTTCGGCATCCATGCCATAGCGCACGCGCTCGGGCGGCCGCCCCGCCCAGCGGGCGGACTCCTCCAGGCAGCGCCGGAGCAGATCGTCTTCGATGCAGCCCCCGGACACCGAGCCTTCGATGCAGCCATCGTCCCGCAGCGCCATCCACGATCCCACCGGCCGCGGCGACGATCCCCAGGTGCGCAGCACCGTCGCCAGCACCGCATGGCGCCCTTCGGCGCGCCAGGCATGCAGCGCCTGCGCCACCTGCAGCTCGGGCGATGCGGAGTGCGCGGCGCCTGCGATCACGATGGCTCGCCCATGGCCTGCCGCGCCACCGGTTCCGGCACGTGCTCCATGGCCAGGTCCGGCGCATCGGGGGCGGGCCGCATGACCTTATCGGGCGTCATGGGGGTGGACCGCACGCGCCGGCCGGTGGCGTGGAAGATCGCGTTGCACACGGCCGCGGCCACGCCCACGATGCCGATCTCGCCCACGCCCTTGGCACCCAGCCGGCTCACGATGCGGTCGTCCTCCTGCACGAAGATCACCTCGATGGGCGGCGTATCGGCATTGGAGGCGATGTGGTACTCGGCATAGTTGTGGTTCATGAAGCGGCCGAGCGCATGGTCGGTCTGCGTTTCTTCGTGCAGCGCCTGGCTGATGCCCCACACCACGCCGCCCGTGATCTGGCTGTGCGCGGTCTTGGCGCTCAGGATGCGGCCGGCCGCGATGGCGCTCACCACGCGGGTCACGCGCACGGTGCCCAGCTCTTCGTCCACCTTCACTTCGCAGAACACGGCCGAGTGCGTGGCGCGCACGTATTTCTTCTGCTTCGGCACGTTGGGCAGCAGCAGGTGCCGCACTTCGACCCGGGAGCGGCCCTGGGCGGCCAGGATGTCGGCCAGCGGGGTGCCGCGTTCCTGCGGCGGCGCGCCGCGGCGTCGCATGCGCCCGTCCACGAACTCCACGTCCCGCAGCAGCGTGCGCTCGAAGCCCGAGCCGCGCGTGCGCCGGGCCAGCGCCCACAGCAGGCGCTGCAGCTTCTCGCAGGCACCTTCCACGGCCGAGCCCACCGTCGCCACGTGCGACGAGCCCCCTTCGATGGGCGCCATCGGCAGCGTGGAATCGCCCAGGCGGAAGGTCACGCGTTCCAGCGGCAGGCCCATCGCCTCGGCGGCGATCATCGACATGACGGTGTAGGTGCCCGTGCCGATGTCCGATGCCGCGCTGCTCACTTCCAGGTGGCCATCGGCGCGCAGCACCGCGCGCACCTTGGCGAACATCTGCATCGCATCCCAGGTACCGGTGGCCATGCCCCAGCCCACGAGTTCGCGGCCTTCGCGCATGGAGCGCGGCGCCAGCGGCCGGCCGTCCCAGCCGAACCGCGCGGCGCCCAGCCCGTAGCATGCGCGCAACTCCTTGGTGGAGAACGGCAGATCCTGCGAGGCATCGCGCTCGGCGTAGTTCTTGAGCCGGAGCGCGAGCGGGTCCATGCGCAGCGCATGGGCCAGCTCGTCCATGGCCACCTCCAGCGCGTGCACGCCGTGCGCCGCGCCGGGCGCGCGCATGTCCATGGGGGTGTACTGGTCGAGCGGCACCAGGCGGTAGCCCAGCCGCACGTTGTCGCAGCGGTAGAGTTGGCCCGACCAGTTCACCACCACTTCGACGTAATCCTCCATGCGCGAGGTCTCGGCGACGGCCTCGTGCACCACGGCGCGCAGCGTGCCGTCACGCTCGGCCGCGAGCTTCACGCGCTGCCAGGTCTCGGGCCGGTGGCCGAAGGTGAACATCTGCTGGCGCGTGAGCACCACGCGCACCGAACGCTGCAGGTGCAGCGCGGCCATCACCGCGAGCACCAGCTGGTACTGCGGCCGCAGGCCCGATCCGAACGCGCCGCCCACGAAGGGGTTGCGCACCGTGACCTCGTCCTCGGCCAGCCCGAACACGCGCGAGACCAGCCAGCGGCTGTTCTGGGGGCTCTGCGTCTTGTCGTAGATGGTGAGGTGCCCGTCGGCGCCGCGCAGCACGGTGGAGGCGTGCATCTCCATCGGGTTGTGGTGTTCCACGCCGCTGTAGTACTCGGCCTCGATCTTCACCGGGGCGCGTGCGAAAGCGGCATCGGCGTCGCCGCGCGGTTTCGGGGGCGGAGAGAAACCGGCCTTGAGCCGGCTGGGCTCGCGCGCACGGCCGAGGTGGCGCAACAGGTGCGTCTCGTGCCGCTCCACCTCGTAGTCGATCTCCACCAGGGAGGCCGCGCAGCGCGCCGCCTCGAAGGTGCAGGCCACCACCAGCGCCACCGGCTGCCCGCTGTAGCGCACCACACCGTCCAGCAACGGCTTGAAGGGCGATCCTCCGGGGGCCGTCATGTCCTTGTAGAACAGGTCCATGGAGCGGACCTGGGGGCGGTTGTCGTGCGTGATGATGTCCAGCACGCCCGGCACCGCGCGGGCCCGCTCCAGCTTCATGCGCAGGATGCGTCCCTTGGCGATGCTGCTGTTGACCACCACGCCGTAGGCCAGGTCGTCGGCCGTGTGCTCGGCCGCATAGCGCGCCTGTCCGGTCACCTTGAGGCGCCCGTCCACGCGCGAGACGGGCATGCCCAGCTTGACCGGGCCGGTGCCCGGTTCCGCGCGGGGCTGCTGGCCCTCCGGGGCCCGGTCCGCCACCTCGTTCGGTATCGATGCGTTCATGGCTCAATGTCCTGTACATGGCCGGCGCCCAGTTCGCCGGTCTGGGTGAGTTCTCCGTCGCGCGCCATCTCCAGCGCACGCACGATGGCCCGCCGGGCCAGTTCGATCTTGAAGCGGTTGTCGCCCGGGCCGCCCGGTGCGCCGTGGCCGCGGGCTCCCTGCAGGAGCCGCTGCGCAGCCTCTCCGAAGGCCTGGGCCGTGGCCTCGCGGCCCGCGAGCAGCGACTCGGCCGCCGGGTCGCGCCACGGCTTGTGGGCCACGCCGCCCACGGCAATGCGCGCCGTGCGGATGCGGCCCGCTTCGTCCAGGTCCAGCGCGGCTGCCACCGACACCAGCGCGAACGCATACGAGGCACGGTCGCGCAGCTTGAGGTAGGCGCTGTGCCGCGCGAAGTCCTGCGCGGGCAGTTCGATGTGCATGATGAGCTCGTCGCAGGCCAGCGTGGTGTCGCGGTCGGGCTCGCCGCCGGGCAGGCGGTGCAGGTCGGCGAATGCGATGTCCCGCTCCCCGACCGGCGAGCGCACGTGCACCACGGCCTCCAGCGCCGCCAGCGCCACGCACATGTCGGACGGGTGCGTGGCGATGCAGTGGTCGCTCGTGCCCAGGATGGCGAGCTGCCGCGCCAGCCCGTCGCGCGCCGGGCAGCCGGTCCCGGGCTCGCGCTTGTTGCAGGGCACGGCCACGTCGTAGAAGTAATGGCAGCGCGTGCGCTGCAGCAGGTTGCCGCCATTGGTGGCCATGTTGCGGATCTGCGGCGAGGCCCCGGCCAGGATGGCCGCCGCCAGCATCGGGTAGCGCTCCAGCACCAGCGGGTGCTTCGCCGTGGCGGCATTGCGCGCGGTGGCGCCCAGGCGCATGCCGCCGCCCTCGATGGCCTCGATGCCGGCCAGCGGCAACCGGCCCACGTCGACCACGCGGCGCGGCCGCATCACGCTTTCCTTCATCAGGTCGATGAGGTTGGTGCCGCCCGCGATGAACTTGGCGGGCAGCGTGCGCTCGCTCGGGTGGTGCAGCGGCGACTGCGGCATCGCCGCGATGGCTTCCTCGGCATCGCGGGCCGGAAGGTAGTCGAAGCCCCTCATGCGCGCTTCTCCCCGGCCGGCGCCGGCGGCACCGCACCCTGCGTGCCGCGACCGGCGGGCGGTTGCGGGCCCCGCAGCGGCACGCCGGCCACCTCGGCCACGGCCTGCACGATCTGCGGGTAGGCCCCGCAGCGGCAGAGGTTGCCGCTCATGCGCTCGCGGATGTCGTCGGCCGTGCGCACGCCGCCTTCGTTCAGCAGGCCCGCCGCGGAGCACAGCTGGCCCGGCGTGCAATAGCCGCACTGGAAGGCGTCGTGGTCGATGAAGGCCTGCTGCAGGGGGTGCAGCGCGCCGCCCTCCGCGGCGCCGCTGCCGCACAGCGCGGGCAGCCCTTCCACCGTGGTGATGTGCGCGCCGTCGTGCATGACGGCGAGCGTGAGGCAGGCATTGATGCGCTGCCCGTCCACGAGCACGGTGCAGGCGCCGCACTGCCCGTGGTCGCAGCCTTTCTTGGTGCCCGTCAGGCCGAGCAGTTCACGCAGCATGTCGAGCAGCGTCACCCAGCTGGGCAGGTCGAGGTGCTGTGCCGTGCCATTCACGTGCAGTTGCACGGCATGGGTCGACACGGCGGATTCGGCCGGCCCGCTGGCGCGGGCGACCGACGTGGGGTGGCTGGATTGCATCTGGCTTCCTTCACGGCCGGGAGAACGGCAAAGTGTCTGCCGCATGCCCTGCGAAGGCTGTAGGAAGACCGCGCGCACACGGCCGACTTCGCCACAAGGCCATTGACGTCACCGCCGCGCCCAGGCCCGCGTATGCTGCTTCGATGCCTCTCCTGCCCGCTCCGTCCCCGCAGCCCTGCGTGGCCGGCATCGTTCTCGCCGCGGGTGCGGCCACGCGCTTCGGCAGCGACAAGCGGCAGGCGGTGGCGGTCGATGGCGAGCCCATGCTGGCCACCGTGGCACAGCGTTTCGGCCAGGTGTTCGGGCGGGTGGCCTTGGTGCTGCCGCCGGACGATGCGTTCGGGCAGGCCCTGTGCGCGCGCCTGGGCATCGCGGCGGTGGTGAATGCGCGTTGCCATGAAGGCCAGGGCACGTCGCTGGCCGCCGCCATGCAATGGGCACTCGCGCAGCAGGACATCGGCGCGGTGGTGGTCGGGCTGGCCGACATGCCCTGGGTGCGCACCGACACGCTGCTGGCGCTGCGCACCGCGCTCGCGCACAGCGCCGAACCCGCGCTGCCGGTGTTCGGCGGCCGCGCAGGCAATCCGCGCGGCCTTCCGCGCCACTGCTTCGCCGCGCTCGCACAGGCCACCGGCGCCCACGCCGCAGCGCAGCGCGTGGATTGGAGCCGGGCACGCACCGTCGCGGTGGACGATCCCGGCGTGCTGCGCGATGTGGATACGCCGGCCGATCTGCCCATCGCCCCGCTCTGACAGGCCCACGGCCGAACCCGTCGACAAGGTGTTGGTGTTTGCTATTAAATATATAGCAAACTATTGAATGAATACGGCGGCATGGAGGTGATTTCACTCCATGCCGCCACCTGCACCGCCCTGGCGGGTCAGCGCACTTCGGAGACGAACTGCTCGCGCGGGCGGCGCACTTTCTTGAGGTTCACGAGCCAGTCTTCCTCGGGCTGGCGGTACCCCAGCGGCAGCAGCGTCACGCTGCGCAGGCCCCGCGCGCGCAGGCCCAGGATCTCGTCCACCGCCTCGGGCTGGAAGCCCTCCATCGGCGTGCTGTCCACCGCTTCGTCGGCGGCGGCGATGAGCGCGGCGCCGAAGCCGATGTAGGCCTGCCGCGCCGCATGCTGGAAGTTCACTTCCGCGCCCCGCTGCGGGTACGAGCCGAGCAGCATGTTGCGGTAGTTCTCCCAGCCTTCGTTGCGGAAGCCGCGCACCTCGTTGGTGTAGTCGAACATCTGGTTGATGCGCTCGGGCGTGTAGTCGTCCCAGGCGGCGAACACCAGCAGGTGCGAGCCGTCGGTCACCTGGGCCTGGTTCCAGGCCACTTCGCGGATGCGGGCCCGCACGTCGGGGCTGGTGACCACGATGATTTCGTAGGGCTGCAATCCGCTGGAGGTCGGCGCGAGCCGGGCCGCCTCCAGGATGCGGTCCACCTTGTCCTGCGGCACGGCGCGGGCGGGGTCCATCTTCTTCGTGGCATAGCGCCACTGCAGTACGTCGAGCAATTCCATGGTGTCGGTTCCTGTATGTTGAGCGTTGGTGGAATCAGGAACGGCCGAGTCTAGGATCCGCCGAGACACCGCGCTCACACGGGGAATTGCGCGCCGTGGTATGGCGGGCCATACCGCCCCTTCCGGCGGCCGTGGGCGGGCCGCCATGCCGCCGCGTCAGCCGAACAGGCCGCCTTCGTCCAGCAGCGCGAACGCGATCTCCGGGCGCCGCTCCATGCCGCGCCGGATGGCGGCCGCGATCGCCTGGCGCGTCTTGCGGCACAGGCCGCGCTGCTCGTGCACCAGGATGGCGATGCCGCGCAGCGTGCGCACCTCGCTCGCCCCCTGCGCGATGGCGATCCGGATGCCGAGCTGCTGCTCCATGCGGCCCTCCAGGCGGCGCAGGTCCGCCAGACTCTCGATGTTCTCCAGGCGCTGCACGAGGCGCTTCTCTTCCTCGCGCGAGAGCAGCAGCACGCGCCGGTCCGCGTCCGGCGCCTGCAGCATGGCCTGCAGGTCGCAGGTGCAGGCGCCCGGCGGGCACTCGGTGCGGACCGGGACCGGGAAGGCGAGGGAAGAGGACGGGGGGGCGCCGGCGGACATCGTGGAGCGCATTCTAGAAACGGCGCCGGCGGCGCGCCGGCTCACGCATTGAGGCCCCGCGCCACCAGCGAGAGCGCACGGCGGTATGGCGGCCGCAGCCGGTACACCTGCGCGGGCCGGTGCGCCGCGCCGGACTCCAGCACGCCCTCGATCGGCTCCAGCATGCCCAGCTCGTCGATCTTGCGGCGAAAGCTCACCTTGTTGACGGGCTCGCCCAGCACCGCCTCGTACACCGCCTGCAGTTGCGGCAGCGTCATGCGCTCGCCGCAGAAATACACGGGCAGCGACGAATACTGGCTCTTGGATCGCACGCGCGATACCGCCAGCGCCACCATGTCCGCATGGTCGAAGGCCAGGGGCGGCAGGCGGTGCACGGGCGCCCGCCGCAGGCCCGGCGCGGACGCGGGCAGCAGCTCGGCCGGCACGAGCGCGCAGTAGACGATCGACACCGACCAGCCGCGCGGATCGCGCCCGGCGCCCGAATAGGTGGCCAGCTGCTCCAGGTACGGGCTCGCGATGCCCACCTTGTGCTGCAGGACGCGGGCCGCGGCATCCCAGGCCGTGCCGTCCTCCTGGGCGTGGATGTAGCCGCCCGGCAGCGCCCAGGCGCCCGCGCAGGGGCCGTGCGGGCGCTGCATCAGCACGGCGTGCAGCTCCTGCCCCTCGAGGGTCAGCAGCACCACGTCCACGGTGCACAGGATGGGCGTGAAATCGGTGTCCGGGGGAGACGGGGCCATGGATCGGTCGGTGGCTTTCTCAAAAAATGGGCAGTGTGCCGCCCATTCTGCGCGGCCTCCGACACACGGGGCGCCGAACCTGCGCCATCGTCCCACTCCCACCAGCCCACCAGGAGCCCCCATGCCCGTCTTCGACGCGATCCAGCACGACATCACCCGCCTGGAGGTCGATGCCATCGTCAATGCCGCCAACACCTCGCTGCTGGGCGGCGGGGGCGTGGACGGCGCCATCCACCGTGCGGCCGGGCCCGAACTGCTGGCGGCCTGCCGGGCGCTGAACGGCTGCCGGGTCGGCCAGGCCAGGCTGACCCCCGGCTTCCGGCTGCCCGCGCGCCACGTGATCCACACCGTGGGGCCGGTCTGGCAGGGCGGGCACCAGGGCGAGCCCGCCCTGCTCGCCGCGTGCTACCGCGAAAGCATCGCGCTGGCGCTTGCGCACGGCATGCGCTCCATCGCGTTTCCCTGCATCAGCACCGGCGTCTACGGCTACCCGGCGGATGCGGCGGCCGACATCGCCGTGGCCGCCACCCGGGAAGCCGTGGGCGATGCCGCGTTGCAGGTCACGTTCTGCTGTTTCGGCGCCCGCGATCTGGCGCTCTACCAGGCGCGGCTGCCGGCGGCCTGAACAACCGCATGGCGCGGGGCGCCATTCATCGCCCTGTCACGCGGCGCCGCAAGCATGCCTGCGTTGCAACACTTTGTAGGAGACCCCGATGGCGGGAACGACGTGGAGAGAGGGTGGGCGCCGGAAAGCGGCACGTGCGGGCGGATGGTTGGCGATGGCCGCCACGGCCCTGCTGGTGGCCGCCTGCGGCGGATCGGGCGGTGGTGGCGAACCCATGGAACTCACCATCCTGCACATCAACGACCACCACTCGACCCTGGAGGCACGCTCGAAGACGCTGCAGCTCTCGGCCGGGGGCGCCGCTCCGGTGGCCGTGGCGGTCGATGCGGGCGGTTTCCCGCGCGTTACCGCGGCCATCGAGACGCTGGCGAAGCAGTCGCCCAACGTGCTCAAGCTGCATGCCGGTGACGCACTCACCGGCACGCTGTACTTCAACCGTGCCGGCGCCGATGGCGAGGCCGATGCGGCCCTGATGAACACCGTCTGCTTCGATGCCTTCACGCTCGGCAACCATGAATTCGACAAGGGCGACTCGGGCCTGAAATCCTTCCTGGACCTGCTGCGCAAGGGCAGCTGCAAGACACCCGTGCTGAGTGCCAACGTGCGCTTTGGCGCCAACTCGGCGCTGAACGCGAACAAGGCGCCCGGCTACGTCAATCCGTCCACCGTGGTGGAACGCGGCGGCCAGAAGATCGGCATCGTGGGCCTCACCATCGCAGGCAAGACCAAGGCCTCGTCCAGCCCCGATCCGGACACCACGTTCGAGGACGAGACCACGGCCGCGCAGCGCGAGATCGACCGCCTGCGCGCGCAGGGCATTCACAAGATCGTGCTGATGAGCCATATCGGCTATGACGCCGACCGGCAGATCGTGCCCCGGCTCTCGGGCGTGGACGTCGTGGTGGGCGGCGATTCGCACACGCTGCTCGGCCCCGACGGGCTCCGCACCACGGGCGTGGGCACGCCGGGCGGCGCCTACCCCACGCGCACCGTGGACAAGGACGGCCACACCGTCTGCGTGGTGCAGGCCTGGGAATACGCGCAGGTGGTGGGCGAACTCAAGGTGCAGTTCGACGGCGACGGCAACGTCATCCAGTGCACCGGCACGCCGCACGTGCTGATCGGCGACGGCTTCACCATCGCCGGCAAGGCGCCGACCGACGCCGAAGCCCGCGCGCTGCAGGCCAGCGTGGCCGCCAGCGGCTTCCTGCGCGTGACGCAGCCGTCCGCCGCCGCCACCGCGGTGCTGCAGCCCTTCAAGGACCGCGTGGCGGTGTTCAACCGCACGCAGGTCGCCACCGTGCCCGAGGAGCTGTGCTCGCGCCGCGTGCCCGGCGGCGTGGGCTCCGCCGACTACAGCCGCTCCAGCACGGCCTGCAATGCCGAGGGCAGCGTGAGCGTGCGCGGCGGCGACATCCAGCAGCTGGTGGCGCAGGCCTACCTCGACGTGGCCAAGGCCCGGTACGGCGGCGCCGACATCTCGCTGCAGAGCGGCGGCGGCGTGCGCATTCCGCTGCAGGGCACCGTCTCGGCCGCCCAGGTGATCCAGGTGCTGCCCTTCGGCAACATGCTGTTCCGCCTGGACGTGACCGGCGCGGAGGTGAAGGCCATGCTGGAAGACGGCCTGGAGGCCGTCTACGGCGCGGGCGGCTCCACCGGCCCGTACCCCTACACGGGCGGCCTGCGCTTCGACGCCAATGCCGCCGCGGCCTTCGGCCAGCGCATCTCCGGCGCCGAGGTGCGCAATGCGGCGGGTGCCTGGGAGCCGCTCGACGCCACGAAGACCTACAAGCTCTTCGTGCTGAGCTTCAACGCCACCGGCGGCGACGGCTACAAGACCCTGCCGCCGTGCCCGCGTCGCGGCGCCTGGACATCGGCGTGCTGGATGCCGACGTGTTCTTCAGCTACATCGAGCGCCAGGGCAAGGACGCGGCCAGCGGCCTGCCCGCACTGCGCCGGTTGCCGCACGAGCTGTACAGCACGAAGACGTTCAAGGGGCCGGCCGGGCAATGATCGCGCGGCGCTAGGTGAGGTAGTCCCCGGTGGCCTCGGGCTGGTACTGCACGTCGGCGATCGTCGCCGCGCACTCCTCGCCCAGCGGGGTCGCCCACCGGGCGACATCGCCCGCCCGGAGGCCCAGCAGGCTGCTGCCGACCGGGGACAGCACCGAGATGAAGCCCGCGGCGGGCTCTGCATCGCGCGGGTAGCACAGCGTCAGCACCTGGCGCCGGTGGGTCTGTGCATCCACCAGCTCCACGCGTGAATACATCGTGACCACATCCGCCTGAACGGCCCGGGAGCTGGTGACCTCGGCGGTGGCCAGCAGATCCGAGAGGGTGGGCGAAAGCGGCTGGCCCGCCAGTCTGGACAGACGGGAAAAATCGAGATCGGTGAGCGTGCGCTCGCCACGGACCACTGCATGCATGGAAGCACTCCATCGGTGGCCGCCATCGCCTTGGGCAGAAAGCGGCCGTGGGCGCGCGGATGGCGGTGCCCGGCGGTGGAGGGTTGCGCTGAAAGGAAGGGGGAGGGAGAGCGGACCGCCGGGCTCAGGAAGGTGCAGGCGTGAACCGGCAGCGGGCCCTTCTCGCCGCGGCCGCCAGCACACACGCCGCGGCATCTGCATGCGACGGCAGCGCGGCCGGACGGGCGACGGCGTGGGCCAGGGAGGTCATGGGGCGAGTGTAGGCACGCTGGCGGCGCGGGTGCGCCATGCCCTCACGGTCCGTGCCGGATTGGCGCCGGTGCGGCGGCACCGGCCTCAGGGAACGACGCGCGGATGCGCGAGAAAGAACCGGAGCATCTCCGCACTGGCGTCCACGCCGTCGGGGGCCGTGTAGCTTCCGCTGGCGCTGCCGCCCGACCACGCATGGCCCGCGCCGTGCAACTGCCAGTATTCGAGCGTGTCGCGCCCGGACGCGTCCGTGTAGACGCTGCGCGTGTGGTGCGCCCCCCGTGCCGAGCGGCCCCGGGTCACGTGCGCGGCCCCCTGCCCCGCGCCGGCGGCAGGGGCGGGCCCCGCACTGCGCACCGACTCGACGAGCACCTCGGCATTGCGGATGTGCACCGTGGGGTCCGCATCGCCGTGGAAGACGATGGTGGGCAGCGCCTGCGCCCGGCTCGGCGGCACCGCCGACCCCTGGCCGCTGCGCATGGCGGCCAACGCCGATGCGACATCGGCGGCGCACCCCTGCGGCAACCCGGAATGCACCCCGACCGCCGCGAACACGTCCGGATAGCAGTGCCCGGCGATGTCGGCCATCGCCCCGCCCGCGGACAGCCCCGCCACGTAGATCCTGGCCGGGTCCACGCGGTGTTCGGCCGCCACGGAGCGCGCGAGGGCCGCGATCACCGCGGGCTCGCCGCGGCCGCGCCGCTGGTGCTGCGGCTTGAACCAGTTCCAGCACTTCTGCGCATTGGCCTGCTGCGTCTGCTCCGGGTAGAGCACCACCACCCCGAGATCGCGGGCGAGCAGGTTCATGCGCGTGCCGGCCGCGAAATCCTCCGCGTTCTGCGTGCATCCGTGGAGCATGACCACCATCGGCCGCAACGCCGCAGCATCGGCCGGGCCGGGCGGCAGATAGAGCCGGAACGCGAGCGTGCGGCCCTGGTGGGAGAAACTGGCGCGTTGCCAGCGCTCCTGCATGCCGCCCGGTGCCCGGTCCGCCGGACCCTCCGACGGAGCGGGCTCCGGCCCGTCGATCTCGCGGACCAGGCCGTCGAGCACCAGGGGATCGTCGGCGCCATGGGGGGCTGCCCGGTAGCCGGGCGGTGCCGCCTCCGGCGCTCCGCCCCGTGCGGCTGCGGCGGCTTCGCGCAGCGCCCGCTGGATCGTCTGGGTGGCTTTGCCGAGCTGGCCGCTGCGGGTGGACCGTGCCGCGTCGGCCATCCATTGCTGAAAGATTGTGTTCACGGGGGGCTTTCGTTGCGGGGTCAATGGATGCGCCCGGCCAGCGCGGTCTTCACGGCCCGGCTGGCCTGCAGCGCCCCGAGCACGGTGATGGACTCGATGGTGGCCAGCGCCAGCTCGGGCGCCACGTCGGGGTCGATGGTGGCCAGCCCCAGCACGCGGATCTGCAGCATCTGGCCTGCCGCCCGTGCGGCCTCCAGATCGGCCGCCGAGAACCGCTGCAGGCCCAGCACCAGCATCTTGCGGGCCACCACCTGCCGCAGCGCATCCGAATGCACGGCCAGTTGGTTGCGGATCGCCGTGCGGATGAAATCGGTGCGGTTGCCGTAGAAGCTTTCGGCCACCAGCAGGTCGATGTGGCCGAGATCCACATACCCCAGGTTGATGGTGATCTTCTCGGAATCGCCGGCCTTGGGCGGGCGTTGGACAGGCATATCGAAAGTCATGCGCCATCCTATTACCATCCATATGGATGGTCAATGGATGTTTTTTTGCACCATATCGGAAACATGCGGCGAGTGCTGCGGCCCATACCGGACCGCACCTACACGCCCCGTGCGCCTGCGCAGGCAATGTGGGGGCAAACCCTCCAAGGCACGATGAAACCTTCCTCACCACCCCAAGAGACGCCCTTTGGCGGCTTCATCTCCGTGCGCGGCGCGCGCGAGCACAACCTCAAGAACGTGGATGTCCGGATTCCGCGCAATGCGCTCGTGGTGTTCACCGGCGTCTCGGGCTCCGGCAAATCGTCGCTCGCGTTCGGCACGATCTATGCCGAGGCGCAGCGCCGGTACTTCGAGTCGGTGGCGCCCTATGCCCGGCGCCTGATCGACCAGGTGGGCGTGCCGCAGGTGGACGCCATCGAGGGCCTGCCGCCCGCGGTCGCGCTGCAGCAGCAGCGCGGCACGCCGAGCGCGCGGTCCTCCGTGGGCAGCGTCACCACCATTTCGAGCCTGGTGCGCATGCTCTATTCGCGCGCCGGAAGCTACCCCGCCCGCCAGCCGATGCTGTATGCGGAAGACTTCTCGCCCAACACGCCGCAGGGCGCCTGCCCGCATTGCCATGGGCTCGGCCGCGTCTACGAGGTGACGGAAGCCTCCATGGTGCCGGACGACTCGCTGACGCTGCGCGAACGCGCCGTGGCGGCGTGGCCCGCCGCATGGCAGGGCCAGAACCTGCGCGACATCCTCACCACCCTGGGCCACGACATCGACGTGCCCTGGCGCGATCTGCCGCGCAAGACGCGCGACTGGATCCTGTTCACGGACGAGCAGCCCACGGTACCGGTCTATGCCGGGTTCAGCCGGCAGGAGGTGCGCCAGGCCCGCAAGAGCGGCCAGCCTCCCAGCTACATGGGGACCTTCACGGGCGCGCGGCGCTATGTGATGCAGACCTTCGCCACCAGCCAGAGCGCGATGATGAAACGCCGGGTGGCGCAGTTCATGGTGGGCCAGGCCTGCCCCGTCTGCCACGGCAAGCGGCTCAAGCCGGAAGCGCTGTCGGTGACGTTCTGCGGCATGGACATCGGCGAGTTCACCCGCCTCCCGCTGGCCGCGCTGGCCGACGTGCTGCGCCCGGTGGCCGATGGCGCGCCGCCCACCGGCCAGGACGAGGCCGCGCACCCCGCGCTGACCGCATCCGCCCGGGCACGCGCGACGGCCCGGCGGGTCGCGGCCGGCGGGGCCGCGCATGCCGCCGCGCCGGACATCCGCCGCACGCCCCACCTCTCCGCCGAGAAGCGCCTGGCCGCGCAGCGCATCGCGCAGGAGTTGCTGGCGCGGGTGGGGGCGCTGGTCGGGCTGGGCCTGGGCTATCTGTCGCTCGACCGCGCCACGCCCACGCTGTCGCCCGGCGAGCTCCAGCGGCTGCGCCTGGCGACCCAGCTGGCATCCCAGCTGTTCGGCGTGGTCTACGTGCTCGACGAGCCATCGGCCGGCCTGCACCCGGCCGATGGTGAATCGCTGCTCGCGGCGCTGGACCGGCTCAAGGCCGCAGGCAACTCCATCCTCGTCGTGGAGCACGACGTGGCCACCATGCGCCGCGCCGACTGGCTCGTGGAAGTGGGCCCGGAGGCGGGCGAGCGCGGTGGCCGGGTGCTCTACAGCGGCCCGCCGCAGGGCCTGCAGGACGTGGCCGGATCGCAGACGCGGCAATACCTTTTCGATGGCGGTGCCCGCGCCCGGCGGCACCGCCGCACTCCGCAAGCCTGGCTGCGACTGGAAGACGTCAGGAGCCACAACCTGCAGGGCGTGCAGGCCGCCATTCCGCTGGGCTGCCTGACGGCGGTGACCGGGGTATCGGGCTCCGGCAAGTCCAGCCTCGTCAGCCACGCGCTGCTGACGCTGGTGGCGGACCACCTGGGGCAGGACCCCTCGCCTGTGGACGGCGACGCGCTGCCGGAGACGGTCCTGCCCGGTGCGGCGGACGACGACCCCGGGGCGGGCGCCATGGAAGGCCCGGAGCACCGGTCCACCGGCCGGCTGGGCGGCGACGCCGGCCAGATCCGGCGGCTGGTGAACGTGGACCAGAAGCCGATCGGCAGGACACCGCGCTCCAACCTCGCCACCTACACCGGCCTGTTCGACGCCATCCGCAAACTCTTCGCGGCCACGCCGGCCGCCCGCAGGAAGCGCTACGACGCCGGCCGGTTCTCGTTCAACGTCGCCAAGGGGCGCTGCCCCACCTGCCAGGGGGAAGGCTTCGTGAGCGTGGAGCTGCTCTTTCTTCCGAGCGCCTACGCGCCCTGCCCCACCTGCCACGGCTCGCGCTACAACCCGCAGACCCTCGCCATCACCTGGAACGGCCTGACGATCGCCGACGTGCTGGGGCTGACCGTCGATGCGGCCTGCGAAGCCTTTGCCGGGGAGCCCGCCGTCCTCCGGCCGCTGCAGGTGCTCCAGAAGATCGGCCTGGGTTACCTGCGCCTGGGCCAGCCCGCCACCGAACTCTCGGGCGGCGAAGCCCAGCGCATCAAGCTGGCCGCCGAGTTGCAGCGGGCCCAGCGGGGGCACACGCTCTACGTGCTGGACGAGCCCACCACGGGCCTGCACCCCGCCGATGCAGACCGCCTGCTGGAGCACCTGGACGCGCTGGTACAGGCCGGCCACAGCGTGGTGGTGGTCGAACACGACATGCATTTCGTGGCGGCCTGCGACTGGGTGATCGACATCGGGCCCGGCGCCGGTCACGATGGAGGGCGCATCGTCGTGGCGGGAACGCCGCAGGAGGTGGCCCGCTGCGCCGCCTCCCGCACCGCGCCCTACCTGGATGCCGCGCTGGCATCGCACGCGGAGGCCGGGCACACCGGGCCGGACCGGCCAGCAGCGGATGGTTGATGCCCCCAAACCACCGTGAACGGGCCCTCCGCCCCGCAGCCCGGACCGAGCCGCCCCCATCCGATCCGCCCCCCCCCCTCATTCCCTCTCATCCAATCCGGACACACCATGGAAATCGAATTCAAATTCCTCATCCCTCCCCACCGCCTGGACGGTGTCCAGGCCGCCATGCAGCAGGGCCACTACACCGCACGGCGCATGGAGGCGCATTACTTCGACACGCCCGAGGGCGATCTGGCCCGCCAGGGGATTGCCTGGCGCGTCAGGAACGAAGGCGGCGCGTGGGTGCAGACCGTCAAGACGATGGGCGCCGGCCCGCTGGCGCGTGAAGAACACAACGCCGACTTGCCGCGCCCTGCCGATCCGGCGGCGGTTCCCCAGCCGGACCCGGCGCTGCACGCGGGCTCTGCGGCAGGCCAGCAACTGGCCCGGGCATTGGCCCACGCGAAGGCATCGCCCGTGGAAACCTACGGCACCGAATTCGAGCGGGTGGCCCGCGAGATCCCCTTCGAGGGCGAAGGCGCCATGGAAGTGGCGCTGGACACCGGGCGGGTCGTCGCCCACCGGGGCACGGCGGAAGAAGCATCCGCACCGATCTGCGAACTGGAGCTGGAATTGAAGGACGGGCCGGTCTCCGCGCTGGTCGATGCGGCACGCGCCTGGGCAGCAACGCACGGGCTGGTCCTCAGCACCCTGTCGAAAGCCGAGCGCGGCGAGCGCCTGCGGGCCGGTGGCCCCGCAGGCCCCGCGGCCAAGGCCACGCCCCTGCGCGCCAAGAAAGACCGGCTCCCTTCCGGGCAGCACCTGCAACGGGCGGTCGTGGGCAATTGCCTGGAGCAGATCATGGCCAACGCGAGCGAGATGGCGCAGGGCCACGGCACCGAAAAGCACGTGCACCAGCTGCGCGTGGGCATCCGCCGGTTGCGGACCGTCCTGCGCGAGCTGGACGGCCTTGCGCCCGGCCGCTTCGACCCGGCATGGGAAGCGCCCTTGCGCACGGTCTTCCGCCGCCTGGGCGAACTGCGCGACAGCGGGCATGTGATGGAGACGATGGATGCGCAACTGCGCCAGGCCGGAGGGCCGGAGGTGGAGCTGGACCCCACGGCCCCGGCATCGCCCGCAGGAATCGTGTCCGATGGCGCGTTCCAGGCGGTGCTGATCGCGTTGATGGGCTTCACGGTCGCGCAGGATGGCGCACCGTCCGCGCCGCCCGCCCCCCAGGCCCTGGATGCCGACGGCACACGGCGTGCGCTGCGCAAGGCCTTGCGCAAGCTCCATCGCGGCATCGGCAAGGACATTGCATCGTTTTCCGCATTGCCCGCCGAGCGCCAGCACCGCGTGCGCAAACGCATCAAGCGCCTGCGCTACCTCACGGAATTCCTGGCGCCCGCGCTGGAAGGCCAGGGCAGGAAATTCTTGAAACGCCTCGCGCCTGCGCAGGCGGCGCTGGGCCGGCTCCATGACGAACAGGTCGCCGACGGGCTGTACCGCCAACGCGCGGCGCAGCATCCGCAAGCCTGGTTCGCCGTGGGCTGGCTGGCGGCGCGGCGCAAGCACACCCTCGAGGATTGCCAGCGCGCGCTGCGGCGCATCGGCGATGGCCCGGAGGTGCGCAAAGGGGCATTCCAGTAAACCTGCGGCCTTGCGCCGCTTTGCCTTGCCTGGGGGGTGTTTGGCGGCTATGCCGAAACGGCGCTGCCCGGGGGCTGGCCCGCAGTGCCCGCAGTGCGGGAGGGTGGGTCGCCAAGCGCCTCTCCGGCCGCTGGCGTATCGCCGCCATGGTCCCGCATCGACCCGAACGTGCGCGCGTACACCCAGGTGAACTCGGCCCCCATGAGGAAAATCTGCGCCGAGTAATAGACCCACACGAAGATGACCGCGAGCGACCCGGCGGCGCCGAACCCCGAGGCCAGCGCCGTCTTGCCGATGTACAGCCCGATGAGCATCCGGCCCACGGTGAACAGCACCGCCGTGATGGCCGCCCCCAGCCAGACGTCGTGCCAGCGGACCCTGACGCGGGGCATGACCTTGTAGATCATCGCGAACACCACGGTGGTGAAGGCGAAACCCACGACCGCATTGATGGCCTGCGCCAGCACCTCCCATCCGCCGAAGGCCGGCGCCCACCATTTGCCGAGCGCCGACACCGCCGCGCTCATGACCAGGGAGACCATGAGCAGAAAGGCGATCCCGAGGATCATCCCGAACGACAGGAACCGGGCCCGCAGCAGGCCCCACAGCCCCGTGGCCCCTTCGCGCACCGGCGCGCGCCATATCCGGTCCAGCGCGTCCTGCAACTCACCGAACACGGTCGTCGCCCCGATCAGCAGCACCACCAGCCCGATCACCGCGGACGTGATCCCCGTCGACGGCTTGGCCGCAGCATTGAGCAACTCTTCCACCGCCGCGGCAGCGTCCGCCCCCATCAACCCGCTCAACTGGGCGAACACCTCACCGCGCGCAGCCTCTTCGCCAAACACCATGCCTGCGATGGAAATCACGATGACGAGCAGCGGCGCGAGCGAGAACACGCTGTAGTACGACAGCGCCGCTCCCATGCTGGGCGCGTAATCGTCCACCCACGACGAAGCCGCCTGCTTCACGAGGGCCCATGAATTCCCGAGGTTTCTTTCTGGCATGGGACGAAGCTATCTGCGGCCCGTGCAGGAGGCTGTAGGACGGGGCTTGATTAGGGGCTGCACGTTTTAACGCGGCCGAAGAAAGCCGGCGAGTGAACTCGCCATGCACCGGCCGGCCGGCTGTTCTGGCTGGAGTGGCCTCTGGGCTGCGCTGGAGCGTGCAGCCATTGGGTGGGCGGGCCCTCTGCATCTGCTGGCGTGTCCGTTCCCGCTGTTGGGCACGCGGCTCGAGCCGCGCGTCCCGAGGCCATTCCCCCGCCCGCCTGCGCCACTTGCACCTGCTGCCTGCCATGCAGGTTCTGGAACCACGCGACCTTGTTCTCCGCCGGCGGGCGCTGGCTGGGCTGCAGATTCCTCCAGGGCAGTGGGCCCGGGGCCGTGGGCGCGCTGGCACGCGCTGCCGGATACCGCGTGAAGTAGGGGAACCTCTCCGAACCCCGATGCCAGCCATTCAACATCCTTATAAATGAACGATTTACGACACTCAAACTTGCAAATTCGGAGGTTTTGAAAGGTTCTGAATACACCGAATTATCAACGAGGTCGCAAACCAAACATAGTCTTGGAGTCTAAAAGCGTCGCTGCTTCATACGATATGAACTGGGCATGAGGGCAATGGGCTTCGATCCATGATCTAACGCGCGCCTCGTTCGCTTTAGGTGCTGATACTGCCACCACGTTTTCCAAAGGAACGACTGGGCCGACTGTAATTCCGTCGTTAACGGGATTTCTATATGATCGCTCCACCTTATTCTTTATATTGTATTCCTTTTGCTTTATCTGACTGATTCCAAATGTAATTGGGAACTCGTCAAACCAACGTTGCTTTGTGTAGCATTTTGAGCTGAGTCCATCCTCGCTCGTATAAACATCCCCTAAACCTGAATTGCCTCCGGTGAATGAGGTTTCCCCGTCGTCTGATAATATGTAGCTTGCAAACTCCCCTGTCGCGACTTTGTCGCCTTTGCTGATTGCCAATGATGCAGACCAAATTGCTTGATTCTTTGCAAAGTTATCAATTGCCGCAGAGCCTGTTCCATGCACAAAGAGATCGTCTTTTTCCCAATACCCATTGTTGGCTAACTCGCGGGCCTCCTTGATCACATCCCTGGCCACTAGCGCTTCAGGCAATTTTAACCAATTTCTAGCACCATTGTAGATAGGCTGGATATTATCATTATAATCGCCCCAAAGGGAGGTCCGCTGGAGCATAGGCGGTAATGATTGGCGGCAAAAAGATTCAACCTGATAAATAAGATTTGCTTGGGATTTCTTGCTTGCTTGTGGGCAGAAATGCTCCACGAAAGAATCGAAGCTTCGAGTTTTCTTAACCCATGAGGGGGCTTCCTCATCTTGGCTGTGCAGAAAAATGTTGTAGAGACTTTCAATTAATGAGTTGTATTCCCCATAAGACCGCCCGTTAGAATTTTTGGTTTTTTCAAAGAAATCATTGAGTCGCTCTTGAAAATAATTTTCAAGCCCATGGATCGAAACACCAGACTCGCTTGCAATCTGTCTGATTGATTTTTTTTCAACAATTTTCCTGGTATCTGGAGCGGTATCGAATGATCCACTCAAGGCGTCTGCACGAGCTTTGTTTTTCCTCTCTAATGAAAGCAGGCGGGCTTTTTGGAAAATATTTTCGGCATGTTCAGCCTTCGATTTGGAGCCCTTGATGCAAGAAGAAAACAGATCACTTATTTTTGAATTGCGATTGGTAACCTGATTTGATTTCCTGGAAGATATGCCACTTGAGGGGTTTTTATGTGTCAACCCTGGAGGAGAGTGGCTTGCCTTGGATTTTGAAGATTTTTTTGTGCCGACAGAGTTTTGCGCTTTACTGCCGCTCGAGTCGGAATCATTTCTAGGAATAGAGAAGCAAAAGAACTTGGAAACTACATTGTTCATGGCAGGCAAATGAAGAGGTTCGGGTGCTGCTTAAGAGGCGGGTATTAATTTGCTGCCGAATTTTTAAAGGCGATTTAATTCAGCGACGCTGAAAAATTTTCGAGAAATGCGCGGATTCACCAGACATGAGCGCGAAGAAGATTGCAAATATCGGAAGCAAATGGGCACATCCCAAAGGGAACCTCTCAAAAACCAACCGCTCCCTTCTGACCCGAGAAAGCGTGCCTCTTTGCCACGATCACACCCCGTAGCGCGCTGAAGTTCGACCTGTTCTGATCTGCTCTCCCGTCAGCTTCTGCAGGTTGTTGGCTTGCAGCTGGGTTTTGGTGTTCTCCAACCTGGTCTTGAGGCTGTCCAGTTGCCTGGCGCCGATCCCCCCGGCACTGATCCCAATGGCCGTGGCCTGCCCCGCCACGTGGCTCTGGTCGGGCGTGATGTCCCATTGCGTGGGGTCGTACAACTGGGTGAAGCCGCCCTGCCCCTGCAGATCGCTGCCCATCGTGACCGCGCTGCTGCTTTGGGCCACCACCTGCCCGTCCAGGGTCATTTGCGGTTTGAGCCGGATCAGGTACCCCGGCAGGCTGGTCGGCAGTTCGCCGGGCTGGATCGGGCTGCCGTCCGCGTGCGGCTTGGGCAGGAAGCTCGCGATCAGGTCCGACGTGGCCGGGTCGGCCGGCACGTAGCTCAGGGTCAGGCGTTTGCCCGCCAGGCGGCTCGTGGGGGCCGTGTAGCTCAGCAGTTCATTGCCCCCGCTGTCGCTCAGCTGGTAGGTGAACCGGTGCTGCAGCCCGGCCGGGACCGTGGCGCCCAGTTCACATAGGCCTGCACCCACGCGTGCTCGAAGCGGATGCTCTGCACCGTCCCGCCCTGCACGCTGCCCCGCGCCGCGATCCCGCCCTGGTTCATCAGTTGCAACACCGCCTGGATCTGGCTCGCCCCTCCCACCCAGTTCATCGCCTGCGCCGCCGGGATCTCCACCGTGCCGAACTGGTAGCGCGCCGGAATACCCGCTGCGCGCAGCAGCGCGATCTGCAGGCTGGCGATGTCGATCGCGTTGCCGCGCTGCTTGTCCAGCGTGTCCTGCGCGCTCTGGATCGCTCCCCAGGTGGGCACCCATTCGATGGTGTTGCGCACCCAGTTCTGGATGGCGACGGGGTTGTTGCCCAGCTCCTGCGCCTTGGCGCGGATGGCGGCCGTGAGGGTGACTTCCTCCGTTTCCGCCAGGTCCTCGGGCGTGGGCGCCTGCCCGGGCTCGGGCGGAGTCGTGAACTGCAGGCCGAGGCCATTGCCGTTCCCTCCGCCCGCCTGCGCCACTTGCACCTGCTGCTTGCCGTGCAGGTTCTGGAACCACGCGACCTTGTTCTCCGCCGGCGGGCGCTGGCTGGGCTGCGGGTTCCTCCAGGGCAGTTGGCCCGGGGCCGTGGGCGCGCTGGCACGCGCTGCCGGATACCGCGTGAAGTAGGCGTCCAGCGTGGCCGCGCCCGGTAACTGGCGCCACGACCGGATCAGCCCGCGCCTGCTAAAGGCAAGAAAAGAAACGGAAGAAGATGGAAATGCCTCCATGCCGCCGCAAACATTCAATAGTTTGCTCACATTTTCATAGCAAAAAAAAGAAGGCTTATCGAATGCGGTCTCAAAACCGAAATGCAAATCCTGTAGGCATCAAGCCGAAGAACGCGAATCAGATCACCGGTTTGCGGGTTGCTCAGGGCGGACTCTTCAGCTATTTAAAACATGCTTCAAACTTTTGCCCGAGAGCAGCAACAAAGCAATTTCCATGTTCTTATTAAACTCAATAGAAATTGTAGGCAACCTAACTCCGTCACTTTGAGAAATTATTAACAATATTTGATGAACTTTACTTCCGGCATGCCGAAAATCTCGATATGCATTCGACAGATCCTTTTCAACAAGCCTACAAGCCATATTTGAATCCAATCTCGAGAAAATATCCAGCAAGGAGATTTTCAAAGCAACACTCAAATGCTCATAATTTCCAATCAAATAATTACAGAACTCGTCGACATCTTCAGCCAATGAATAATTATTTTTCAAATATTTGGAGAATGATTCCAATTCAGAAAAATCACCAACTCCAGCAAGATCCATTAACTCCTTATATCTCTGCAACAACCTCATAACCACTCCCAAAACGAAATACACCAAAGCCTGAAGCCATTTTCTTAGATGCTAATAAGAAGTCAGTTCTTCAAAAACTTTTGTACATCAACCCCTTCATCAAAAGCAAAGGCAATTTTCATATTTTTATCATAATCATCCGGAGGCATCGACTCTTTAATCCCTCTGCAACTCAGCATGATTGAGACAATTTTATGCAAATACTCAGCCTGCACTTTGAACTCCTCAACTGACCGTGAAATCTCTTTTCTAGCGAAGCTACAACCAACATCTTCATCGATTTGAAATAAAGATAGCAAAACTGCCGCCTGCAGTCTAGCAGGAATTATTTCATATGTTGATACTATGTATTCAACAAGCTCATCAACCTCAGATAAGGAGACTTTTCCAGCACGAACCTCATCAATAAACTCCATAAAAGGAAGGGCATCCCCTCCCTCCATAAGAAGAAAATATTTTTTATAAGACTCTACTGCTTTCATCTTACTCCTTAATATTTACGCCATTTAAATTCTCAAGATCCAACCTATACTATAAACCTTTATATTCTCGTTGTTCTGGAGAACAAATTTGCTTTTTGGGTGCTCCATCAGTTCCAAAGGGAGGATATTTTTTTATGCAAATACTCATGGAAACAATCATTCCACGCAAATCAACTCCTGTGGGAAACCAACTTGGTGGTTCGTCAAAAATATCGGCCATCTTATCTCTTACTTGCCTTGTAGTTACACCAACACCGGCATCGCCTTTCAGAGGATAACCAGTCGTCTCAAACGTTTGAGTGCCTGACGCTCTTGGACTAACTTGAAGCTGCAGTCGCATCATCGGCAAAGCGCAGCTAGGGCTATCCTTCGGGGATGCATTTGCAGTGGTAGATACCATGATTGCAACTACTGCTGCCACTGCAGGCCCTAGGCCAAAGCCTCCTTTCAGAGCCGCAACCAATATAGCAACCGCTAGAACTAGCAAGATAAATAAAATGGCATCCGCGATTTGAGATGTGTAGCAATCAATTACCTCAGCTACTGTATTGACGGCAGAATAAATAGCCAAAACAGTGGTTTCATATGTATTTTCAACAATGGGGCGTCATATGTACTCGGTGGTGAACCTATTCCATAAATATTTAGAAGGCGCCCCCCAGGCTCGCTCGTTAGATGCTCCCGATAGCCGCCATTACTTCCTTCCTCAATGGTGTAGGCTCCCGCCCCCGTATCAGGATCAATTGCCGTAAACCCCGACCCCATCCATCCGCTCTCTGTGATCGGGCGCTCATGAATATTCACCTCATACCCCGCATCCAGTGACTGCTGCACCCGGTTTTGCGTGTCGTAACTGTGCGCCGATAGCGCACTGCTCACGATGCCCGGGTTTTCGCTGTAGACCTTCCGGGTGATCGTGTAAATCCTCTGCCCCTGCGATGCGGCAATCCCTAGAGCCTTCATGGCACTAATACCCTGCGGACATTCTGGCAAACCCGCCGTAGGGTTGCTATCTCCCTGCAAATTGCATTTCGCCGGGTCATTGAAGAACCGCTCAGGCACCGCATGCTCCAACGCACTCATGTACTGCCCCCGGAGCCGGTTATAGGCGATCCACTTCTTATCGTCGTTGTCCTTCGCCCAACTCACATTCCGGATGTGCCCGATATCGATATTCATCCCAGGGAACGTCAGCTCGCACGCGCTGCGGGATACCGCGTGAAGTAGGCGTCCAGTGCGGCCAACGTGGCCGCGCCCGGCGACTGCCGCCATGCGCGGATCAGCCCGCGCCTGCTAAAGGCGAGAAAAGAAATGGAAGAAGATGGAAATACCTCTATGCCGCCGCAAACATTGAAGAGTTTGCTCACATTTTTATAGCATCAAGAGGCTCTATCAGTGAGTTGTCCAAACCTCTAGATTGAGAAATCAGACTGGGACCTCTCAAAACCTCCCAATTTGCAAGTTTGAGTGCCGTAACTCGTTGATTTATACAGGCGCTAAGTGGCCGAGATTGGGGTTTTGAGAGGTCCCCAGACGTCATAGCCTGCTGTTTTATCAAAATGCTTCATGCCTTTTGAAAAACTTCCGCATATTTCAAAATAAGACGCTTTATCCCTTCTTATTCTTCCTGCGCCTTAGAAAAAACATTCTCGATCAAAAAAATATCAAAATAATAAAAAGCAATGAAATAGCAACAAAAATAACAATATCTTTGATTTCTTGTTATTTCCTTTATTTTGTTTGATGTCAATCCCAAGAAAAAGGGTAGCCATAGACAGCACAAATGTTAAATTTTTGAATTAAGTTTTTTATCATTAACTATTAAAACATGTTGGAAGGTCTGTCGATGGATACTCTTGGCCTGCAATTAATGCAGGAAATACAACAATAGTTCCATACAAAATTCAAATAGCAGGCATGTTGATCAATTGGACGGGTCGAGGATAAACAACTTACCCGAATCAGGTTGTGAAGGCTTAGTAACCATCAGACTCCTCGGAGCAATTCGCAAGAAAACAGGGGTTGGTAAAACCATACCTTGCAAATACTTTGTCCATCAATTCGAAAAACTACGAATCAGATCAACGGCGCGCGGGTTTTTCCAGCGATGACTAAATAAAGCTCAAACATGAATGCTTGAAATATTCCTATTTTTCAATTCTAGAGAAATGAATATCATATTGCTCACAATCGGACTGAAATCCGGCTCCAATTTTCGAGAGTAGATTAACGATCTTCTCAGAATATCCTACGCCGACACAACCACCATCATCTAAAGATCCATAAATTGCCTTGAAAATAATAAAATATTCACCTATGCAATGATCTTTTGCCTTTGGCATGTTATTTGCGAATGGGATTAGAAATTTAATCATTGCACCTTCTTCTTTTATCCATAGCTGAGAATACTCTGATCCCATGGGCATTGAAAATTGGCTTTCAAAAACATTCTTATCATCCGCATAATTAAATATCTCTGACTGCCAGATAAAATAGCCCTCACCAAAGGTGCCAGGAATTCCGGATTCAATGAAAACCGGCGGATCATCAAGATTCTTATTCTTCCTTTTTGGATTCTTTATGTACCCTGATCTCCCGGTATGTATGCCAACATTCATTGCGGCATCGGCATAAGATGCCGCATTAAACCGCCCACCACCAATCATTAAATAAAATCTGAGTAAATTCATATTATTTCCATCTGTGGCCAGTAACGTGCGGGAAATTTTTCCAATTTATTCTGCCACATTGACTGACAGAGTAAATAACAAGACTCCCGTCTTCACATGCACAAACATCGAAAGGTGAAGTGGGAGGGCCAAAACCTTCATCTATCTTGAACTGCTCAACATCAGTTATCGGCTCTGGCATTGCATTGGAAAAATGAAATCTGGTAGCTTTTGAGCAGCTTATTTGACAATCTTTTTGTTGCGCCGCAGACGCTGTATCAGGAATTATTATGGCAATAGCAGCCCCCGTGGCCTCACGGCCTCCAGGAATGGAGGCAATAATATAAGCCGCAGCAATTGCAATCATTATTAATGCTAAAAAGTTTAAAAAATCGGACTTATAGCATTCAACAACATTGGAAATCCACATTGAAGTAAAACTCACAGCAGTAATGGCCATTGTTGTCGCCATAGTTGCTGTTCCTCTTATAGGAGTTTCAACATTTAACTGGAGGATATTCAGCACTTTTGCAGCCACTTGGTCTCCAAGGCTACCTCCATTAGTTCCCCCTTCAATGGTATATCCTCCAGACCCTGTCTGTGGATCTATGCTGATGAAGCCAGCTCCCGTCCAGACACTCTGTATGAGTGGTCTCTCACTAATAGTCACCTCATACCCCGCATCCAGTGACTGCTGCACCCGGTTTTGGGTGTCATAACTATGCGCCGATAGCGCACTGCTCACGATGCCCGGGTTTTCGCTGTAGACCTTCCGGGTGATCGTGTAAATCCTCTGCCCCTGCGCTGCCGCAATCCCCAAGGCTTTCACCGACGATATTCCCTGCGGACATTCCGGCAAACCCGCCGTAGGGTTGCTATTTCCCTGCAGATTGCATTTCGCCGGGTCATTGAAGAACCGCTCAGGCACCGCATGCTCCAGCGCACTCATGTACTGCCCCCGGAGCCGGTTATAGGCGATCCACTTCGTATCGTCGTTGTCCTTCGCCCAACTCACATTCCGGATGTGCCCGATATCGATATTCATCCCAGGGAACGTCACCTGCCTCACCACGCCCCAGCTGTACACCGGTTGGGCCACCGCATGGAATAGGCCGTAAGACAGCCCAGAGTTTCAACCATGCCGGCAGGAAGCTCGCGATCAGGTCCGACGTGGAAATACCTCCATGCCACCGCAAACATTCAATAGTTTGCTCACATTTTCATAGCACGAAGAAAATCTATTGAGTGAGTTGTCCAAACATTTGGGGAACCTCTCAAAGCCTCCGAATTAGCAATTCTGAGTCTGGCAAATGCCGCAGGGAAGAATTATGGTAAGCAAAAACACATCTATACCACCGCTCTGCGTTCCAAAATAGCTAACACGAATGGCCAAGCTGCAGCAACACCTAGTATCGGCGCAAAACCTTTACCTAACCAATCGTCTATCTTTCTAATATTTATAGCCAAAAATTGATTAACACTACCAAGTGCACTTATTATTCTTATCCAAACCATGGGAACGGCTACCACAATAACAGCAACAATAACCGTTAAATAATCTAGAGACCCCTTATAAATCCACATTGACAAACAATTCAGGAGGACAAAAAATATCACTCCCCCTTCCAGCTTTAATTTGATTGCAATGCCGCCGAACGCAAAAATGGCAATCAGCCTTCCCAAATAATCCCGCAAATCATCTGCGCCCAAGTAAAATTTGGTCAGCAACACTGCACCAGAAAGAATTAGACCCACAAAGCAGATTGCATCGAGCAATAGCAGCAGCAGAAAACCGAAAAAAATTGCTACCCAAAGCACAGAGTCAACATCAATCATATTTTCACTCAAATTAAAACAGAACCTGAATCTAGGATCTGATATTTTTTATAGCAAAACACTATCTACCTCAATGTTGAGCTATTGAGTCACATCTACGAATGCTACTTATATTTCGTTTTTAAATAACCAGAAAATTAATTATCATTTATTTTCGAAAGAATTGGTATTTTTATTATTAATCATCAAAACAATGATGACAAACAACATCAAAACGACAAAAAAAACATTTGCCCAACCAACAATCCAATCTTCAAATCTAAATACAAAATTATTTATCCACTGAAAAAATGAAAATCCCAGCAAAGGCTGCGCCAGCAATCGTCCGTCAACATCTCTTCTGATTCCAAAAATATACATTACTAGAATCAACAAAAATACAACAACATTCCAAATGAACATAAATTACCTTTGCCAGTAAAAAGCTTTGCACTGCAATGCAGTGTTAGTAGGGATGAATATCCCTGGCAACATCCAGAACAAAAAAGCCATCGTCAACCCAGCCAATACCCCCCCGGTCAAAACACCTGCAAGCATTGAAATTCCGCCCATTGCGAAGAAAAATCCGCCCCAAAAGCAAGCGAGTTTTTCTTCGTCTCCTTCATACAGGCTTAATGCGTGAGAAAATTCACCAGCAAATGCAATTGAAAGATAGGCAGGGAATGCGGTACCCACTTCTGTAGGAATAGTGACGGCATATAAAGCTATCGTAATAGACAACAAAATTGCCATTTGCGCCCCTACAGTAAACGCCCCATTACTTCCTCCCTCAATGGTGTAGGCTCCCGCCCCCGTATCAGGATCGATTGCCGTAAACCCCGCCCCCGTCCATCCGCTCTCTGTGATCGGGCGCTCATGAATATTCACCTCATACCCCGCATCCAACGACCGCTGCACCCGGTTCTGCGTGTCGTAACTGTGCGCCGATAGCGCGCTGCTCACGATGCCCGGGTTTTCGCTGTAGACCTTCCGAGTGATCGTGTAAATCCTCTGCCCCCGCGATGCGGCAATCCCTAGAGCCTTCATGGCACTAATGCCCTGCGGACATTCCGGCAAACCCGCCGTAGGGTTGCTATTTCCCTGCAGATTGCATTTCTGCGGGTCATTGAAGAACCGTTCAGGCACCGCATGCTCCAGCGCACTCATGTACTGTCCCCGGAGCCGGTTATAGGCGATCCACTTCTTATCGTCGTTGTCCTTCGCCCAACTCACATTCCGGATGTGCCCGATATCGATATTCATCCCAGGGAACGTCACCTGCCTCACCACGCCCCAGCTGTACACCGGTTGGGCCACCGCATGGAATAGGCCGTAAGACAGCCCGGGGTTTTCAACCATGCCGGCCTGGTTCTGGGACAGCCGGTTATGGCTCTCCGCCGCTGCGAACCAGCTCCAGATCACCGCCGTCAGCAGATCTCCACTGATCTGCTCTCCCGTCAGGTTCTGCAGGTTGTTGGCTTGCAGCTGGGTTTTGGTGTTCTCCAACCTGGTCCTGAGGCTGTCCAGTTGCCTGGCGCCGATCCCCCCGGCACTGATGCCGATGGCCGTGGCCTGCCCCGCCACGTGGCTCTGGTCGGGCGTGATGTCCCATTGCGTGGGGTCGTACAACTGGGTGAAGCCGCCCTGCCCCTGCAGATCGCTGCCCATCGTGACCGCGCTGCTGCTTTGGGCCACCACCTGCCCGTCCAGGGTCATTTGCGGTTTGAGCCGGATCAGGTACCCCGGCAGGCTGGTCGGCAGTTCGCCGGGCTGGATCGGGCTGCCGTCCGCGTGCGGCTTGGGCAGGAAGCTCGCGATCAGGTCCGACGTGGCCGGGTCGGCCGGCACGTAGCTCAGGGTCAGGCGTTTGCCCGCCAGGCGGCTCGTGGGGGCCGTGTAGCTCAGCAGTTCATTGCCCCCGCTGTCGCTCAGCTGGTAGGTGAACCGGTGCTGCAGCCCGGCCGGGACCGTGGCGCTCTGCTGGCCGGCCTGGATCAGGGCCAGCGGCGTGACGCCGCCCAGCACGCTGTGCACCGTCTGCGGAATGATCTTCCTGCCGATGACATCGCCCACCGTCGCATCCGGCTTCCGGGTGTCGATGGCGGTCTTGAGGCGGGCCTGGTACGCAGTGAGCTGGCTCTGGATGGCCGCCTGGTTCAGGTTCTGCACCCAGCCTTCCTGCTCGTTGACCGTGGCCCCGCTCTGGGCGGCATTCACCAGCGCCTGCGCGTCCAGTGGCACCGCGGTGGACAGGTCCATGCCTGCCGCGTAGCTGTACTGCTTGACGCTGGCGTCCAGCGCCACCCAGGCGTTCAGTGCCCCGTTGGGGTGGTTGTGCTGGGTCGGCGTGGCATTGCGGGCTCCCCGCCCGGGCGCCCAGTTCACATAGGCCTGCACCCACGCATGCTCGAAGCGGATGCTCTGCACCGTCCCGCCCTGCACGCTGCCCCGCGCCGCGATCCCGCCCTGGTTCATCAGTTGCAACACCGCCTGGATCTGGCTCGCCCCTCCCACCCAGTTCATCGCCTGCGCCGCCGGGATCTCCACCGTGCCGAACTGGTAGCGCGCCGGAATACCCGCTGCGCGCAGCAGCGCGATCTGCAGGCTGGCGATGTCGATCGCGTTGCCGCGCTGCTTGTCCAGCGTGTCCTGCGCGCTCTGGATCGCTCCCCAGGTGGGCACCCATTCGATGGTGTTGCGCACCCAGTTCTGGATGGCGACGGGGTTGTTGCCCAGCTCCTGCGCCTTGGCGCGGATGGCGGCCGTGAGGGTGACTTCCTCCGTTTCCGCCAGGTCCTCGGGCGTGGGCGCCTGCCCGGGCTCGGGCGGAGTCGTGAACTGCAGGCCGAGGCCATTGCCGTTCCCTCCGCCCGCCTGCGCCACTTGCACCTGCTGCTTGCCGTGCAGGTTCTGGAACCACGCGACCTTGTTCTCCGCCGGCGGGCGCTGGCTGGGCTGCGGGTTCCTCCAGGGCAGTTGGCCCGGAGCCGTGGGCGCGCTGGCACGCGCTGCCGGATACCGCGTGAAGTAGGCGTCCAGTGCCGCCAGCGTGGCCGCGCCCGGCGACTGCCGCCACGACCGGATCAGCCCGCGCAGTTCGCCGGCGCGCTGGTCCAGATCCGCCTGCGCCCGGTCGTGCCGGGCCAGGATCTCGGCACCCAGGCCCTGCGCCTGCAGTTGCTGGCGCATCGAGGCGAAGTCGGCCAGCACCGCGTCCGTGTCGGCATCGATCGCCGCCAGCAGCGTCGTGATCTGCGCCTGGTCGGCGTCGTTGGCCTGGTTTGCGTCCGGCGCAGCCTTGGCCGCGCCGGTGCCGGAGCCGCCCAGCCGGGCCGCACGGGCAGCAGGCCGGTCGTTGCGCGCCTTCACCTCTCTCAGCAGTTCATGCACGCGCGTGAGGTTGCGGCTGGTGCGCTCGGTCGCCACTGCGCCCGGCGGCTGCGCCGCGCGCGCCTGCTCCAGCTTGCCCGCCTCCATGCGCTGCTGCCATTGCGCCAGCCGCTGCATCTGCTGCTGCGCGGCGGGAGGAACAGCGGGAGTGCCCTCCTGGGCCAGCGCGCTCAGGGGCTGCAGCGCCCATGCCAGCTGGGCCGCCATCACCGTGCGGGCCACGGGGCGCAGCCAGGGGTGCCATGCGGCTCGGGTGTTTTGGGGTGCACTCATGCTCGGGGTCGCGTGGTTCATGGTTGGCTTTGAAGGGGTGCGCGCGGGGACGGGCGGCGGCGCGCGCCGCAATGTGCGGCTGCAGGCACCAGGAAAAGCAGGGCAAGCAGCCATCGCCAGTCGAGCGGCACGGGCCTGAACTCGACCGGCGGCTGCGCGGCCGGGGCGGTGAGCGTGACGGTGGCTTGCGCCAGGGGCTGCTCGTTGCCCGCGATCTCGATGGTGGCGGCCACCGGCAGCACGCTGCCCGCCGTGCCGGCCGCGACCCAGTTCCAGCTGTACTGGCCGCCCGCACCCACGGGCAGTTGCACACCGGTCTGGGTGAAGACGGCGATGGGGTTGCCGCTGCCGGGGTCCAGCACACGCACGCGCACCGTGGCGCCTGCAATGGCCGCATTGCCATTGTTGGATACGCTCAGCTGCAGGGCCGAAGAGGCGCCGATGGCGACGGCCGCCGGGGCTGCACTGAGCTGGCCCGCGATGCCCGCGGCGCTTAGCAGTGAATCCCGGACCACGAAGCTGGCGGTGCTGGACGCCAGTTCCACGTCGCTCAGGCCCGCCCGGGCGCTCGACTTGGCGGCCAGGGCCGTCCGGCTCTGGTAGCTGGCCGGGCCGAAGAGCTGGATGCGCACCTGGTAGGTGCCCGGCACCAGGCTGCCGGCCTTCAGGTAGTAGCCGTACTTGCGCTGGCTGCGCGGAACGGCCTGGGCGATGTCCTCGGTGTGGACGAGCACGACCTGCCCGCCGGGCGCGATGACCTGCGTGACCGCGCGCAGGTTTTCCTGAAGCAGGTTGGCGCTGAGGTTGGCGACCCGCGAGTCGATGAACACGGTGTGCGCCGCGCTGTAGCTGCTGCGGTCGGTGCTCGCGCGGGCGCTGTTGAGGCTGTCGTCCGCCGCGCCTGCCACGGCACCCGCCTTCACCGCGAAAGGCGCGCTCGCCGTGCCGTACACGAGGCCCTGCGGCGTGACGAGTTCCGCCCGCACCTGGTAGTCGCCGGCGAGCACGGCGGCCACCGGCCACGGCGCCAGCACCTGGTCGCTGGCAGCCGGTTGCAGCGGGGCGGCGGTGCCGAGCGGCAGGACGTCCACGGACTTTCCGGCCGCATCCAGCACCGTCAGCCGCACGAGTGCGTTGCGGGCAAAGCTTCCCGCGTTGCGCACCGTCGCCGTGAAGCGGGCGGTGTCGGCTTCGGCGTAGACCGGCTTGTCCGTGGCCACCGCGATGCGCAGGCTGTTGGCGATGGCGCCCAGGTCGGCCGCGGCCACGTTGTTGCCGCGGTCGAAGTCGGCCAGGGTGTGCCGGCCGGTGCCGTCGTCGTCGGCGACGATCCACACGGTGCCCATGGCGCTGAGCTGGGCCAGCGGCCGGGCGGGGACGATCGCCAGATCTTCGTAGGCGCCCGTGGGCAGCACGCGCCGCGTGACGCCTTGCGCCACCAAGGCCTGCGCCGCAGGCTGGCCCAGGGCGGGGTCGGTGTTGTAGAGGGCCACCGGGGTGCCTGCGGGCACCTGGTAGGAGCCGGCATTGCCCACGCGCACGGTGATCTGCGAGGGAGTCTGCGCACCGCCATCCACCACGCGCACGTAGCTGGCCGTGATGTCCGCGATGGCGCGGGGGTCCGCATCCATGCGCCGGTTCAGCCGGAAGGTGTTGTGGGTCTTCCAGCTGGGCTCGGGGTCGCGGGGAACGCTCAGGTCGTCGTTGATGTGGTTGATGCTGTACGCGTGCTGGTTCCAGATGCTGCGCGTGGGCACCCAGGCGTTGTTGACGTCCTCGAACGCCCGCACGCCATGGAAACGCGCCGTCGCGTTGATGAGCCAGCCGAAATCGTTGGACACCACCAGCATGTCCGAATGCCCATCGGCATCCACGTCGACGACCAATGGATATTCGAGCGTGGTGTCCGATGTGTTGGGCTGCTCCCAGAGCACTTCGCCGGTCGGCCCCTTGAAGACGCGCAGCTTGATTTCATCGGCATAGAGCACCTCGGCCACGCCGTCGCCATCGAAGTCGAACACGGTCGAGCCCGTGATCTGAGAAGACCAGTCCTGCGATGCCTTGCTCCACAGCAGCGACCCGTCGCCCCGGAATGCGGAGTACGCATTGGAGCCCGCCACGCCGATTTCCGGGATGCCGTCGCCGTCCATGTCGGCGATGGTGGGCGGGCCGCCGGTCCCGCCGCCGGGCAGCGCCGTCGTCCACCGGACCTGCCCGTCCGCACCGATCAGCGAGAGCTGGCCCGAATGGACGATGGCAATCGAAGGCTGCTGCTTCCCATCGAAGGAAGCGACGGCGGTATACCCATCCATGGGTGCCTGCCACACCAGCGTCCCGTCGGCGGCGTAGAGCGAGCCTCCGAAAATCACGTTGGCGTTGCCGCGCCCTTCGATGTCGGCTGCCACGGGGATCGAGAAGCCCCCGTTTCTCTCATACGAAGTGCCGACGTTCGGGCCACTGGCGCGCCACTTGGTGGTGCCATCGAAGTTCAGCACGGTGAGGCCGAAGATGACTTCCGGCTTGCCGTCACGGTCGATGTCCGCCACGTACGGAGCGCCCCATGGCGGAGAGCCGGAGCTGGCGACGGTCACATCGGAAACCCACCACTTCTCGCCGGTGTTCCGGAAGGCCACGACGCGGTAGTCGCGCGTGATGGCGATGATCTCCGGCTTGCCGTCGCCGTCGAGGTCCGCCAGCGCCAGGTTGGCGATCGCGGAGAGGGAGTCGTCCCGGATGGACAGCAGGTGCGCTCCGGTCTTGCCATCGACCACGCGGAGTGTGGCCGCGTTGTTGTACCCCTGCGAGGCCGAGAACGTCGTGAACACCACGGCCGGCATGTCGTCCGCGTCCAGGCGTCCGTCGCCGTTGGTATCGACGACGCGCCCGACCACGGGCGCCATCATCACCTGGTTGTAGTCGGGGTACGGCGAAGTGCTCCCGTCCCAGTGCCATTTGAGCTTTGGCGAGAACGCTGCGGCCGAAGGCGTGAACAGCACGTCCTGCGCGCTGGACCGCACGTTGTTGGACTTGCTGCTTTCGGGGACCGCCCCGGCGGGATCGACGATCACATGGATCGGTGCATCCCGGAAGGGCAGCATGCCGGCCACCACGATCTCGAGGGTCTGCGACTGCTCCGGCGCCAGTGCCGCGGAAACCGTGGCCTGGCCGAGCACCGTGTCCGTGTCGGCGTCATATCGGCCGTTGCCGTCCGTGTCCAGGAAGGCGAGCACCGGCACGTTCGCGGGGGCCGGCTGCGTGCCTGCGTTGCGCACCTGCACCTGCAGCGCCCCGAGGACGCGCAGCGTCTGCGGGTCGGTCTGCAGGGTGTGGCGCCGGACGGCCTGCACCTGCAAATCCACGGCAAGCGCTGCGGTCTGCGGAGGGCGCAGCCGCAGCTGTCCCAGATCGATGTCCTGCGCGGGCTGCAGCAGGTAGCTGGCCGTGGCGCCTTCGTAGCCCGAGGCGGTGACGGCGAGCTGCACGCTGGCGCCGTCCAGGCCACCAATCGAGAAGCGGCCGTCCGCCTGGCTCGCCGTGGTGCGCACGATGCCGGTGCTGGTGGTGGCGGACAGTTGTGCCGCGGCGATCGGCTGGTTGTTGCGGGCGTCCAGAACGATGCCGCTCAGGCCGGCCCTGTTGGCGTCCGGTGGGCTCTGGCTGCCTGCGTGGAGCCGGGGAGAGTATTGAACCGCCGTATTGCTCTGCGAACTGCAGGCGAGCCGGGTGTTGGCCTCGGCCGGGCCGTAGCCCGCGTGGCTGACGCTGATCCGCGTGTCGCCCGAAACCAGGCCGGCCAGCGCGTAGGCCCCATCGGCATCGGTGAGCGCGGAGCCCGTGTTGGTGCCGCTCAGCGACACGGTGGCGCCTGCGATGGGCGAGGTGTCGGTGGCGTTGGTGACGCGGCCCAGGATGCGGCAGTCGGTCGCGCCGCCCGGGCCTGCGGCCTGGCTGCGCACCAGGGCGGGCGAGAAATCCAGGGTCTGGCCCGCCAGGACGTCCGCCTGGCCGGTGGCGTCGTAATACCCGGCCCTGCCGGCCACCAGGCCGACGGTGCCGGGCGCGACATTGCCGATCAGGTAGCGGCCGGCCGTGTCGGTGGTGGCGCTCAGCGATTGGCCCGCCACCGAGACGGTCACCGCGCTCAGGGGAGCACCGCTGGCGCTGTCCCTGACGGTGCCGGTGATGACCGCGCTGGTGGCGTTGCCCGGCACCAGCATCTGCAGCGTGCCCAGGTCCGTCACCACGCCGGCGCGCAAGGTGGCCGATGTCTGGACGGTGCTGTAGCCCGGGGTGCTGGCGGTAAGGGTGTAGGCGCCGGGCGGCAGCCCTGCCAGGCGGATCTGGCCCGACGCGTCGCTCAGCCCCTGTATGCCGCTGCCTGCCGGGCCGGTGAGCTGTACCGCAGGGATGGGGTTGCCGTTGCGGGCGTCGATGAACTGCACGCGCAGCGCGGCCTGGATGGGGTTGACGGCGGGGCGGTCCGCCGATGCCAGCGCGCGCAGCGCCAGCGCCGTGGCCCAGGGATCGTTGCCGCCCCAAGCCCCGCTGGCGCCTTGCGCCGCCAGCAGCCAAGCCTTCACGGACGCGCCGATGTTCGGCAGCGCGCCGCTGTAAGGGTGTACGGCTTCATAGACGAGCGCGGTGATGCCGGCATCGGATCGCCAGTGCCCCGCAGGATCTGCCTGGGCCAGCAGGTACGCAGCGGCTCTGTCGGCGATGGCAGCGGCAACGGCGGAGCGCTGGCGGTGCTCCCGCAGGCCCCGCAGCACGGTGGCCGTGCCCAGCAGGTCGCCACTGCCGCCCACGGTGAAGCTGCCGTCGGCAGCCTGCTGCTGTTGCAGCCAGGCCAGGGTGGGCTCGGCCTGGGCGGCGCTCCATGCGCCGGCCAGCGCCTGCAAGGCCCAGCCGGTGTCCAGCACGCTGGTCCCGCTGAGGTGGTCGTACGTGGAAAAACCGCCGGAGGCCGCGCGCCGGCTCTGGAGCTCCGAGGCACGGGGGATCTGGCTTTGCTGCTGCTGCAACCACTGTGTGCATGCCAGCACTTCCGTCGCTGTCTCGGCCAGGGGTGCGGCATCCAGCGCGGCGGTCAGCGAAGCGGCCCGGGCTGGATCGGAAAACTCCAGCAGCGTACGCGCGGCTTCGCATTGGCCCTGGGGTACGGTGGCCGAACCGGACACGCTGGCCAGCCCGCCCGTGGACTGCACCTGCGCCTGCAGCCATGCAAGGCCGCTGGCGCTGTCTGCCCAAGCCAGGCCGGAGCAGGCCGAGAGCAGAACGAAGCACAGCCACACCCGCACGGCCTGGGCCGCACGCTCGATTCCCGTCACACGCATTGGAGATCCTCTCGTCTCTCACCGTGCGCATGAAAAAGCGTCGTTGGCCGACCCTGAGTCGACCACCTCCCCTAGACCGCAGATGCAGAGTCGTTGCAATTTTTGTTGGCGCGGATACTAGCGGTAACGGATGAACTCATCTGTGACAAATGTCCGTCCGTGCTGATTGACAACAACTATCGAGAATTTTCCTGACGATGCATTGAAATGCGAGGGTCTTTTTGGTAGCTGGTGCGGAGATGCGGCCTTTGGCTGGCGCGCCCCCGCTTGTGTGCTACTCGGGCTAATGCCCAGGAGCACAGGACACGACGATCTTGCCGCGTGCCTTGCCCGAAGTGAGGCGTGCCCAGGCTTCATTGAACGACCCGATGGGTACATGGCGGTCGATGACGACCTTCACGCCTTGCTGCGCAATGGCATCGACCAGCTCGCCCAGGCGGTCGGCATACGGCTTGGCGTAGAACATGGAAGCAGTGATGCCGCGGTCCTTGCCGATGGCCTCATCGGGCAGCATGGCGGTGGACACCATCCGGCCACCCGTGCGCAGCACGGCATACGAGCGGGTCTGGGTTTCGCCGCCGACGAGATCCAGCACCACGTCCACCCCCGATACAGCGGCGGCGAAGTCCTGCGTCCGGTAATCCACCACTTCGTCCGCGCCCAGGCTGCGAGCCAGTTCCACCCCATCGCCCGATGCGGTGGCGATCACGCGGGCTCCGGCTTTGTGCGCGAACTGGATGGCGAAACTGCCCACGCCTCCGGCGCCCGCGTGAACCAACACGGTTTCGCCTGGCTTCAGACCAGCCGCCGAGAACAAGGCATGCCACGCCGTGATTCCCGCGGTCGGGATGGCAGCGCCCTCGGCGGCAGACAGTCCTGGCGGCAGTGGCACGCAGGCGTCGGCCGGCACGGCCGCCCTTTCGGCGAAACCGCCACCGGTGCCAGCGTCGGCCCAGCAGATGACCCGGTCGCCCACGCTCCACCCCGTGACGGCCATGCCGACGCGCTCGATGGTTCCGGCGAAATCGGTCCCCAGCGTGATCGGCAGTGCGATGTCGAAGAAGTGCCGGGCGACGCCGGACACGACCAGTGCATCGAGCGGGTTGAGGGCTGCGGCATCGACGCGCACCAGCACCTGGTCGGGCCCGATCCCGGGTGCGGGGATGTCTTCCAGACGTGGCTCGTCATTGAAACGATGGATGCGAATGGCTTTCATGGGGACGGATGTCTTTCCAAAGGTTTGCACTGAGTGCATAAATATATTGCACCAAGTGCAATTTTGCAAACAGTGCAACATGACTGCTAGGATTGCGCCATGCAACATGAAGACCCACCGAATGAAGACCTGCCGCAGGACGGGCTGAGGGAGAGGAAGCGCCGCGATACGCTACAGCGCATCGCGCAGACGGGGCTCGATCTGTTTGTCTCGAAGGGCTATGAGCACACGACCCTGGACGACATCGCCGCCGCCGCGGGAATCTCGAGGCGTACCTTCTTCCACTACTTCAAGTCGAAGGACGAGATCCTGCTGGCCTGGCAGGCAGGTCTGGTGGATTCGGTGCGTGTCGCCGTGCTGGAGGAGCCGACGACGCAATCACCCCTGGACGCCCTGTGCGCCGCGCTGCTGAAGATGGCACTGCAGTACGACACGCCGACCGCCGCCGTGATCGCACGCCTCGTGAGGTCGAGCGACCTGCTCCGCGCCGCCAACCAGGCCAAGTTCGTGCGCCTGGAGAACGCCGCGTTCGAAGCGCTTTGCCACCTCTGGCCCCAGCGCGCCCGCCGCGAGCGCCTGCGGATGGTGGCCATGGTCGGCCTCGGCGCATTCCGGGTCGCGATCGACGAATGGGCCGATCAGGGAGCGAAAGGTTCTCTGCACCGGCACATCGCGAAGGCGTTTGCCAGCCTGCGGTCGGAGCTGCAACCCGATCCGCAAGCGCCTCGGACCTGATGCCATCGGTGCAGACAGCGCCCTCGCTGTCCCGCACCACCCAGGCCCCCGCAGGCGCCGAGCCCGGGCTCGGTGCAGCCTTGCCGCATCGGGCAAAGACTGCCCCACGGCACTGCCGTCCTCACTCCACCGTCACGCTCTTCGCCAGGTTCCGCGGCTTGTCCACGTCCGTGCCGCGTGCGCAGGCGGTGTGGTAGGCCAGCAATTGCAGTGGAACCACGTGCAGGATGGGGCTGAGCGCGCCGTAGTTCTCGGGCATGCGGATCACGTGCATGCCGTCTGCGGTCTCGATGTTGGTCTTGGCATCGGCCAGCACATAGAGCACGCCGCCGCGCGCGCGCACTTCCTGCAGGTTGCTCTTGAGCTTTTCGAGCAGTTCGTCGTTGGGCGCCACCGTGACCACGGGCATGCTGCTGGTGACCAGTGCCAGGGGGCCGTGCTTGAGTTCCCCGGCCGGGTAGGCCTCGGCGTGGATGTAGCTGATTTCCTTGAGCTTGAGCGCGCCTTCCAGGGCGATGGGGTAGTGCATGCCGCGCCCCAGGAACAGGGCGTTCTCCATGCGCGCGAAGTCTTCCGCCCAGCTGATGATCTGGGGCTCCAGCGCCAGCACGCCCTGCAGGGCGACCGGCAGGTGCCGCATGGCCTGCAGGTGGCGGGCCTCCTGCTCTTCGGTCAGGCGGCCGCGGGCCTGGGCCAGTGCCAGGGTGAGCAGGAACAGCCCGGCGAGCTGGGTCGTGAAGGCCTTGGTGGAGGCCACGCCGATCTCCACGCCGGCGCGGGTGATGTAGGCCAGCTTGCATTCGCGCACCATGGCGCTCGTGGAGACGTTGCAGATGGTCAGCGTGTTCTGCATGCCCAGGCTCTGCGCATGGCGCAGCGCCGCGAGCGTGTCGGCGGTTTCCCCCGACTGGGTGATCGTGACCACCAGCGCGCGCGGGTTGGGCACGCTGGTGCGGTAGCGGTATTCGCTCGCCACCTCGACCTGGGTGGGTATGCCGGCGATGGATTCGAGCCAGTATTTGGCGGTGCAGCCGCTGTAGTAGCTCGTCCCGCACGCCAGGATCAGGACGGAGTCCACTTCCTTGAAGACACGCCATGCGGCCGTGCCGTCGGCTCCGTCGAAGAGTTCGGGCGCCACACCGCGCACCCCTTCGAGCGTGTCGCCAATGGCGCGCGGCTGCTCGAAGATCTCCTTCTGCATGTAGTGGCGGTAGGGGCCCAGCTCGGCCGCGCCGCTGTGCGCCAGCACGGTGCGCACGGGACGGCGGGCGGTGTCGAGCGGCTGGCCGTCCTTGCCGGTGATCCAGTAGCGGCCCAGTTGCAGATCGACCAGATCGCCCTCTTCCAGGTACACGATCTGGTCGGTCACGCCGGCCAGGGCCATGGCGTCGCTGGCAAGAAAGTGCTCGCCCTCGCCAACGCCCAGGATGAGCGGCGACCCCGCGCGCGCACCCACCACGCGGTGGGGCTCGTCCTTGTGGATCACGGCGATGGCATAGGCTCCGTGCAGCTCGGCCACGGCGGCCTGCACGGCCTGGAACAGGTCGCCGCTGTAGTGGCTGTCCACCAGGTGGGCGATGACCTCGGTGTCGGTCTGGCTGGTGAAGACGTATCCACGCGCCTGCAGCGACGCGCGCAGGGCTTCGTGGTTCTCGATGATGCCGTTGTGCACCAGCGCGACCCGGCCCAGCCGCAGGGGCTCGTCGGGACCGGAACCGTGGCTGAAATGCGGATGCGCGTTGTGCACGGCGGGCGCGCCGTGCGTGGCCCAGCGCGTGTGCGCGATGCCCGTGGCGCCTTCCACATGGTCGGTATGGACCTGCTCCAGCAACTCGGCCACGCGGGCCGTGCTACGCGCGCGGCGCAGGCCGCCGGTGCGGGCGGGATCCAGGCTGGCGTCGTGGATCGCCACGCCGCACGAGTCATAACCGCGGTACTCCAGGCGCTGCAGGCCTTGCACGAGGATGGGAACGATGTTGCGCGTGGAAACTGCGCCGACGATGCCGCACATGGCCTGCTCCTTTTCGGAAGTGGTGTAAGGGGGGAGGAAAAACGCCCGGCCAGTGCCAGACCAGCCGCGATGGTAGGCAGGGCAAAGAGAAATTTCTCAGCAATTTTTTGATTGTGAAAGAAATCTGATTTCACCCTCCATAATCCGTGAAATAGATGTTCATGAGATCTCCATAAATGGAAGAATCCTTCCTGGATACGACGGACCTCCATTTGCTGGAAGCCCTGCAGACCGACGCCACGCTGAGCAACCAGGCCCTCGCCGCGCTGGTGCGTGTGTCGCCGCCCACCTGCCTGCGCCGCGTCAAGCGGCTTCGCGATGCGGGCCTGATCGAGCGTGAAGTCGCCCTGGTGCAGCCCGATGCCCTGGCGCGGCACCTGGGGCATGGCCTGACGGCCATCGTCGAAGTGGCTCTGGACCGGCAGGATGCCGCGCAGATGGATGCCTTCGAGGCCCGCGTGGCCGATGAGGCGGCGGTGCAGCAGTGCTACCGCGTGTCGCCGGGTCCGGATTTCATCCTGATCGTGCACGCGCCCGACATGCCGGGCTACCTTGCACTGGCGCAGCGGCTCTTCACCAGCGACAGCAATGTGCGCAACGTGAAGGCGTTCTTCAGCATCAAGCGCAGCAAGTTCGAGCCCCGCCTGCCCTGCCGCAAGGGCGGCGCGCCAGCCCCGGCCGCGGCGGTCCCCTCCGCCGTGCCGCGGCGCCCTGGCTGACGCGGCTGCACGCGGCTCACCACCGCGCACCGCGCCAGGTCGGCCACGGGCCGCGCCCTGCCGCTTTCCACTTTTTCCTGCAAGACGCCAGTCCACCCGAAGGCCGGGCCACCACGTTTTTCGACATCCGGAGCAGCAGCATGCCTCTTCCCGACCTCTTTCCGCGCCGCCTCGCCATCGGGCTGCTCGCCCTGATCAGTTGCACGTTCGCGGCCAACCACGTGGCAGCGCGGCTCGCTTTCGACCACGGCACCGGCCTGCTGCTGGCGGTGCTGTGCCGCAGCGGCGCCACCGCGCTGGTGCTTGCCGCGCTGGTGGCGTGGCAGCGCCCGCGGCTGGCGATGGCCCCCGGCATGCTGCGCTGGCAGCTGCTGCTGGGCGCGTTGGTGGCCACTCAGAGCCTGTGCCTCTATTCGGCCGTGGCCCGCATTCCGGTGGCGCTGGCGCTGCTGGTGTCGAACGTGTGCCCGGTGCTGCTGGCGCTGCTCACCTGGGGGCTGGGCGGGCCGCGCCCCACGCGCCGCGCGGCGGCGGTGATGGCCGTCGCGCTCGGCGGGCTGCTGCTGGCGCTGGACGTGCCGGGACGCATCGCGCAACTGGGCCAGGACGGCAGCGATGGCTGGGTGGCCGGCATCGGGTTCGCCTTCACGGCGGCCTGCGTGTTCGCCGTGGCGCTATGGGTCACCGACCACAAGCTGAAGACCCTGCCCGGCATGTGGCGCAGCCTGATCACCGTGGGCACCGTGTTCGCGCTGATGGTGGCGGCCGGCGCGAGCGGCCTCGTGCCGGGCGGCATGCGGTGGCCCGAGGCGGCCCCGGGCTGGTGGGGACTGGCGGCCCTGGTCGTGCTCTATGGCACGGCCTTCACCGCGATGTTCGTGAGCCTGCCGCGGCTGGACATGGCCCGCAACGCGCCCGTAATGAACATCGAGCCCGTCGCCACGCTGCTGCTCGGCTGGTGGGTGCTGGACCAGACCCTGCAGCCCCTGCAGTTGCTGGGCGGGGCCGTAGTGCTGGCCGCGATCGTGCTGCTCGGACGCAAGGGGTGACGGCGGTGGCTGCCTTGCTACGCCCTGGGCAGCACGATGCGCACCTCGCACCCCTGCCCCTCGGCGGAGCCGCCCGGCGGTGCGGGCACGGCATCGATGCCGATCCGGCCGCCCATGCGCTCCACGTAGCGCCGCGCGCGCACGAGGCCCAGGCCCAGGCCCTTGAACTGGCTCACGGGGTGCAGGCGCTGGAAGACCCCGAAGAGCTGGTCCGCCCGCGCCGGCGCAAAGCCGACGCCGTTGTCGCGCACGCGGATTTCGGCCTGCCCGCCGGGCAGCGGCCGCGCCGCGAGCACGATGCGCGGATGCGCCACGGGGCGGGAGAACTTGAGCGCGTTGTCCAGCACGGCCAGCAGCACGTCGCCCAGCAGCGCCGGATCGGCCTGCACGGCGAGAGCCGTCCCGGCGCCCTTCGCGCCTTCCTCGCCCTCTTCACCAGGCCATCGCCACTGCACGGCGGCCGGCCATGCGGGAGCCCCGGGGTCCGGCGCGCCGCCTGCCGCTGCCGCTGCCGCTGCCGCTGCCGCTGCCGCTGCCGCAGCGATAGCGGCGGCAGCGGCCGACCGCAACGCGGCCTCGACCGGCACCGGCTGCGCCTGCAGCGGCACCAGCCCTGCGCGGCCCAGCACGATGAGGCCATCGATCATTTCGCCCAGCTGCTGCCCCGACTGCGCCATGGTGTCCAGGAACTCCAGCGCCTCGGCGTCGGCATTGCTTTCCGCCACCAGCTCGCGCACCAGCCGGCCATAGGCCAGGATGTGGCGCAGGGGCGCGCGCAGGTCGTGCGATACGGCGCGCAGGAAGGCTTCCTGCTCCTGCCGCACGGACTGCAGTTCGGCGCGCAGTTGCGCGGCGTCGAGGCCAGGATCCGGGTCGCCCGTGGACATGCGGTGCGCTCTCCGTGTCAGTTGGCGGGCTTGGCGCCCTTGGCGGGCCGCTTCCAGTGCTCGATGTTCACCTGCCGCCCGCGCGAGACGCTCAGCACGCCCGGCGGCGTGTTCTTGGTGATGGTGGAGCCGCCGCCCACGGTGCTGCCCGCGCCGATGGTCACCGGCGCCACCAGCACGCAGTTGCTGCCGATGTGCGCATCGGCCTCGATCACCGTGCGGTGCTTGTTCGCGCCGTCGTAGTTGGCGGTGATGCTGCCGGCGCCGTAGTTCACGCGCTCGCCCACGGTGGCATCGCCCAGGTAGGCCAGGTGATTGGCCTTGGCGCCATCGGCCAGCTGCGAGTTCTTCACTTCCACGAAGTTGCCGATGTGCACTTCGCGGCCCAGTCGGGCGCCCGGGCGCAGGCGGGCGAACGGGCCGACCAGGGCGCCCTCGCCCACCTGCACGCCGGCCGGCTGCTCGCCGTCGATGTGGGTGTAGGGATGCACCACGGCACCCGCGGCGATGCGCGCGTTGGCGATGCTGCAGTGCGCGCCGATGCGCACGCCTTCGCCCAGCTCCACGCGGCCCGCGAAGATGCAGTTCACGTCGATGTCCACGTCCTGGCCGCACACCAGTTCGCCGGGCGCGCCGGTGCGCGGATCGTCGCGCAGGTCGAACCGCGCCGGATCGGCCAGGCGCACGCCCTGCTCCATGAGCGCGCGGGCCTGCGCCAGTTGGTGGGCCCGCTCCAGCTCGGCGAGCTGCAGCGGGCTGTTCACGCCGGCCACCTGCAGCGCGTCGGCGATGCGGTGCGCCACCACGGGCACGCCATCGGCCACGGCCATGGCGACGATGTCGGTCAGGTAGTACTCGCCCTGGGCGTTGTCGTTCGTCAGCCGCGCGAGCCAGCCGGCCAGCAGCCGCGCGGGCACGGCCATGATGCCGCTGTAGACCTCGTCGATCGCGCGCTGCGCGTCGGTGGCGTCCTTGTGCTCCACGATGCCGCGCACCGCGCCGTGGGCGTCGCGCACGATGCGGCCGTAGCCCGCCGGGTCCGGCAGCGTCACGGTGAGCAGCGCCAGTCGCTCGCCCGCGCCGGCAGCCACCAGGGCCTGCAGGGTTTCAGGGCGCGTGAGCGGCACGTCGCCCGACAGCACCACCACCGTGCCATCGCCCGCCAGGGCCGGCACGGCCTGCTGCACCGCATGGCCCGTGCCCAGCTGCGGCTCCTGCCGCACGCACTGCACGTCCAGCCCGGCCGCCGCCCCGGCGATGGCGGCCTCCACCTCGGAGGCGCCATGGCCCGTCACGACCACCGCACGGCGTGCCTGCAGGCTGCGGGCCTGCCCGAGCACATGGCCCAGCAACGGGCGGCCCGCCAGGCGCTGCAGGACTTTCGGGATGCGGCTTTTCATGCGCGTGCCTTTGCCCGCGGCCATGATGATGATGTCCAGTGCTGTCATGTGAATCGAAGGGGTGGGTGACGGGGAAGAAGTCGCAAGACCCGGCCGTCCTGCGGGAGACGCCGATTATCCGCCGCTCGCGCCCCGCCGCCGCACCGCGGGAAGGCGCATGCAGATGCTATAAAAATAATAGCAAACTATTGAATGGATCCGGCGGCATGGAGCCCAAAACACCCCAACTCCGGTCACAGCAGGGGTACGGGCCTCGGAATGCTGTCGTAGTACTCCGCGATGCGCGCCAGGGCCCGGGGATTGACCAGCCGCAGCCGCCCGCCGGAGATCTCGTGCAGCCCCATGTCGGCCAGGCGGCGCAGCGTCTTGTTGGTGTGCACCAGCGACAGCCCCAGCGCATCGGCGATGTGCTGCTGGTTGATGGGGAACTCCACCGAGCCCTCGCGCGCCAGCCCGAGCCGGTCCATGCGGCGGTGCAGGTGCACCAGCAGCACCGCCACGCGCTCGATCGCCGTGCGCCGGCCGGCGGTGAGCAGGTTGTCGTCCACCATTCCCTCACCGCGTGCCGCGAGCCAGGTGACGCCGTACGCCAGCCGTGCGTGCTCACGGAACAGGGGCCAGAGGCTGTCGGTATCGAAAGCACAGAAGGTGCTGTCGGTCACCGCTTCGACGCCGTGCAGGGCCGTGTCGGAAAACTCCTGCTGCAGGCCCACCAGGTCGCCGGGCAGGAGAAAGTTCAGGATCTGCCGGCGCCCGTCCGACAGGGTCTTGTAGCGGAAGGCCCAGCCGCTGTAGAGCGTGTAGAGCCTGCCGCCCGGCTGGCGCTCCCGGATCAGCGCACCGCCCGCAGGGACCATCTCGGTGCCACTGCGGCAGGATTCGATGAAGGCCAGCTCCTCGGCCGTGACGGCAGTGAATGCCTGGGTGCCCCGGCGCAGCCGGCAGCTGCTGCAGTGGCGCGGAGTCTCAGGGGAAGGCCATTGGGGAACAACGACATCGGTACTCATGAGGCCTGCGGAATGATAGAAATAATATTAGTGGGCAGTCGGTAACGCGGCGGCGATTCTAGGCATTGGCCCCTGGGTCGCGCTATGTCTTTTGACATTGCGATGCAACAGGGCCAGCCCTAGAGTGGGCAGTTCATGACCCTTTCCCCTCTCCCGCTGACATCGCCCCTCCACGAGGTGCTCTATGTCAGCACCCTGGCTCCCGGGCAACCCCTGGGCGTCATCGCCACCATCGCCGCGCATGCCCGGCTCTCCAACACCCGGCAACGCATCACCGGCCTGCTCGTCTTCGACGGGCAGCGCTTCTGCCAGCAGCTCGAAGGCCCCCGCGAACCCCTGACCACGCTGCTGGAGCGCATCCGCAGCGATGCCCGCCACACCGGCATGGAAGTGCTGCACCAGGGGCCGCTCGCACGGCGCCGGTTCCAGCGCTTCAGCCTCGCCTTCAGCACCCTGGAAGACGAGGACGCCCTCTCCCGCATGGAAAAAATGGAAGGATCCAGCGCCATGGCGGCTTTTGAAGCCCTCGCCATCGACCTGGAGCTATAGCCGCAGCCGCAGCGCAGCAACGAAGCGCGCAGACGAAGAAAGCCGCGGGTGCTGGCAGGCACCCGCGGCTTTTTCATGCGCGCATCATCGAACGGAACCCGGGCCGCAGCCCGTGCAAGGCTGGGGTCTCAGGCGCAGCAGGCAGCGCCCTGGGCCGAGACGGTGCCGTGTGCCACCGTGTCGTTCTTCACGGCACGCGACGCACTGAAGCGGTACTGCACCGCATCGCGGCCCAGCGATTCGATCACCGCGTGCTGGCCGGCAGCCACCCAGAGGCTCTGCCCGGGATGCAGGAACATATCGCCCGCGACGGGCGCGCAGACATCCTTGGAACCGCCCTGCAAAGTCACCCAGGCATGGCCCGAGGCAATGCGCAGGGCCATGGGCACGCGGGGACGCAGGCTGTGGGCCTTGCCAGCGTCGAGTTGGAATACATCCTGGCCCGACGAACGATCGCGGACGGAGGATTGTTGAAAATTCAGAACATTTGATGCAGCCATGTGATGCTCCTGGTAAACCCTAGATATGGCGCTATTTTTCCTCTGAAGCAGACACGTCGTCCAATGAATTGCGACTTGCCCATCCATGCGCCGATCGCATCAATGCGCAAACCCATCGCTTTCAATGCGAAAGGCTCATCAATGGCCGTGCCGCGCATCGCAAGGGCCGGTCCCCACGCATCCGGCGACCTTCACGGACGCCCGCGAAGCCATCCAGGACGCCAGCGCCTGACCCAAGCCAATCACGGCCCGGACCACCGCCACGTGGGACTGCAGGGTTGCGCGCAAGGCCGTGGCGAGGGCCTGGCCTGCAGGCTCCACCTCACCGGCCCACGCATGCCGGCGCCGCGCCGCAGCGACGGGCTGCTCGGACCAGCGGAATGCGGCATCGCCCCGTTCGCCACCCTGCGCCCACGGCTCCACCACCGCGTGCTGCCCCGGAAGCAGACGGAAACCGTGCCCCGCCAGCAGGACACGGTCTTCCGCCACCGCCCCGGGCCCCGACACGGTGAGCCACACGCTGCCCCGCGCCACTGCCAGCCACCCTGCACGGCAGGGTTGCAGGCTGACCGCATGGCCATGCGCCAACCGCCAGCTGCCCGCCGGATGTGGCGCCGCCACCTTTCGACATTGTTGCGAATCCGGAAAGTTGTGATCCTTCACAGCCGACCCCCTTTTCAATCCAAGCCGTTGATGGGCAAGGAGTTTCGGCTCTACCGATGCGTGCGGTCCAATGAAAAGGCCGCCATAATTTCATGCCACCCCCTCATGAATGCCTGCGCCTTTCGCGCCCGATGCCATGAACCTCCCTGCCCCCATCACCCATCTGCGAACCCGGCCCGTTGCGGTCGGACACTGGCGCGCCTTCCTCGCCGTGGCCCGCCATCTCAACTTCCGGGCGGCCGCCGAAGAGTTGGCACTGACGCAGTCGGCCGTGAGCCGGCAGATCCAGGCCCTCGAAGACGAGGTCGGCGTGCCGCTGTTCCTGCGGCACACGCGGGCGGTGGAACTCACGGGCGCGGGGGCGCAACTGCACCGCGCCGTGGCGCCTGCAGTGGAACGGCTCGATGCCTCCGTGCGGCTCGTGCGGCAGACGGCAGGCCGCAAGAGCGTGGCGATCACCACGTGGGCGAGCTTCGCCTCCATGTGGCTCATTCCGCGCATGGAGGCATTCCAGAGGGACAACCCGGACATCGACATCCGGATCGACGCCACCGATGCCCCCGTGGACCTCGAAACGGCCGATGTCGATCTCGCGCTGCGCTACGCGGCGCCGGGCGCGCACGTGCAGGGGGCGCAGCGCCTCTACGGCGAGCAGCTTGCCGTGGTCGCGAGCCCCTGGCTCATCAAGAGCGGGCCGCCCATCCGCAACCCTGCCGATGTGGCGCAGTTCACGCTCATCGAGGCCGGCGACGCACACCGCACCATGCACCTCGAATGGCTGACGTGGCGCCGCTGGTTCGAGCAGAACGGCCAGTCCAAGCTGCAGCCCAAGCGCTGGCTGTACTTCAATTACGCGCACCAGATCGTGCAGGCCGCCCTCACCGGCCAGGGGCTGGCCCTGGCGCGCATGCCGCTCATCGCGGACAGCCTCGCCTCGGGCGACCTCGTCGAGGTCCTGCCCGGCTACCGGCTCGACTCGCCGCTGGTGTATTGGCTGCTGGTGGGGCCGCGCAGCGGCCAGCGCCCGGAGATCAAGGCGTTCTGCGCCTGGCTGCTGCAGGAAGCGCAGCTCACGCGCGAGGCCGTGGGCGAAGTGCCCGACCCCGACCTGAACGACAACCTCGATTGAATGCCGGGCGGCGCCTCGCTGGTGCAGGGAAGCAGCACGCCCCCCCCGCCGCAAGACGCTCAGCCCAGCGTCACGCGGGCGAACTTGCGCTTGCCGACCTGGACCACGTAAGTGCCGGCTTCCAGCTTGAGCCCCCGGTCGCTTACCACGCTACCTTCCACGCGCACACCGCCGCCATCGATGAGGCGGTTCGCCTCACTCGTGGACGGCGCGAGGTTGGCCTGCTTCAGCAGCGCACCGATCCCCAACGGAGCGCCCTGCAGCGCGACCTCGGGAATCTCGTCCGGCACACCGCCCTTGCTGCGGTTCACGAAGTCCGCCTCGGCCGCATCTGCCGCCGAGGCGCTGTGGAATCGGGCAGTGATTTCCTTCGCGAGCATCACCTTCGCATCCTTGGGATTGCGCCCGTCCTCGACTTCCTTCCGAAGCACGGCGATCTCGGCCAGCGACTTGAAGGACAGCAGCGTGTACCAGTCCCACATGAGCGTGTCGGAGATCGACAGCACCTTGGCGAACATGGTGTTGGCGTCTTCGGCGATGCCGATGTAGTTGCCCTTTGACTTGGACATCTTGTCCACGCCGTCCAGGCCCACGAGCAGCGGCATGGTCAGGATGCACTGCGGCTCCTGCCCGTACTCCTGCTGCAGATGGCGCCCCATCAGCAGATTGAATTTCTGGTCCGTGCCGCCGAGCTCCAGGTCGCTCTTGAGCGCGACCGAGTCATACCCCTGCAAAAGCGGGTAGAGGAATTCGTGCAGGCTGATCGACTGCCCGCCCGTGAACCGCCTGTGGAAATCGTCGCGCTCCATCATGCGTGCCACGGTGTACTTGGCCGCGAGCTGGATCATGCCGGCCGCGCCGAGCGGCTCGCTCCATTCGCTGTTGTAGCGGATCTCGGTCTTCGCGGGGTCCAGCACCATGCTGGCCTGGCGGTAGTAGGTCTCGGCGTTGGCCTTGATCTGCTCCGGGGTGAGCGGCGGGCGGGTGGAGTTGCGCCCCGACGGATCGCCGATGAGCGTGGTGAAGTCACCGATGAGAAAGATCACCTGGTGCCCCAGATCCTGGAGCTGCCGCATCTTGTTGAGCACCACCGTGTGGCCGATATGGATGTCCGGCGCGGTTGGGTCGAGTCCCAGCTTGATGCGCAATGGGATCCCCGTAGCCTCGGCCCGTGCCAGCTTCTTCGTCCACTCATCCCGGGGCAGCAGTTCGTCAGCCCCGCGCAACGAAACCTCCAGCGCCTGTCCTACACCATCGGTGATCGGGAATGTTGTAACAGTGGATTGATTCATAAGGGTTTTGCAGGGTTCGGCGAGGGGGTCAGTGGCTATACTTCCGGCCACGTTTGCAGCGGCGGATTCTAGTGCGCCTGCCGGCCTCGGCTCTCCGGCCCGCCCCTCCCGTGCCGCTGCAACCCACAGACAGCCCGTGCATGCCGCCTCAGGGCCCGCATGCACCTCACCCTGGGGTACAGACTCTTGAACAACGGCTTGACATCCGCCGGCCTCGCTTTGCTGGACCGGCTATCGCGCATTGCCCGGAACCATCCCAAACGCATCACCGCAGCCGTGGCCGCTGTCCTGCTGACCGGCGGCGGCGGCGCCTTCGCCGTAGCGTCATTCGCCCCCGATCCGGGCGACCTGCCGCGCAGCCTTGTCGAGTACCCGGTGGATTCGCTCGCAGGCGACCAGCCGCTGTCCGCCCTGGTGGATATCCCCAGCTACTCGCTCTACCGCACCGACCAGACCCGCAGCAGCGACACGGCCGAGGCCATCCTGCAACGCCTGGGCGTGGCCGATCCTGCTGCCGCTGCTTTCCTGCGCGGCGACGGGCAGGTCCGGCAGACCCTGCTGGGCCGCGGCGGCCGTTCGGTCTCCGCGGAAACCACCGATGACCATCGCCTGCTGAAGCTCACGGCACGCTGGGTACAGGACGACAGCGGCAATTTCCGCCGCCTCGTGGTCGAGCGACAAGGCAACGCCTTCGCATCGCGCATCGAAACGGCCCCGCTCACCGTGGGCACCCGGCTGGCCGGCGGCGTCATCCGCAGCTCGCTCTTCGCCGCCACCGACGCGTCCAGCATTCCGGACGGCGTGGCCATCCAACTGGCCGAAGTGTTCGCGAGCAACATCGATTTCCACCGGGCCCTGCGCAAGGACGACCGCTTTTCGGTCGTGTACGAAACCCTCGAAGCCGATGGCGAACCGCTGCGCAGTGGACGCGTGGTGAGCGCGGAGTTCCACAACAACGGCAAGACGTACGACGCCGTCTGGTTCCAGGAACCGGGCGCCGCCAAGGGGGCTTACTACACCCTCGAAGGCGAAAGCATGCGACGCGCCTACCTCACCTCGCCCGTGGAGTTCTCGCGCGTCACCAGCGGCTTCAAGATGCGCTTCCACCCCATCCTGCAAAAGTGGCGCGCCCATCTGGGCACCGATTTCGCGGCGCCGACCGGAACGGCCGTGCGCACCGTCGGCGATGGCACGGTCGATTTCGCCGGCGTGCAGAACGGCTACGGCAACGTCGTCTACATCAAGCACCGCAACCAGCACGTGACCGTGTACGCCCACCTGAGCCGCATCGACGTACGGCAGGGCCAGTCGGTCGACCAGGGCCAGACCATCGGGGCCGTGGGTGCCACGGGCTGGGCGACGGGCCCGCATCTGCACTTCGAATTCCGCGTGAACGGGCAGCACCAGGACCCGATGACCATTGCGCAGCAGAGCGAAGCCGCGCAGCCGGTTTCCGCCGCTTCGCGCGCCGCCTTCACCCGGCTGGCATCCAACATGCGCGTGCAGCTCTCGGCGGCATCGCAGGTGCTCCAGGCCAGCGCGCAATAAGCGCAGACGCTTCCCACTGAAGGCGCTGCACGCCCCCCTTCTTTCAGCTGTGCTGGGATGGGGGCACTGCCGGAGGCCTGCAAAACAGGTTCCGCAGTCTCTGCCGGCCTGGGACGCGATGCCTTGGCCGCGTGCGGATTTCGCGGCCCCATCCCCCTCCTTTCGGGTTATCAGCTTTGATTTCTTCCGTCGCCACCGAACGCTGCATCGGCCTCATGTCGGGCACCTCGCTCGACGGGGTGGACGGCGCGCTGGTGGAGTTCTCGGACGGGGGGTTGCGCGTGGCCGGATTCCAGTCAGCGCCGTTGGCACCGGATCTCAAGGCCGAACTGCTCGCGCTCAACACCGTCGGCGCCGATGAACTGCACCGCGCCGCGCTGGCCGCCAACGCCCTGGTGCGCACATACACCGAGGTCGTTCAGCGGCTGCTCGAAGCCGCCTGTCTTGCACCGTCCGACATCCGCGCCATCGGCGCACACGGGCAGACCGTGCGGCATCGGCCCGGCCTCTACGACGGAACGGGCTACACGATCCAGCTCAACAGCCCTGCCCTGCTCGCCGAGCGCACGGGCATCGCCGTGGTGGCCGATTTCCGGAGCCGCGACGTGGCGGCCGGCGGCCAGGGAGCGCCGCTGGTCCCGGCTTTCCACCAGGCCGTTTTCGGACGCGCCGGCACCACGGTGTGCGTGCTGAACATCGGCGGCATCGCCAACCTCAGCGTGCTGGGCGCGGATGGCGACGTGCTGGGTTTCGACTGCGGACCGGGCAACGCGCTGATGGACCACTGGTGCGAACGCCACACCGGCCAGCCCTACGATGCCGACGGCGCCTGGGCGGCACAGGGCCAGGTCATTCCCGCGCTGCTGGACCGTTTGCTGGCAGAGCCCTACCTGCACCAGCCTCCACCCAAGAGCACGGGCCGGGACTTGTTCCACGCCGACTGGCTCTGTGGCCATCTGCAGGCGCTGCCTGCCGCGGCGCCGGTGGACGTGCAAGCCACCCTCACCGAGTTGACGGCGCGCGCTTGCGCGCTCGACGTCGAACGGCATGGCCGTGCCAGCAGGCAATTGGCCGTCTGCGGGGGCGGAGCGCGCAACAGGCATTTGATGTGCCGCCTGGCGGCCCTGCTGCCCGCAGTGCAGGTGCAGGCGACCGATGCGCTGGGCTTGCTTTCCCAACAGGTCGAGGCCGCCGCGTTCGCCTGGCTCGCCTACCGTGCACTGCAGCACCAGCCCGGCAATTTGCCGCAGGTCACGGGCGCCGCCGGCCCGAGGATCCTCGGCGCGCTCCATCCTGCCTGACGCTGCCGAGGCGCCACGCCACGCCCGGAATTTTCCGCGGCTACTAGCCCTGGCCGGACACCTCGGGCCCTTCCCGCGGCGGCACGCGGGCCTCCTGTGGCAACTGCCAGAACACGGCCGCCGAAGCCACCGTGATGAAATCCACCGTCAGGAACGTGGACTGGAACGCATGCAGCACCGCGCCCGGCACCTGCGCACCACCGTACGCCTGGCTCCATTCCGACAGCACCGCACCAGCCACCGCCACACCCAGGCTCATGGCCAGCATCTGCACCATCGACAGCAGGCCGTTGCCGCTGCTGGCACTGGCCCCGTCCAGATCCTTGAGCGTGATGGTGTTCATGCCCGTGAACTGCAGCGAGTTCACCGCGCCGAAGGCAGCCAGCTGCAGAACCTGCCAAGCCAGCGGCCAGGCAGGATCGCGCAGAGCGAAGCTCGCCATCAACAGGCCCAGCACGGCGGTGTTGCCGACCAGCACATTGCGGTAGCCATGACGCCGGATGAGCGGGGCCGCGGCGCGCTTCATGGCCATGCCTGCCAGGGCCGCGGGCAGCATCATCAGCCCGGCATGCAGGGGCGAATACCCCAGCAACAGCTGCAGCGACACGGGGATCAGGAACGGCATCGCACCGCTGCCCAGCCGGCAGAACAGATTGCCGAGCAGCCCCACCGATAGCGTCCGCACCCTGAACAGCTGCGGCGAGTACAGCGGCCGTTCGTGCCGAGCGGCATGCAGCCAGTACACGACCAGCGCCACGAGCCCGCCGACTCCCAGCGCCGCAGCGCCCCCGCGCCCCACGACGCCGGCGGCCTCGATCGAAAGCGAGATCGATACCATGCCGAAAGCCAGCAGCACGTATCCGGCCAGATCGAAACCGTCGACCTTCGGCGCCCGCACATTGGGCATGAACCGCGCAGTGGCCAGAAAACCGGCCACCCCCACCGGCAGGTTGATGAGGAACACCCAGTGCCACGACGCGCTCTGCACCAGCCAGCCGCCCAGCGTCGGCCCAAGCAGTGGACCGATCAACCCGGGAATGGCGACGAAGCTCATCGCCTCCAGGAACTCGCCGCGCGGAAAGGTGCGCAGCACCGCGAGCCGCCCCACCGGAAGCAGCAGCGCACCGCCCAGCCCCTGCAGCACCCGCGCCGCCACCAGTTCCCCGAGGTGCCGCGATGCCGCGCACGCCAGTGACCCCAGCGAGAACACCGCGATGGCGAACAGGAACACCTTGCGCGTCCCGAAGCGGTCCGCCAGCCAGCCCGACGCGGGAATCAACATGGCCATCGTGAGCGAATAGGCAACGATCACCGACTGCATGCGCAGCGGGCTTTCGCCGAGGCTGCCGGCCATGGCCGGCAGGGCCGTGTTGACGATGGTCGCATCCAGGGTCTGCATGAAAAAGCCCACGGCCACGATCCAGAGCAGAATGCGGCGCTCCGGGGCCTGGACCGGTGGCGGCACGGGTAACTCGGTATGGGCGCTGGGCGACAGAGACATGACTCGCATCCGGGAACAAAAAAGCCGCCCTCGGGCGGCTTGGATTAACTCGGCACGGATCAGGCCGAAAAGCTCGATCCACAACCACAGGTGGTGGTTGCATTGGGATTCTTGATGACGAACTGCGCGCCCTGCAGGTCTTCCTTGTAGTCGATCTCGGCACCCACGAGGTACTGGTAGCTCATGGCATCGATGAGCAGCGACACGCCGTTCTTGGTCATGGTCGTGTCGTCTTCGTTCGTGATCTCGTCGAACGTGAAGCCGTACTGGAAACCGGAGCAACCGCCGCCCTGCACGAAGACACGCAGCTTCAGATCGGGGTTGCCTTCCTCGGCTATGAGGTCCGCCACCTTGGCGGCAGCACTGTCGGTGAAGACAATGGGGGCGGGCATTTCGGTCTGGACGTTATCGGCTACTGCACTCATGGGGATGTCTCCGGTGGGGGAGGAAATGGCCTCCGATACTACTGCAAGGTCGTTTTCGTGACCGGTCAGCCGGCGTTTGACGCCAATTTGAGTGTGGGCTTTTCCTCGACCAGAACGGTCGAAGGGCTCATCTGCCCGGCGATCGTGGCGCCCTGGTGCATCTCCAGGGCCTTGTAATGCACGTTGCCCGTGATCCGCGCCTTGGGCTGCAGTTCGAGCAACTCCGCCGCATGCACCGGGCCGATCACCGTGCCGTTGATGATCACGTGGGCGGCATGCACCGCACCTTCCACACGCGCCGACTCCGACACCACGAGGATCGTGGGCTGCTCCCCGCTCTGGGCGCGTACATCTCCCGCGACCTCGCCATCGATGCGCAATCCTTCGGCAAACACCACCTCGCCGTTGATGCGGGTGCCATGCGCGATGAGGCTCTTGATGGGGGGCTGCTTCTTGCGGGAAAACATGGCTGAAATCTCCTCATTGGATGCCGGCCCGCCCTGTCCGCACTCCCATGCGAGGGTCTGGCGCCGACGGCGCAGCGCTGCCGTGCGGCAGCGCCGGTGTGCCGGGTATACGGCTCACTGCATCGGGAAATGGTGGGTGGCGCGTACCGCGTTGCCCTCCAGGACCCGGGCGGTCACGGTTTTTACCACGGCATTGGCAGGAATCTCCGACAGCCCCTCCACCCGCCGGTAGTGTTCGAACTGCAGGGCCTGGCTACCGCCCGGCAACAGCTGTGTCCACGGCTTGCCGTCCCGGGTTCCCTCGGCCTGCAGCTCCATCCGACCCTTGAATTCGGGGGCGTTGCGCACCGGCTGTATCACCAGGATCTGCCAGCGCAACTGGCCCGCGCCGATGGCTTCGACCTGCAGGCCGCGGATGCTGATGCCATCCGCCTTGCCTGCAGGAATCAGTTTCTCGAAGAATCCCAGGTCATCGCGCAGCGTCCGGTTGTCGGCCTCCAGTTGGCGTGTGCGTGCCATCACCCGCTCCAGAGCCGCACGCTCGGCTGTCAGCAGAGAGCCTTCGGCGCTGGTGGCATCGTGGCGGACCCGCGTTTCCTCGCGCAGCCGGATCACCTCCTGCCTCAGCTGGACCAATTCGTCGCGCGAGCGAGAATCCAGCCCCGCGATGCTCTTGCCGAACTCGAAGACCCACAGAGCGACGGCTGCACACAATCCGATGAAGGCCGCCAGGACCATCCATCGCAAGGGCCAGGGCATGGCGCTGCGGACCGAAACCCGCGGCGCACTGACTGTCAGACGGCGCCGAAGCAGCTTGAGTCGCATGTCGATACCTCTCCTTCAGGGACCACGGTTCGCGCAAAGCAAAAAACCGCCATGACGGCGGTTTTTCGTAGCCGACAGCATCCACGCGGAGTGCTGTGCGGCCGGTTGCAGAGCAGCGAAGATCAGCGCTTTGAGAACTGCTTGGCGCGGCGTGCGGAATGCAGACCGACCTTCTTACGCTCGACTTCACGGGCATCGCGGGTCACGAAGCCGGCTTGGCTCAGTGCGGGCTTCAGGGATGCGTCGTAGTCGATCAGAGCGCGGGTGATGCCGTGGCGGGTAGCGCCGGCCTGGCCGGACTCACCGCCGCCGTGCACGTTGACCTGGATGTCGAACGTTTCGACATGGTTGGTCAGCGCGAGCGGCTGCTTGGCGATCATGATGGACGTCTCACGGCCGAAATACTGCTGAATGTCTTTGCCATTCACAGTGATCTTGCCGGAACCCTTCTTCAGAAACACACGAGCGACGCTGGACTTGCGACGGCCGGTGCCATTGTTCCATTCACCAATCATGTCGGCTCCTTAGATTTCCAGCGCCTTGGGCTGCTGAGCGGTGTGCGGATGTTCCGCGCCGCCGTAGACCTTGAGCTTCTTGATCATGGCGTAGCCCAGGGGGCCCTTGGGCAGCATGCCCTTGACAGCCTTCTCGAGTGCGCGGCCGGGGTGCTTGGCCTGCAGATCGCGGAAGTTCGTCGCCGTGATGCCACCGGGATAGCCGGAATGGCGGTAGTACACCTTGTCCAGGGACTTGGTGCCGGTGACCTTGAGCTTGGAGGCGTTGATGATGACGATGAAATCGCCGGTATCGACGTGAGGCGTGTAAATGGCCTTGTGTTTGCCGCGCAGACGGAGAGCAACTTCGCTGGCTACTCGTCCGAGGACCTTGTCGGTCGCGTCAATCACAAACCACTCGTGCACAACCTCAGCGGGCTTTGCGCTGAACGTAGTCATGAGTTTCTCTTTTCAAGGGAGAGGGTTTGGCGGTCCTTTTCCACGGTCGGTGCTTCTCTGGGTGGAAGCCTCTTAGGTGGCTGTGAAACCTCGCCGCGGGACCTGGTATTCGCTGCGAAGCCCGCCATTATACGAAACCGTTTCACCAGGAGGCAAGCAGGCTCATTGCGACAGCATGAGCCTGCGGCGCTCCTCGGCTTCCAGGCGGCGGCGGTTCTCGACGCACAGGGGGTGGTTTGCCACGGCAGGGCGCTGGCATTCCTGGTGAATGCACATGGGTTTCGCCAGGAAGCCCGCATCCGCGCAGGCCTCGTCGGGGCCCGCCACGCGGGGCGCAGGGCGCGCCGCGGCCACGGGTGCGGCCGCCTCCGCCGGGGCCGCAGGCGCGGACGGCGCAGCCGCAGCAGCCACTCCGGGTTCCGAAGCCTTGCGGGCCGGCGGACGGGCGCGGGGGGGTCGAAGCGGCGGCCAGGGCAAGGCCGGGCGGCACCGATACCGGCGACGATGCGGCTGGCGCCGGGCCTGCGGGCTGTGCGCCGTCCACGGCGGCCACCGCGGCGTCGGATGCCGCATCGGACGGGGCCCCGGCTGCAGGCACCGGTTCTGCCGTCTCGACGATGATTTCTTCTTCGGGCGTGCGCGGTGCAGCCACCGGCTTCGCCTCGGGTTGCTGCATCCACACGGCGCCGCCGGCCGCCACGGCAAGGAGGGCCAGTGCCGCGGCGGCGAACCATGCGCGGGGCCACTTGCCGGGCGCGCGCTGGCGGGGGCCGCCTTCCTGCGCGTCGCTGGCAGCCGCTCGGGGCGCTCCATGCACCACCGTGGGCTCGAACACGGAGTCTCCCGCGTCCACCGCACTGTCGAGGAATACCGTGTCGCCCCCCGTGTCCTGGGCATGGGCGGGTGCCGCAGGGGGTTCCGCGCTCCGCCGGGCCACCACGGCCGCCGCAGGCGCGGGAGTGGACAGGACAGCCGCCATGGGCGCCGGCATCGACACGCCGGACATCGGCGCGGGCACCGACGTGATGTCGATCATGGGCACGGCGACGCCCGCCCCGCGGCGATCCGCCGGCTCGACCCAGATATCGCCCAGTTCGGCGCGGAAATCGAACTGCCCCATGCCTTCGGGCGGCACGGTCATGTCGATGGCGCGCAGGAATTCGTCGATGCTCTGTGGCCGCTCTTCGGGCTGCAGGGCGAGTGCCTGCGAGATCCCGGCGACGAACGGGGCGGAGTAATCCACGCCGAACTGCCGGCGCACCGTCTTCGCGACGCGCGAAAAAGGAACCATCCGGTCGCGGATGGCGCGCAGCGTGGCCGGCAGCGGGGTGTCGTTGCACAGGCAGCCGTGCATCACCGCCCCGACGGAATACAGATCGCTCCAGGGCCCCTGCCGCAGGTCGTTGCCTTCGTCGTTGTACTGCTCGATGGGTGCGTAATTGACCTTGAGCACCGCGGTGAGCCGGTGTGAATGGTCGGTGATCGCATGCCGTGCGGCGCCCAGGTCGAGCAGCACGGGCGGCCCGGAATCCTGCAGGAAGATGTTGTCCGGCGAGATGTCGCGGTGCAGCGTCTGACCGTCGTGCAGCACGCGCAGGGCGCCCAGCACGGACCACAGCACCTTGCGCAGCCAGGCCTCGGGCGGCGGCGTCCGCATGTGGGCGCGCGCCTGCTTGAGGGTCATGCCCGTGTAGAGCGGCATGACCATGTAGGCGGTCTGGTTGGCTTCCCAGAACCGGAAGACCTTCACCAGGGACGGGTGGTCGAACTGCGCCAGCAGCCGCGCTTCGGCCACGAAGGAAGCCAGTCCGGCCTGGAACGACTGCTCGTGGGAGGACGAACGCACCCAGAGCGACTGCCCCTGCGCCCGGGCCGCGAGTGCCGTGGGCATGTATTCCTTGATGGCCACGAACCGCAGCAGCGAGTGGTCGAAAGCCTTGTAGACCATGCCGAAGCCGCCGACACCGAGCAGCGACACCACCTCGAATTCGCCCAGGCGCGCCCCGGCCGACAAGGCATCCACGTGGTGGACATCGCCCGGAGGTTCGGTGACAAGGGATGGAGCGGACATAGGCAACGGCAGAAAATCAGGAAACCGGGCAGCGCGGCGAGGCGGCGCCACCGCGCGCCGCGGGTTTCGGAGCGCACGAATGGCCGCCATCATGCAGCAACCGGGCCCCGGACGGGCAACAAAGCGCATCCCGGCAAGTGCAAAGCGCCCGGCAATCTGCGTTCTTCGTCCGGTTTTCACCACCCGGGACGCCCGGCGGGCTGGTTACCATCGGAGCTTATGTTCAGTTATCGCCACGCCTTCCATGCGGGCAACCATGCCGATGTGCTCAAACACACGGTGTTGATCGCCACCCTGCAACACCTGACGCAGAAAGACGCAGCACTGACCGTGCTCGATACCCATGCCGGAGCGGGCCTTTTCCGCCTGGATGGGGACTATGCCGCCACCAGCGGCGAAGCGGCCGACGGCATCCTGCGCCTTGCGGCTTCCGCCCTGCCCCAGGGCACCGTGCTGGCCCCTGCGCTGCAGGCCTACGCGGATTTGGTGAAAGAGTTCAACACCGGCAGCGCCTCCAAGGTCTATCCGGGCTCGCCGTTCATCGCGCAGCGGCTGCTGCGCGGCCACGACAAGCTGAAGCTGTTCGAACTCCATCCGACGGACCTGCGCTCGCTGGCGGGCAATGTGGCCCAGCTCGAAGCCGGGCGGCAGGTGGCGGTGCTGCACGAAGACGGTTTCGAGGGCATCCGCAAGTTCCTGCCTCCGCCCTCGCGGCGCGGCCTGGTCCTGTGCGACCCGAGCTACGAGATCAAGAGCGACTACGGCCGCGTCCAGGACATGCTGGCAGAGGCGCTGCGGCGCTTCGCCACGGGCACCTATGCCGTGTGGTACCCCATCATTCCGCGGCCGGAAGCCCACGATCTGCCCAAGCGCCTGAAGACACTGGCGGTGCGTGCCGGCAAGCCCTGGCTGCACGCGACCCTGACGGTGAAGTCCAGCAAGATCACGGCCGGCGCGGACGGTACGCAGCGGCGCCCCGGGCTGCCGGCCAGCGGGATGTTCCTGGTCAACCCGCCCTTTACCCTGAAAGCGGCCCTGCAGCCGGCACTGCCGCAGATGGCGAAACTGCTGGCGCAGGACGAGCACGCCACCCACACCCTCGAATCCGGCGGCTGAGCGATAGCGGGCCGCGACCCGCAGGCTCACGAGCCCGGGCAGGGCTCGTCCGGGTCGGAGGGCGCCGGGCTCAGCACCACCGGCTTGATGCCCAGCCCCAGCAGGCCCAGCGACTGCGCCGCCGCCCGGCTGAGGTCCACGATGCGGCCGGGGGAATGCGGGCCGCGGTCGTTGATGCGCACCTGCACCGAGCGCCCCGTGACCAGGCTGCGCACGCACACCCGGGTGCCGAACGGCAGCGTACGGTGCGCCGCGGTGAAATCGTTCATGTCGAAGCGTTCGCCGCTCGCCGTGCGCCGGCTATGGAAACGCGCGCCGTACCAGGAGGCCATGCCCTCTTCCCCGAAGTCGGACAGATCGCCTTCGGGGTCGCGGGCGGCGCCGGGCCGCTCGTCCGCAGGCGCCCGCTCGCTCGGCGGCGCTTCCCGCTCGGGAGGCGTGCTGTCCTTCTCTTTATCGGGTGGGGCACGCGGTGCCGCAGGGCGCGGCGCGCGGGGTGCGGGCTTCGCGGCCCGGCCTTCCCCGGCAGCCTCCGGGGGCGCCGGAGCGGATGGCGGCACGGCATCGGGGACCGGGGTGGGCGCGACAGCGCAGGCCGTGAGCATGGCGCACAGCACGAAAGCCCCCAGCCCGGCGCGATGCCGCAGCGATTCAGCGCTGGCAGCGCGATGCAAAAGCCTCTTCAAAACGCGTCAAATCCTTTTTTTCACCTTCGGTGAGATCGGTGCGGGCGCGCTTGGCCACCAGGATGCGGCGCGACTCGGCGCACTGCTCCGCACGGCGGACGGTGTCCGCGCGCGCGGCCTGTTCGGCGACCTCGGCCTGCCGGATCTCGTCGCGGCGCAGTTGGCGGGCCTCGCGCTGTTCGCGGGAAAGCCGCATCGAGGCCTCGCTTTCGTCCTCGCGGCAGTCGCGTTCGTATTCGCGGCGCATGCCGTTCAGCACGTCGTACGGCAGGCCGCGGGAGGGGCCCGTGCGGAGCGTGTCGTGCAGCGACCGGCACTGGGCACTCATGTACTTGCGGTAGTCCGGCCCGTCGGGCACGGCGGTCCGCACCGGAGCGGGTTCGTACCGCGGGGACGGCGCGGGCGGGGCGGCCACGGGGCCGGCCATGACCGCGGTGGTGACCGTGCCCGCGGGGCACGGCCGCGAGAGCGAGAAGACGTTGCCCGCGTTGTCGCGGCAGCTGTACCGGGCCTGGGCACCGGCCAACGGTGAAAGCGTGGCGCACAGCACGGCGGCCACCAGCGGAGGAGCAAGAGCGGGAATCATGGAGCGGTCACGCGAAAGAGGCGCCATGTTACCCAAAGCACGGTCGAGCCGGCCGGCGTTGCAGCCGGCCCTTCCGCCCATGCTCACAGCCCCAGCCGGCGGCAGAGTTCCAGCGTCGCCGCGCTCTGGTTCATGGTGTAGAAGTGCAGCGCGGGCACGCCGCCCGCGCGCAGCCGCTCGCACAGCGCGCTCACCACGTCGAGCCCGAAGGCACGGATGCTGGCGGAATCGTCGCCGAAGCCCTGCAGCCGCAGGCGGATCCACCGCGGGATCTCCGCGCCGCACGCATCCGAGAAGCGCATGAGCTGCGTGGACCCCAGGATCGGCATGATCCCCGGCACCACGGGCACGTCCAGGCCCAGCGCGCGCACGTCGTCCACGAAGCGCCAATAGGCGTCGGCGTTGAAGAAATACTGGGTGATGGCCGAATGCGCGCCCGCGCGCACCTTGGCGGCAAAGGCCTGCAGGTCGGCTTCCGGCGAGCGGGCCTGGGGATGGACTTCCGGGTAGGCCGCGACCTCGATGTGGAAATCCTCGCCCGTCTCGGCGCGGATGAAGGCGACGAGATCGCTCGCGTACTGGAATTCGCCGCCCGCGCCGTAGCCGCTCGGCAGGTCGCCGCGCAGGGCCACCAGGCGCGACACGCCCATGGCCTTGAGCTGCGCGAGCTGCGTGCGCACGCTCTCGCGCGTGGCGCCGATGCACGAGAAGTGCGACGCGGCCTGCACGCCCTCGGCCAGGATCTCGCGCACGGTCCCGAAGGTGCCTTCCTGGGTGGAGCCGCCCGCACCGTAGGTGACCGAGCAGAACTCGGGCTTGCGCACGTAGAGCTGCTGGCGCACGGCGCGCAGCTTGTCCGCGCCCTCGGGCGTCTTGGGCGGGAAGAATTCGAAACTGACCGGAAAGGCCGGCGACCCTGCGGAAAGGCTCATGCCGTCCTCCGTGCGTGGATGAAGAATTCGCGGTTGCCGTCGCCGCCCTCGATGGCGCTGCCGTGCCAGCCGAGCACGTCGAGTCCCAGCGCGGCGCAGCTCTCGCGCAGGCGCTGCTCCACCTGGGCGTAGAGTGCGGGGTCGCGCACGATGCCGCCCTTGCCCACCTGCCCGGGCTGCAGTTCGAATTGCGGCTTGACCAGCATCAGCAACGTGCCGCCGGCGGCCAGCAGCGGCACCACCGCCGGCAGGATCAGCGTGAGCGAGATGAAGGACACGTCGCCGGTGATGAGGTCGAACACGGGCGTCACGTCCACGCCTTCCCGCCCGGGCCTGCGGCGGCGCACGGTGGGCAGGGCGCCATCGGCGCGCGCACGCGCCCTGGCGTCGCGCTCGGCCTTGAAGGCCTCCACCTCATGCTCCTTGGCGTCGTCGCTGTCGTCGTATTCATCGTCGACCAGGCCGCCGTTGCGCATCCAGCTGTAGGGGGCGACCGGCTGGGTGTCGTTGTCCTCGGGGTCGCGCTCGACGCGTTCGGAAAGCGCTTCCTCGCAGGCCTCCCGCAGGTCTTCGGCGGTGAGCGAGCGTGCGTTGAGCCCCTCGACGCCCACCACGCGGGGGTCGTTGCGCAGGCGCTCGTGCAACTGACCGTGCCCCACGTCCACGCCGATCACCTGGGCCGCGCCCTGCTGCAGCAGGCAGTCGGTGAAGCCGCCGGTGCTCTGGCCCACGTCCAGGCAGCGCCAGCCGGCCACCGACAGCCCCGTGGCCTGCAACGCCCCTTCGAGCTTGAGCCCGCCGCGCGAGAGGTACTTCGCCTCGGCCGCGTCGAGCAACTGCACTTCGGCGCCCTCCGGGATGTCGTCGCCGTTCTTCGCCACCTTGTGCCAGGGCATGGAGGGCGCGAAGCGCCACTGCACGCCGGCAGCCACCAGCCGCTGCGCCTGCGACCGGGTCGCCGCCTGGCCGCTTTCCACCAAAAACACATCCGCGCGCATGCGCCCGTCCTTTTCAAGTCAAACAAGCCGCATGCCGCCGGATCCATTGGCGAGTCAGCTATTAATTTAATAGCAACCGCCCGCCGGGCCGCACGGGGCTCCGGCAGGGGCACCGCTGCGCTTCAGTAGCGGTAGGTGTCGGGCTTGTACGGCCCTTCCTTCTTGACGCCGATGTAGGCCGCCTGGGTGTCGGTCAGCTCGGTGAGCTGGGCGCCGACCTTCTTCAGATGCAGGCGCGCGACCTTCTCGTCGAGGATCTTGGGCAGCACGTAGACCTTGCCGGCCTGGTAGGCGTCCTGGCGGGTGAACAGCTCGATCTGCGCGATGGTCTGGTTCGCGAACGAGCTGGACATCACGAAGCTCGGATGGCCCGTGGCGCAGCCCAGGTTCACGAGGCGGCCCTTGGCCAGCAGCGTGATGCGCTTGCCGTCGGGGAAGATCACGTGGTCCACCTGTGGCTTCACTTCTTCCCACTGGTACTTCTCGATCGATGCGACATCGATCTCGTTGTCGAAGTGGCCGATGTTGCAGACGATGGCCTCGTTCTTCATCGCCACCATGTGCTCGTGGCGGATCACGTCCTTGTTGCCCGTGGTGGTCACGAAGATGTCGGCCTTGTCGGCGGCGTATTCCATGGTGACGACCTTGTAGCCTTCCATCGCCGCCTGCAGAGCGTTGATGGGGTCGATCTCGGTCACCCACACCTGGGCGCGCAGGGCGGCCAGCGCCTGGGCGCAGCCCTTGCCCACGTCGCCGTAGCCGGCCACCAGGGCCACCTTGCCGGCGATCATCACGTCGGTGGCGCGCTTGATGCCGTCCACCAGCGACTCGCGGCAGCCGTACAGGTTGTCGAACTTGCTCTTGGTGACCGAGTCGTTCACGTTGATCGCACGGAACAGCAGCGTGCCCTTGGCGGACATCTCGTTCAGGCGGTGCACGCCGGTGGTGGTTTCCTCGGTCACGCCGATGATCTCGGCCGACTTGCGGGTGTACCAGGTGGCATCCTGGGCGATCTTGGCCTTGATGGCGGCGAACAGGATGCGCTCTTCCTCGCTGGTGGGGTTGGCCACCACGGACAGGTCCTTCTCGGCGCGCTGGCCCAGGTGCATCAGCAGCGTGGCGTCGCCGCCGTCGTCCAGGATCATGTTCGGGCCTTCGCCGGGCGTGCCCTTGGCGCCGAATTCGAAGATGCGGTGGGTGTAGTCCCAGTAGTCTTCGAGCGACTCACCCTTGATGGCGAACACCGGGGTGCCGCCCGCGGCGATGGCGGCAGCGGCGTGGTCCTGCGTGGAGAAGATGTTGCACGAAGCCCAGCGCACGTCGGCGCCCAGGGCCTTGAGCGTCTCGATCAGCACCGCCGTCTGGATGGTCATGTGCAGCGAGCCGGTGATGCGGGCGCCCTTCAGGGGCTGGCTGGCCGCGAACTCGTCGCGGATGGCCATCAGGCCGGGCATTTCGGTTTCGGCGATGCGGATTTCCTTGTGGCCCCAATCGGCCAGGGAAATGTCGGCAATGGCCTGATCGGCCGAGGTCTTGAGAACTGCGCTCATGGTTTTCTCCGTTCAAGGGGCAAAAACCACGCGTTCGAAGGGGAATGGAACACTCACCGCACCGGACAGCGTGGGCGAGCGTCGTTGCAAAGGGATGATTCCGAGCCTCGCGTCCCGCCAGGCGGGGGACGCTGCAACGCTCCTCGGAAAACATCGATTATAAAAGCAACCCTTCCAGGGCCGGCATTCGGCCCGCCGTGCGGCAGCGTCCGCACGGCACCGTGATCCCCGTGCGCAGGCCCTGGCCGGCGCGGCCATTGCCCCCTCCCGCACCATGCCTCCGACGCAACCCCGCAACCTGTTCGACGCGCTGCGCATCTGCGCGGCAGTGGCCGTGGTCTTCAGCCACCACTTCGCCCTCACGCGCACGGAGCCGCCCTCCTGGCTCCATTCCAGCATGGTGGGCGGCGTGGCCGTGATGACCTTCTTCACGATCAGCGGCTACCTCGTGACGCTGAGCTGGCTGCGCGAGCCGCGCGTGTTCGCCTTCCTCTGGAAGCGCTTCCTGCGCATCTGGCCCGGCGTGCTGCTGGCCGTGCTGACCAACATCTTCGTGTTCGGCCTCGTGTTCACGCGGCTGCCGGCCGCGGAATTCCTGTCGCACCCGGGAACGATCGACTACTACCGCAACCTGCTGCTCTACCGGGAATACGTCAACCTGCCCGGCGTGTTCCTGGCCAACCCCTACCCGCAGGTGATGAACGGGCCGCTCTGGACCATCCCGATGGAGACGATGTGCTACGCCGTGCTCGCCACCCTCGGCGTGCTGGGCATCCTGCGCTCGCGCCTCGCCGCCACGCTCGCAGGCCTGGCCTACCTCGGCTATTTCCTCGCCGCGCAGAATGCCGACTTCACCGGCGAGATGCGGCACTGGTTCGAGTATTCGGCGTATTTCACGTGTGGCGCGCTGATCGCCCTGCACCGCGACGCCTTCCTCGCGCGGGCGCCGCAACTGCTGTGCATGCTGGCGCCGGTGGGGGTGCTGCTGTTCTTCGGGCTGGAGCTGGAGCATTCGGCCGGCCTGGTGGTGCTGCCGCCGCTGCTGATCTACCTGGGTTCGCGCCAGGCCGCTCCCCTGCCGCTCGCACGGCGCGTGGGCGACCCCTCCTATGGCATCTACCTCTACGGCTTCCCGATCGCACAGGCGGTCGTGGCGCTGTGGCCGGCCCTGCCGTTCGGCCCGAGCCTGCTGCTGACCACGGCGCTCGCGTTCGCCGCGGGCATGGCATCGTGGCACCTCTTCGAATCCCCGGCGCTGCGGCTCAAGCGCTGGACGGGCGCGGCCTGGCCGCTGCGCACGGCCTGACACGCGCGGGATCCCGGCGCCGGCCGGGCCTGCCTTCCAGGCCCGCGCGGCGGCGGCACTCTAGAATCGCGGGTTTTGCCGCGGCGCGGAGCAGGTCTCAGCCACCCGGCCGCGCCCCCGGGGCCCCAGCCACCCGCCGGGGCCCGGCACTCCCACGACGGACGTGCCACGTTTTCCGACAGGACCCAGACGCCCATGGCCACCGCCACCCCTTACGCCCCGCAAGTCGGGGTCCGCCGCACTTTCGCGATCATCTCCCACCCCGACGCGGGCAAGACCACGCTCACCGAAAAGCTGCTGCTGTTCTCGGGCGCGATCCAGATCGCGGGCGCGGTGAAGGGCCGCAAGGCGAGCCGCCACGCCACCTCCGACTGGATGGAGATCGAGAAGCAGCGCGGCATCTCGGTGGCCTCATCGGTCATGCAGATGGCCTACCGCGACCATGTGGTGAACCTGCTCGACACGCCCGGCCACAAGGACTTCTCCGAAGACACCTACCGCGTGCTCACCGCCGTGGACTCGGCGCTGATGGTGATCGACGCGGCCAACGGGGTCGAGTCGCAGACGCGGCGGCTGATCGAGGTCTGCCGCCAGCGCGACACGCCGATCATCACCTTCGTCAACAAGATGGACCGCGAAGTGCGCGAGCCGCTGGACATCCTCGACGAAGTCGAGCGCGAGCTGGGCATGCCCTGCGTGCCCATGACCTGGCCCGTGGGCCAGGGCAAGAGCTTCGGCGGCATCATCAACCTGCGCACGCAGGCCATGACGGTGTTCGAGTCCGGCAGCGAGCGCCGGCCGCAAGACTTCGAGGCCATTCCGCTCACCGACGCCGATGCCCTGCGCGCACGCTTCGGCAGCACGTTCGACGAGGCGCTGGAGAGCATGGAGCTGGCCGTCGGCGCCTCTCCGGCCTGGGACCACGAGGCCTTCCTCGCCGGCAAGCAGACCCCCGTGTTCTTCGGCTCCGGCGTGAACAACTTCGGCGTGATGGAAGTGCTGGACGCGCTGGTGGACCTCGCGCCCCCGCCGCGCCCGCGCACCAGCAGCCTGGTGGTGAACAGGCAGCCGGTCGAGAAGACGGTGCTGCCCGAAGAAGCGGGCTTTGCCGGCGTGGTGTTCAAGGTGCAGGCCAACATGGACGCCAACCACCGAGACCGCATCGCCTTCGTGCGCGTGGCCTCGGGCAAGTACACGCCGGGCATGAAGCTCAAGGTGCAGCGCACGGCCAAGGAGCTGCGGCCCACGTCGGTCGTCACCTTCATGAGCCAGCGCCGCGAGGCGGTCGAGGAGGCCTACGCGGGCGACATCATCGGCTTCACCACGCACGGCGGCGTGCAGCTGGGCGACACCATCACCGACGGTGCCAGCCTGCAGTTCACGGGCCTGCCGTTCTTCGCGCCCGAGATGTTCATGACCGTGGTGCTGAAGAACCCGCTGCGCACCAAGCAGCTGCAGCAGGGCCTCGCCCAGCTCGGCGAGGAGGGCGCGATCCAGGTCTTCAAGCCCGATGCCGGCGGCAACATGCTGCTGGGCGCCGTGGGCCAGCTGCAGTTCGAAGTGGTGCAGCACCGCCTGAAGGCCGAATACGACTGCGACGTGCGCCTGGAGAGCTGCCAGTACACGGGCGCGCGCTGGATCACGGCCGACACGCCCGCCGAGCTGCGCGCGTTCACCGACGCCTACCCGCTGCGCATGGCGCACGACGCGGCCGACACGCTGGCCTACCTGTGCACCAGCCCCTACGACGTGCGGCTGGCGCAGGAGCGCTTCCCCAAGATCCATTTCCACCCGCTGCGCGAGCACGCCGGGCTGGCACTGCAGGCCGCCGGCTGATCGGTCCCCGAGCGCCCATGCCCACAACCCACCCGCCCTCCCCCGCCGCCACGGCACCGGCGCGCGCTGACGCCGTGTGGCGGGGCGCTGCGGCCCCGCGGCGGGCAGGCGCGGTCTTCCTGGCGTTCTGGGCGGCGCTCGCTGCGGCCTACGGCCTGTGGCTGCTGGCCTTCTGGCCCGGCATCCTCGGCGAGGACAGCGTGGCGATCCTGCTGGAGGTCGAGGGCGACAGCGCATTCCGCTCCGGCAAGACGGTGTTCTGGTACTACGCCATCCGCCTGCTCTACGGCGGCACGCGGCTGGTCGAAGTGCCGGTGCTGGCGCTCATGCTGCTGTGCGCGCTGATCCTGGCCCGCATGCTGGCCTGGAGCTGGAGCGCGGGACTGCGCAAGACCAGCCTCTTCGGCCTCGTGTTCGTGGCGCTCGCGCCGCACATGGTCGCCTTTACCGGCACGCTCTACCCCGATGCCATCTTCGCGGTGGCGTCCTGCGGATTGGTGTTCGAGCTGTGGCTCGCCGTGCGCCGCCGCGGCATGGATGCCGCTTCGCTCGCGATGGTGGCGGTGGTGCTGCCCTTCGCGGCCTTCTGCCGGCCCAACGGCCTCGTGTTCCTGCTGCCGGTGGTGGCCGTGCTGCCGTTCGTGCACGGCCGCGCCCGGCGGGTGCTGGGCGCCATCCTGCTGGCGTGGTGCGCGCTGATGGCCGCGGCGCACCGCGCGCACCCCTCGCAGGCGCAGGAAGCCGTCTACCCCATGGCGGTGTTCGAGACCGTGAACTTACTGCGCCCGCACGCGATGCACGACCTGTGGACGCAGTTCGCGCACATGAACGACCCCTGGGTGCTGGCCGAGCCGCGCGTCTCGCCGGCCACGCTGGAGCTGCTGCGCCGCCACCGGCCCATCGCGTCGATGAACGCCTATTCGGACCCCGCTTATTGGGACATGCTGGTGTTCCACCCCGAGGGGCCGCAGTTGGGCGGCCTGCCCGTGGACGACCGCCGCACGCTCGTGCGGGAGTTCTTCCGCTACAACCTCTGGCACAACCTGCCCGTCTTCGCGGGCAGCCGGACCACGGTGTTCCTCACGGCGGCGCTCGCCGAGGGCGGGTTCCCGGCCGTGACCTACGCGACCCAGGTGCTCCCGCGCATCCATTCCGGCTCGGCCTACCGGCGGTTCGACCTCGAAGAGGTGGAACGCGGCTTCATCGCGCTCCAGAAGGCCAGCTACCACCTCCGCTGGCTGCTCTGGACACCGTGGGCCGGCTTCGCGCTGCTTGCCTGGGCGCTCGTGCGCGGCGTGCGGCGGCGAGACGCGGCCCTGCTGGTCGTCGCGCTGCCGATGGCGATACAGTGCGGAGCCATTTTCCTGCTGTCCACCGCAGGCGAGTACCGCTACCTGCTGCCCTTCTTCGTGCTGCCGCTCGCCCTGCTCCCGGCCTGGGTGCTGCGCCGCGAAGCGCCTGCAGTGGCCGTCCCCGCGCCGCAGCCCGTCCGTTGATTTCTTCCCTCTTCCAACCTTCCCGTCGCCCATGTCCCTGCTACTGACCTCCCTTACGCTCCTGTGCGTGTTCGGCATCTCCGTCGGGCAGCTGCTGTTCAAGAAGGCCGCGATGATGCTGCCGGCGCAGCCCGCGCTCACCGACTGGCTGTTCAACGGCTGGCTCATCGTGGCGCTGGCGCTGTACGGCGTCACCACGCTGCTCTGGATCTGGGTGCTGCGCAGCGCGCCCCTGCACCTGGCGTACCCGTTCATGGGCCTGGCCTTCCTGCTGGTGCCGGCCATGGGCTGGTTCTTCCTGGACGAGCCCCTGCACCTGCAGACCTTCGCCGGTGGGGCGCTGATCCTCGTGGGCATCGCCGTGGCCGGGAGGGCGGGGGCATGAGCACGACGCAGCAGCGCGCAATGACGATCGCCGTGGCGATCCCCTGCTACAAGGTGACGCAGCACGTGCTGGAGGTGATCCGCACGGTGCCGGCGTCGGTTACCCGCATCTACGCGGTGGACGATGCCTGCCCCGAGGGCAGCGGCGCGTTCATCCAGGCCCATTGCACCGACCCGCGCGTGCGCGTGCTGTTCAACCCCGAGAACCGGGGCGTGGGCGGCGCCGTGGTGACCGCCTACCACCAGGCCATCGCGGACGGCATGGACATCGTGGTGAAGATCGACGGCGACGGCCAGATGAACCCGCTGCTGCTGCCGCATTTCGTGCGGCCCATCCAGGCCGGGCGCGCCGACTACACCAAGGGCAACCGGTTCTTCCGGCCCGAATCGGTGCGCGGCATGCCGCCGGTGCGCCTCTTCGGCAACGCCGTGCTCTCGTTCATGACCAAGATGAGCTGCGGCTACTGGCCCATCATGGACCCGACCAACGGCTACACCGCCATCCACACCAGCGTGCTGCGCGAGCTGCCGCTCGACAAGCTGGAGCGGCGCTATTTCTTCGAGACGGACATGCTGTTCCGCCTCAACACGCTGCGCGCCGTGGTGCGCGACGTGCCGATGGACTCGGTGTACGCCGACGAGGAATCGAACCTCAAGATCGGCCGCGTGCTGCCCGAATTCCTCAAGAAGCACACGTCGCGCCTGCTGCGCCGCTATGCGTACAGCTACTTCGTGCGCGACTTCAACGCAGGCTCGATCTACAGCATCTTCGGCCTGCTCCTGCTGGTCTGGGGCTGCGTGTTCGGGGCCCTGCGCTGGATCGGCAGCGCCGTCGGCGACCACCCCGCGACGAGCGGCACCGTGATGCTGGCCGCGCTGCCCGTCATGGTGGGCATCCAGTTCCTGGTCGCCTTCCTGCACCACGACGTGAGCAGCGTGCCGACCGAGCCGCTCAGCCCGCAGCTGGCGGACTACGGCGTGGATGAACCCGCCCCTGCCGCCCCGGCGGAGGCCGTGCGGTGAGCCGCCCGTTCCCCGCCCGCGCGCCGCACCACGACAGCGCACCGCTGACCGCCACCTGGATGTTCTGGGGGCTCGTCGTCCCCCTCATCTTCTACGCCGCCCGCATGGTCGATGTGCTGGCGCGCACCGACATCCCCTTCGATTCGCTCTACACCTACCTGCCGCTCGCGCGGCAGCTGCTGGAGGATTCGTCGCGCCTCTTCGACCACCCCGATTCCTACAAGGTGGCCCCGGGCGCGGTGGTGTACATGGCGCTCGCCGGGGCGAACCCGGTGGCCGTGAAGACCGCCAACCTCGCCATCTCGCTGACCGCGATGGTGCTGACGTTCGACGCGGCACGCCGCATGGGCGGCCGCGTGGCGGCCGTGGCCGCGGGCTGGCTGTACGCGCTGCCCCACATGCTGGTGGAGGCGGGCGCGACGCTGATGGGCGAATCCCCGTTCATCTTCGTCGTGGCGGTGTGGCTGTGGGCCACGGGCTGCGCGGCCCAGCCGCGCGCGGTGCCGGCCGCGGCCTCCGGCAGGGCGCCGCGGCCTTCCGCGGCGCAAGTCGGCGCGGTGGTGCTGGCCGGGCTGGCCCTGGCGTCGGCGACGCTGACGCGCGCGACCTACATGTACTGGCTCCCGTTCGCGGTGGTGGCCTTCCTCGTGGCGGCATGGCGCCTGCGCGGCGATGCGCGCGGCGCGGCCGTGCGCATCGCCGTGATCCACCTCATCGCCACGCTGCTCGTGGGCGCGTACATGGTGCGGCAGAACGAGGCCTTCGGCCGGCCCATGGTCGCGACGGGCAGCGGCGCGGCGCTGTACTTCGGCAGCAACCCCGTGCTGTCCGGGTACGAGCCGCCCTTCTTCGGCCTCGCGCACGACGAGTCCACCATCGTGGGCGGAACGGCGGGACACCTTTCGATGGAAGGCGACCGCCGGCTTATGGAAGTCGCCAAGACCATGCTGCGCGAGCTGCCCACCGGCGAACTCATGAAGATGTACGTGCGCAAGCTCGGGGCCGTGCTGTTCTTCAGCCGTGCGCACCTCGACTGGCATGTGATGAACGACCGCGCCTGGCGCGTGGTGCTCGTGCTGCTGGCGGTGCTCGGCTTCTGGGGCAGCCGACGGCACCTGATGGGCTGGGTGGTGGGGGGCGCCGCCGCCTACCAGTGCGCCGTGCACGTGCCGGTGCTCTACAACCCGCGCTACAGCATCAGCGCGCTGGACATCCTCTTCGTGCTGCTCGCGGCGCAGGGCGTGGCGTGGCTCTGGAGCCGTCCGCGCCGCCGCGTGGCGGTGCCCTGCGCCTTCGCCGCCGTGCTGGCGGGCATCGCCATCGGTGCCTACCACCAGCGCCACAGCCGGGCCCTGCTGCCCGATTTCGCCCTGATCCCGCCGCGGGCCGTCGCCATCGCGGACGGCAACGACCTGCACACTGCGGGATGGGACGGCGATCCGTTCCGCGCCCCCGCGCGCATGGTGGGCGGCACCGCCACGGTGGAGTGGGCCCCCGCGGAGCCCCCGCCGCAGGACATGATCACGCTCGTGCACCTGGGCATGCCGCGCTTCGAGGGCCGGTGCAACCGCGTCTGGCTGTTCCAGCGGCGCGCCGACGGCGCCGAGCGCTCTGCGCTCATCCGCCTGGCGGGCCTGCGCCAGGGCCAGGACATCAACTGGGGCATGCACCACGTGATCCTGCCCGAGGGCGGCGCGCGGCGCATCCTGCTGCGCTTCGAATGCGACCCGGGCACGCTCATGCAGTTCGACGTGATGGGGCTCTACCAGGCCAGCCCCGGGCGGCACTTCCGCCAACAGGCCCTGGGCGAGTGAAGGCGGACCGGCCCATGCTCCGCAGCGCGCCCTCGGCCCCGGGCATCCGGCGCCCCGCCATCGGCCGCCGCCTGCGCGCGGCCGCGGCGCTGCTGTGGCTGGCGGCCGGCCTGCCGCAGGCCTGGGCCGCCGCCCCGGCGCCTGCCGCCGCGGCGCCGCGCCCGCCCCTGATCCTGGCCCCGACCATCGTCGGCATGGAGGTCTGCGACGACGTGGCCTCCGACCCCACGGTCACCGATTTCGAGGCGGCGGCGGCGCGCTGCCGGCAACTGGGGCGCACCGGCGCACGCGCCGTGCGCGAGCTGCTGGACACGCTGGAGCCCGGCGGTCCGGCCGGCGACGTGCAGGTCGGATTCACCGCCACGCTGCAGCTGCTCGGCCTCTACCGCCGCACGCCGCGCGGCTGGGAGATCGACCCGGCGCTGGTGGACAGCTACCTGCGCCTCATCACCGAAGTGCAGCGGCCCGTCGTCGTGTACCTGGCCGCCAACCACTTCGATGCCGTCGGTCCGCTCACGCGCGAGCTGTCGGAAGACCCGCGCAACCTGATGCTGCTGCCGGACGGCCGCGCGCCGGAGGTCGATTACTTCGGCCACCGCGTCGTGCCCTATACGCTGCTCACCGACCCCGACATTCCCGTCAACCGCTACCGGTTCGAGGCGCTGCGCTACGTGGCGCGCCGCCTGCAGGCCCTGCCCGCGGCCGTGCAGGACCGCATCGTGGCCGTGACGCTGGCCGGCGAGGTGCACCAGTTCTTCCCGGATTTCGAGAACGGCATGGGCGACCACGGGGCGCAGAAGACCACCGATTACAGCGCCGCATCCGTCGAGGGCTTTCGGCGCTATCTCGAACGCCGCGATGGCAGCCTCGCGGCCCTGAACGAGCGCCTGGGCGCCCGCTTCGCATCGTTCGCGCAGATCCAGGCACCGCGGCGCGATGCCCGGGCGGACCCGCAGGTCCCCGTGCTGGAGCACTACGACGCCGCGGCCGCGGGCACGCTGGCCGTGGCGGGCTGGCTGTGGGACCCGCGCGGTCGCATCGACGGGCTCGACCTGTACCTCGACGCGCGCTACATGGGGCCGGTCCCGCGCGAGCTGCACCGGCTGGACGTCTACCGGGCCCTGGAGGCCGTCGATACCCCGAACGTGGGTTTCCGCATCGACCTGGACTACCGCGCCCTGCCCCCCGGCCGGCACCGCGCGCAGATCGTGGCCCGCAGCGGCCCGGCGCGCTACCGCGTGTTCGAGGTGCCCTTCACCGTGCTCCCGCGCGACCGCGCCGCCGCCCTTCCCACGCGCCGCCCGCCGGGCGTGTTCGGCATGGCGGATGCCGGCACGCTGGAAGGACTGCTCGCGCACATCGACATGCCCGTGCCCCACACGGAACCCGCGGTGCTCTTCAACCCGCTGGCGCGCGACTGGAACGACTACCGCGCCGAGCAGGTCGCCGGGTGGCTCAAGGCGTTCCATGCCATCGCGCGGGACGCGGGCCTGCCGGCATCGAAGCTCTATTCGCACCAGATCCTGCCCGCCGTGAACTCGTCGTGGAACCCGCAGCTGTTCGCGGTCGAGGCCACGCTGGAGCGCTCCGCGCCCTGGAAGCACGGCATCAACCTGTACGGCGGCGCGACGCATAACGCCTGGGTGCAGCGCTTCCTGGCGGAACGTGGCATCCAGGAATACGGCATCCCCGAATTCCATCCCCAGCAGTGGAAGCGCGACGGCGTGGCGCTCTCCGCGCTGCAGTTCCAGCGCGCCAGCGGCGCGCGGTTCATCAGCCCCTATTTCTTCTCCGTGATCCCCGCGCGGCTCAAGAAGAACACCGGCCAGGGCATCGACCGCATGGAGCTGTCGCCCGGCAACCCGCAGGACGGCTCCGACCGCTTCTACCGCGCCCTCATCGAATTCGCCCGCCAATGACGTCCGCCACGCTATCGCGCCCCGCTCCCGACCTGCAGCCGCTGGACCGGTGGCGCCCGCCCGCCGGCCTGATCGGCGTGTTCACCGACATCGACGACACGCTCACCACCGAAGGCGCCATCACCGCCGATGCGCTGCAGGCCCTGCAGGCGCTGCGCCATGCCGGCCTGGCGGTGATCCCCGTCACCGGCCGGCCGGCCGGCTGGAGCGAGCCCTTCGCCCTGGCATGGCCCGTGAACGCGATCGTGGCCGAGAACGGCGCCGTGGCGATGTCCCGCGAGCCCCTGGCCGCGGCGGGCGGGGGCATGCCGCCGGAGGCGCTGGCGCTGCACAAGCTCTACCAGCAGGACGCGGCCACGCGCGCAGTGCAGTACGCGCGCATGCAGGAGGTGCTCGCGCGCATCGAGCGCGAAGTCCCCGGCGCGCGCCGTGCCACCGATTCGGCGGGCCGCGAGTGCGACATCGCCATCGACCACAGCGAGTTCACGCAGCTGCCGCAGGCCGCCATCGACGCGGTCGTGCAGCGCATGCGCGCCGAGGGCATGCACGCCACGGTGAGCAGCATCCACATCAACGGCTGGTACGGCGACCACGACAAGCTCGCCGGTGCGCGCTGGATCGTGCGCACGCTGTTCGGCCGCGCGCTGGACGCGGAGATCGGCCGCTGGGTCTACGTGGGCGATTCCACCAACGACCAGGCGATGTTCGAGGCCTTCCCGCACAGCGTGGGCGTGGCCAACATCGCGCGCTTCGTGCCGCAGCTCACCCACCGGCCGCGCTTCGTCACGCACGCGGAGCGCGGGGCGGGCTTTGCGGAGGTGGCGCAGGCCATCTTGCAGCCAAATCGCCCTCATGCCGCTGGATCCATTGAATAGTTTGCTATTTAATTAATAGCAAACTGCTGGCGGCGGCCTGCTGGCTATTGCGCCTTGGCCAGCCCCAGCTTGTCGATCACCGCCTTCTCGCGGGCGTAGGTGTCCTGGGCGAACTGCCGGTAGGCGGCCGTGTCCATGTAGATCGGCACCATGTCGTAGCGCGCGAGCGCGCTGCGGTAGCTTTCCTGGTCCATCGCGGCCTTGAACGCGTCGTGCAGGCGGCGCACCACGTCCGGCGGCGTGCCCTTGGGCGCGCCGATGCCGAAGGGCGAGTTCTGCACGATGTCGATGCCCAGCTCCCGCAGCGTCGGGGCATCGGGGAATTTCGCGAGCCGCTCGGCCCCCCAGGTGTTCAGCACCCGCAGCTTGCCGGCCTCCACCTGCGGCGCGAAGCCCGTGGAGTCGGCCGCGGCCATGATCTGCCCGCCGAGGATCGCCTGCATCAGGTCCGCGCTGCCCTTGTAGGGCACGTGCAGCAACTGCAGGCCGAGCTGCTGGGCCGCGCGCTCCATGGTCAGGTGCGGGCTGGTCAGCGCGCCGGTCGAGCCATAGCTGAGCTTGCCCGGGTTGGCCTTGGCATAGGCCACGAAGTCCGCCCAGGTCTTGAACGGCGAATCGGCCGGCACCACCACGCCGAAGGCATAACCGGTCACGTTGATGATGTAGCTGATGTCCTTGACCGGGTCCCAGTTGATCTTGGTCGTGTAGGGCATGCGGAACACGCCCAGCGGGATCTGCGCCACGGTGTAGCCGTCGGCCGGCGACGACTGCAGCATCTGCGCCGGCAGCGTGCCGCCCGCGCCGGGCTTGTTGTCGACGATGACCGGCTGGCCCAGCACCTTGGACGCGTTGTCGGCCAGCACACGCATGGTGATGTCCGTGGGGCCGCCCGCGGGGAAGGCGATCACCAGCTTCACCGGCCGCGCTGGAAAACCCTGGGCCCGGGCGGACAGGGTGGGCGCGAGGGCGGCGGCGGCCCCCCACTGGATCCAACGGCGTCGCTGCATGTACGTAACTCCTGCTCGAAAAAGAAAAAGGCGATCCGGCCATTGCAGCGCGGCCCCGGCCCGTTGCCAACGACGCAAACCCTGACCTGCTGTCGCCGGTGTGTCACGTGGCGCGCGGGGGGCCGCGCGGCACTGCCGCGCTCGGTGCGGGGCACCGGCCGTGCACCGCAGCCTCCGCCGGAAGTCAGCGCAACCCGCGCCTCCGGCAGCCGGTATCGGCCTCTCGGCTCAGCCGGGCGGCGGCGGACCCTCGGATGGCGGACGCACCGCTTCCAGCGGGCGCGCGTCGCAGCCCTGCCCCGCAGCGATCCAGCGCAGCGAAAGCGCCTTCAGCCAGCGCAGGGCCCAGGCATTGCGCCAGCCCGTGACACCGGCCGGGTCGGCCACCATGCCGCACACGTAGCGCCCGCCCTCCCCGGGCCGCTCGGCAGGGCTCCAGCGCAATGCCACGCAGGCCCCCGTGCGGCGGCGGGACACCAGCATGCCCAGCGGGCACGGCTCGGCGAGGCAGCACAGCCCGCAGCCATTGCAGGGCGCCCCCATGGCCGGCTGCGCAGGGGCCTCCGGGTGCCAGAGCACGACCTGCTCCTGCACGCCACCGCGGCCCGTCCGCGCCTCGGGCGGCGAGCGGTGCGGCTCGGGAGTGTCGGGGTCGGTCGGAAGCATGGACAGGCAAGGGAGGCCGGCGGCAAGTTGGAGAGGCCCCATGATCCGGCGCCATGGCCCCGGCGGCAAGCCGGGCAGCGATGCCCCTGCGGGGTACCGGAGCCCCCTGCAGGAACGCGGCCGCTGTCCGATGCACGGCCCGCGCGGACGGCAGCCAACCGAAGAAATCCTCAGCGCGGCCGGGCAACCGACGGCGCCGCCTTCTCAAAAAAAGAAAGCGCCCGAAGGCGCTTCCAACAGCGGGGCAGCAAGGCCCACGGCACCCCGCGGCCCGAGGGCGACGCGGCCATGGCCCTGCCGGCAACCCCGATCAGTGCTGCAGGATCTTGTTGAGGAAGTCCTTGGTGCGGGGCTGGCGTGCGTCGGCGTTGTTGAAGAAGTCGTCGCGCGAGCAATCCTCGAGGATCTTGCCGCCCACGTCCATGAAGATGACGCGGTTGCTGACCTTGCGGGCAAAACCCATTTCGTGGGTCACGCACATCATGGTCATGCCTTCGTTGGCGAGGCTCACCATCACGTCGAGCACCTCGCCCACCATCTCGGGGTCCAGCGCAGACGTGGGTTCGTCGAACAGCATCACGATCGGGTCCATCGACAGCGCACGCGCGATGGCCACGCGCTGCTGCTGGCCGCCGGAGAGCTGGCCCGGGAACTTGTCCTTGTGCGCCGAAAGGCCCACGCGGTCGAGCATCTTGAGGCCGCGCTGGCGGGCTTCGTCGGTCTTGCGGCCGAGCACCTTGATCTGCGCGATCGTGAGGTTCTCCGTCACCGACAGGTGGGGGAACAGCTCGAAATGCTGGAAAACCATGCCCACCTGGCTGCGCAGCTTGGGCAGGTTGGTCTTGGGATCGTGCACGGCCACGCCGTTCACGTAGATCTCGCCCTTCTGGATCGGCTCCAGCGCGTTGATGGTCTTGATCAGCGTGGACTTGCCCGATCCCGAAGGACCGCACACCACCACCACCTCACCCTTGCTGATGCGGGTGGAGCAGTCGTTGAGCACCTGGAAGCTGCCGTACCACTTGGAAACGTTCTTCAGTTCGATCATTTGGTTCATTCCTCAGAGCACATCAGCGGATGATGGCGATTTTCCGGTGCAAGCGCTTCACCACCCAGGAGAGCGCGAAGCACATCACGAAATACACGACGGCCGCCAGCAGGTAAGCCTCGATGGGGCGGCCATAGTTCTTGCCCGCGGTCTCGAAGCCCTTGAGCATGTCATAGGCGCCGATGGCATACACGAGCGAAGTGTCCTGGAACAGGATGATGGTCTGCGTGAGCAGCACCGGCAGCATGTTGCGGAACGCCTGCGGAAGGATCACGAGCTTCATGTTCTGCCCGTAGGTCATGCCCAGTGCCTGCCCGGCGAACACCTGCCCACGCGAGATCGACTGGATGCCCGCACGCATGATCTCGCTGAAGTACGCGGCCTCGAAGGCGATGAACGTGATCACCGCCGACATCTCGGCCCCGATGGGCTTGCCCACCAGGAACGGCACGAGCAGGAAGAACCACAGGATCACCATGACCAGCGGAATGCTGCGCATGCCGTTGACGTAGATCGTCGCCGGCACGACGAGCCAGCTGCGGCCCGACAGGCGCATGAGCGCCAGCAGCGTGCCGAACAGGATGCCGCCGAGCGTGGCCACGATGGTGAGCACGATGCTGAAGTAGAAACCCTTCAGCACGAACTTGCTGATGATGTCCCAGCTGTAGAAGGAGAAATCGAGCGACATCATGTCAGTGCCCCCCGCCGGCGCCACCCGCCACGATGAAGCCCGGCACGCGTGCACGTTTTTCGATGAAAGCCATGATCCGGTTGATCGCGAAAGCGGAAGCCATGTAGAGCCCCGTGACGGCCAGGTAGATCTCGATGCCGCGCGAGGTTTCCTCCTGGGCCTGCATCGCGAACATGGTCAGCTCGGTGACCGACACCGCAAATGCCACGGACGAGTTCTTGAAGATGTTCATCGTCTCGCTCGTGAGCGGCGGGATGATGATCCGGAAAGCCATGGGCAGCAGCACGTAACGGTAGTACTGCACCGTCGTGAAGCCCAGCGCCATGCCCGCATACCGCTGGCCGCGCGGCAGTGCCTGGATGCCCGAGCGCACCTGCTCGGCGATCCGGGCGGACGTGAAGAATCCCAGCGCCAGCACCACGAGGATGAAGCCCGACACGTTCTTCATCACCGGGAAGATGGCCGGCACCACGTGGTACCAAAGAAAAATCTGTACCAGCAGGGGGATGTTGCGGAACAGCTCCACCCACGCATTGCCAAAACCGACCAGCACCTTGTTGTCGGGCAGCGTGCGCAGCGTGCCGATGACCGAGCCCGCCACGAGCGCAATCACCAGCGCCAGCAGGGCCACCGACACGGTCCATCCCCAGGCGGAGAGCATCCACTGGAGGTAGGTCGGATATTCGCCCCCCGGGTCCTGCAGGAAAACCTGCCAATCCCAATTCGATCCCATGGGAATTCCTTCTCAAATCGTCATACGTCCTGAAATCCAGCGGGTGCCCGCCCCTGCCGGAGCGACAAACAAACGCCCACCGTCAGGTGGGCGTTCGCAGGGACGGGCACGTCCGTTCGCATCAATCCTTGAGGGAGTACTCTTCCATCGGCTTGTCGTTGGGGTTCGCCCAGGCAGCCTTGGTCGCATCGCTGGCCGGCAGGCCGACCTTCACGTTGTTCGGCGGAATGGGTTGCAGGAACCACTTGTCGTAGAGCTTGGCCATTTCGCCCGACTTCATCATGCCCTTGATGCTGTCGTCCACCGCCTTCTTGAAGCCTGCGTCGTCCTTGCGGATCATGATGGCGATGGGTTCCACGCTCAGCGTTTCACCGACGATCTTGAAATCGTTCGGAGCCTTGGACTTGGCGATGTTGGAAGCCAGAATGGAACCGTCCATGATGAACGCATCGGCACGGCCGGACTCGAGCAGCAGGAAGCTGTCGGAGTGGTCCTTGCCGAACACTTCCTTGAACGTCAGGCCATCGGCGCGCTTGTTCTTGCGCAGCGTCTGCACCGAGGTGGTGCCCGTCGTCGTGGCGATGGTCTTGCCGTTCAGGTCCTTGATGCCGGCGATGCCGGAATTGGCCTTGACGGCGATACGCACTTCTTCCACGTAGGTGGTCACGGCGAAGGCCACGTCCTTCTGGCGGGCCTGGTTGTTCGTGGTCGAGCCGCACTCGATGTCCACCGTGCCGTTCTGCACCAGCGGAATGCGGTTCTGCGAAGTCACCGGCTGGTACTTCACTTCGAGCTTGGCCAGGCCCAGCTGCTTCTGGATGTCGGAGATCACGCGGGCGCACACGTCGTAGTGGAAGCCCGTGTACTTGCCGTCGCCCAGGGTGTAGGAGAGACCGGAAGACTCGCGCACGCCTTCGGTGATGGTGCCGGAAGCCTTGACCTTGGCCAGCGTGTCGTTCGCCTGGGCGAACACGCTGCCTGCAGCGAGGGCCGTCACGGCAACTGCCAACAAATGTTTCTTCATCAGAATCTCCTTAGCTTATGGATACAAGGGAAAGGCTCATTCTAGATAGACGCCTGCAAAGTACTTGCCGTTGCAGGGAATATCCCGAATGGGGGAAACACGCGTGCCGGGGCACGGGCATCAGAACGGAACCTGGTCGGAGGGATATTTCCAGAATTCGCGCAACAGATAGCTCACAGGCAAGTTCAATGCCCGGTTGGCTGGCGGAATCGGCTGGTTGAACCATTTGTCGTAGATGGGGTAGATCTCGCGGCTCGTGATGAGGCGCCGCATTTCGTCGTCGACGACCTTCTTGAACTCGGCATCGCCCTTGGGCAGCATGATCGCCAGGGCTTCGGCCGTGATGAACTTGCCCACCACCTTGAGGGCCTTCGGATCGGGGCGGCTCGAGGCCAGCGCGAACAGCAGCACGTCGTCCATCGCGAAGGCATCGGCCTCGCCCTTCTCCACCATCTCTACCGCGCGCAGGTCGTCCGGCGCTTCCAGGACGGTCATCTGCAGGGCCCGCTCACGGTTGAGCTGCTGCACCGTCTTGAGCGGCGTCGTGCCTCGGGTGGACACCAGTTTCTTGCCGGCCATGTCCTCGATACGGTCGATCGGACTGGACGCCTTGACCAGCAGGCGGGAGCCCGTGATGAAGTGGGGAATGGTGAAGGCGACGATCTGGCGGCGCTCGGCATTGTTCGTCGTGGACCCGCACTCCAGGTCGGCCCGCCCCTTGCTGATCGCGTCCATGCGCGTGACCAGATCGACCGGCAGGTATTCGATCTCCATGTCCTTGCGGCCGGTCTTGCGGCGCACGGCCTCTGCAATCCGCTGGCACAGATCGACCGCGTAGCCTGCGGGCTGGCCCTTCGCGTCCTTGATCGAAAAAGGAATCGACGCATCGCGGTATGCCACGACCAGCTTCCCGCCCGAGGCCACGCGCTCGAGAACCCCCGCATGGGACGCCACAGCACAGCAGAAAGCAGCCGTGCCCAGCACGGCACGCCACAGGCGAACAGGATTCATGGTTTGTCTCGGCATGGAATACGAGCCGACGCAAAAACTGCGCCAGCCGGGCCTCTCTTTCAATGGCAGTTCAGTAACTACCACCCGGATGCCGGACCGGAATGTACGTCCTGTCACATCCGCTTTCCAATGCCGATTGCAGGCTTGCGTCATGCAATCGGCACATAACACCAATAGCTTACGCTACAGCGGCTTGTCCGTGCCGTGTGCCTGGAGATAGCTCCACAGGGATTCCGCGGTGCCTTTGATGCGCTCCTTGGCCGATGGCTTCTGCCGGTAGGCACGCACCTCCATGGCCATCTGCATGTCCTGCATGCCGTCGCGCACGGCACTCACCAGCCGGCGCGAGCGCAGTTCCTTCTTGACCGCGCTGTGCGGAAGGAACGCGATGCCATGCCCTTCCAGGGCCATGGCCTTCAGGCCTTCGGCCATGTCGGTCTCATAGACGCGGTCCAGATGGATCGCGGTACCGGATTGTTTCAGGATCAATTCCGTCACCCGGCCCAGGTAGGCGCCCGGGGCGTAGCCGAGGTAGGGCAGCGGCTGGCCCGGCTCGCCCGGCAGCGTGTAGAGCGGCCGGCCGTCGCTGTCGGCCCGCGAATAGGGGGAGAGGATCTCCTGCCCCAGCGTGACCATGTCGTAGCGGTCGGAGTCCAGCTGAAGCGGCTGGGACGGATGGTGGTAGGCGATCAGCAGATCGCAGCCCCCCTCCACCAGGCGCAGGACGGCGTCGTGGACGTTGAGGGCGATCAGCCGGCTCTTGACGGGCCCGAAGCGATCGCGCAGCCCGGACAGCCAGGCGGGAAAGAAAGTGAAGGCCAGCGTGTGCGGGACCGCGAACTCGACCATGTCCTTGTCCGCGCTGGTGTGCGCCCGGAGCATGGCGCGCGTGTTCTGCAGCGATTGCAGGACGTCCAATGCCTCCTCGTACAGCGTCTTGCCCGCCGGCGTGAGCCGGGTGGGGTAGGAGCTTCGGTCCACGAGATCGGTCCCTGCCCAGGCTTCCAGCGCCTGGATGCGCCGCGAGAACGCGGGCTGGGTTACGTGCCGCAGCTGCGCCGAACGGCTGAAGCTGCGCGTCTCCGCGAGGCTGACAAAATCCTCGAGCCACTTGGTTTCCATGGCGCGCATTATCTGCGCGCCAGCCCGACCGTTGCCGCAGCCACTTCGGGAAACCCTGCACCAGCTTCGCGCACATCCGGTTGCACAATGCCGGGGCGCCCGACCGGCGCCCATACCGTCCAGCCCGGGGCACACGACGCCACGGCCTCCGGACCGCCGATGCCGCCCTTCGCCCGTCCGCCGCCTGCTCCATGCCCGCTTCCTCATCTCCCGGCCCCGACGCCGAAAACCGCGCCCCCGAAACCGCGCCACCCGGCACGACGCCCTCCTCCGACACCTCTCTCCCGCGATCGTTGCGCTTCGAAGACGGGATGACGGTGGCCGTCATGGCGCTGCTCGCGCTCATCACGTTCGCCAATGTGCTCGTGCGCTACTTCACCAATTCGTCCTTCGCCTGGACCGAAGAGATTTCCGTCTTCCTCATGATCGTGCTGGCCCTCGTGGCAGGTTCGGCCGCCGTGGCGCGCGACGTGCACATCCGCATCGAATATTTCGCCGAGGGCGGCTCGCCCGCGCGCCGCCGCCGTCTGGCGCGCTTCGGGGCGCTGGCGGTCGCAGTGCTGTTCGCGGGGATCGCCGTCCTGAGCGCCCGGGTCGCGTGGGACGACTGGCGCTTCGGCGAAACGTCGCCCGGCATCGGCGTACCGCAATGGTGGTACTCGGCCTGGTTGCCGGTGCTCTCGGCGCTGATCACCTTCCGCGCCATCGGCCTGCTGCGCCGCCGCAGTGCCGCAGATGCCACTCCACAGGACGCACAGCCATGATCGCGGCACTGTTGTTCGCGGTGTTCCTGGGCATGATGGCCGCCGGCGTGCCCATCGGGGCGGCGCTGGGGCTGGCCGGCACGGCCGCCATCGCCATCGCCAATGCCGAAAGCCCCTGGTTCGGACTGCTGGCCGTGCCGCAGAATTTCTATGCGGGGCTCGGCAAGTACCCACTGCTGGCCATCCCCATGTTCGTCCTGGTCGGTTCGATCTTCGACCGCTCCGGCGTGGCCCTGCGCCTCGTGAACTTCGCGGTGGCCATCGTGGGTCGCGGGCCGGGCATGCTGCCGCTCGTCGCCATCGCCGTGGCGATGTTCCTCGGCGGCATCTCGGGCTCGGGGCCCGCCAACGCGGCGGCCGTCGGCGGCGTGATGATCGCGGCCATGTCCCGCGCCGGCTATCCCGGCTCCTTCTCGGCAAGCGTGGTGGGCGCCGCCGCCGCCACGGACATCCTGATTCCGCCGTCGGTGGCCTTCATCATCTATTCGGTGCTGGTTCCCGGCGCCTCCGTGCCGGCCCTGTTCGCGGCCGGCATGGTGCCCGGCGTGCTGGCCGGCATCGCGCTCGTCGTGCCGGCCGTGTGGCTGGCGCGGCGCCACCGCATGGGCGCATTGGAAGCCACGATGCCCCGCCCGCCATTCTGGAAAAGCCTGCGCGAGGCCGCCTGGGGCCTGGCTGCGCCGGTGCTGATCCTGGGCGGCATGCGCGCTGGGTGGTTCACGCCGACCGAGGCGGCCGTCGTCGCCGTGTTCTATGGCCTTTTCGTGGGCATGTGCATCCACCGCACGATCGGTATCCGCGACCTGTTTCCGATCCTTCGCGAGGCGGGCGAACTTTCGGCGGTGATCCTGCTGGTGGTGTCGCTGGCAGGCATCTTCGCGTTCTCTCTGTCGACGCTGGGCGTGATCGATCCGATCGCCAACGCCATCGTGAATTCGGGCCTGGGCGAGTGGGGCGTGCTGTCGCTGCTCATCCTGCTGCTGATCACCGTGGGCATGTTCCTGGACGGCATCTCGATCTTCCTGATCTTCGTGCCCCTGCTGCTGCCCATCATGCAGCACTACCAGTGGGACCCCGTGTGGTTCGGGGTGATCCTCACGCTCAAGGTGGCGCTGGGCCAGTTCACTCCACCGCTGGCGGTGAACCTCATGGTTTCGTGCCGCATCGCAGGCGTGCGCATGGAATCCACCGTGCGCTGGGTGGGGCCGATGCTGCTGGCCATGTTCCTCGTGATGGTCGCCGTGATCGCCTTCCCGCAACTGGCCCTGTGGCTGCCGGCCCGCCTGGGCTACTGATACCGCGCCCCGACCGGCGCTTCCCTTTCCGAACAAGACCTGACAAGGAGACGATCCATGCAACTGCGCACCTTTCTCGCCACCGCCGTGGCGGCCGCGGCCACCCTCGCTTTCTCCGCGGCCCCTGCCTTCGCGCAGAACTACAAGAGCGAATACCGCATGTCGCTGGTGCTCGGCACGGCGTTCCCCTGGGGCAAGGGCGGCGAACTCTGGGCCAACAAGGTGCGTGAGCGCACGCAGGGCCGCATCAACATCAAGCTCTACCCGGGCGTGTCGCTCATCCAGGGCGACCAGACCCGCGAGTTCAGCGCGTTGCGCCAGGGCGTGATCGACATGGCCGTGGGCTCCACCATCAACTGGTCACCCCAGGTGAAGGCGCTCAACCTGTTCTCCCTGCCCTTCCTCTTCCCGGACTACGCGTCCGTGGACACCGTCACGCAAGGCGAGGTCGGCCAGAGCATCTTCCAGACCCTCGAAAAGGCGGGCGTGGTGCCGCTCGCCTGGGGCGAGAACGGCTACCGCGAGATCTCCAACTCCAAGAAACCCATCAAGAGTCCGGCCGACCTCAAGGGGATGAAGATCCGCGTCGTCGGCTCGCCACTCTTCCTCGACACATTCACGGCCCTGGGCGCGAATCCCACGCAGATGAGCTGGGCCGATGCACAGCCGGCCATGGCGAGCGGTGCAGTGGACGGCCAGGAGAATCCCGTGTCCGTGTACATGGCCGCCAAGCTCTACACCGTCGCGCAGAAGCACATCACGATGTGGGGCTACATGAACGATCCGTTGATCTTCGTGGTCAACAAGGAAATCTGGAACTCCTGGACGCCCGCCGACCGCGACATCGTCCGGCAGGCCGCCCTGGACGCCGGCAAGGAGCAGATCGCCATTGCACGCAAGGGAATGATCGAAGCCGACAAGCCCCTGCTCAAGGAAATCGCCAGCCATGGCGTCACAGTGACGCAGCTCAGCCCCGCGGAGCGCGAGGCCTTCGTCCAGGCCACCCGTCCGGTCTTCGCGAAATGGAAGGGCCAGATCGGTGCCGACCTCGTGTCCGCCGCCGAAAAGGCCGTGGCCTCCCGCAAGCCTTGACGGGGCCACGGAGAACCACGTTGCTTCCAGCGCCAGGGCCCCGGGGTGGGGCCCTCCTCAGGCCGACTCGTGCGCCTGCTGGCGCCACATGTCGGCGTACCGCGCGCCCCGCGCCAGCAACTGCGCGTGGGTACCCCGCTCCACGATGCGCCCGGAATCCATCACGAGGATCTCGTGCGCATCCACCACCGTGGAAAGCCGGTGCGCGATGACCAGCACCGTCTTGCCCTGCGCCGCACTGCGCAGCTCTGCCTGGATCGCCCGTTCATTGGCCGTGTCCAGCGCGGACGTGGCCTCGTCGAAGACGAGGATGGGCGGATTCTTCAGCAGCGTGCGGGCGATGGCCACGCGCTGCTTCTCGCCCCCTGAGAGCTTCAGCCCCCGCTCCCCAACCTGCGCGGCATAGCCCGCCGGGAGTCCGGCGATGAAATCGTGGATGCGGGCCGCTCGGGCAGCGGCCTCCACCTCGTCGTGGGACGCGCCGGGGCGCCCGTAGGCGATGTTGTAGGCGATCGTTTCGTTGAACAGCACCGTGTCCTGCGGCACCGCCCCGACGGCGCGGCGCAGGCTGTCCTGCGTGACTTCGCGGATGTCCTGCCCGTCCAATGCGATGCGCCCCTGCTGCACGTCGTAGAACCGGAACAGCAACCGCGCGAGCGTGGACTTTCCCGAGCCCGACGGCCCCACCACCGCCACGGTCCTGCCCGAGGGGATCTCGAAATCGATGCCATGCAGGATAGGCCGTGCGGGCTCGTAGGCAAAGTGCACGTTCTCGAAGCGCAGGGAAGGCGGGGCGTCGCCCAGGACCAGCGGCTGCGCGCCGGGCGCATCGCGCACTTCCCGCTCGCGGTCCATCAGCGTGAACATCTTGTCGAGATCGGTCAGGCTCTGCTTGATCTCCCGGTAGATCACGCCGAGGAAGTTGAGCGGAATGTAGAGCTGGATCATGAAGGCGTTGACCATGACCAGATCGCCCAGCGTCATCCGGCCGTCGGCCACGCCCTGCGCCGCGCGCCACAGCATCGCCACCAGCGCCGTGGCAATGATGAGCTGCTGCCCGGTATTGAGCAGCGACAGCGAGGTCTGGCTCTTCAGGCGCGCACGGCGCAGCCGTTCCAGGCTCTCGTCGTAGCGGTCCACCTCGAAGGCTTCGTTGTTGAAGTACTTGACGGTTTCGTAGTTCAGCAGCGAATCCACCGCTTTCGTGTGGGCGGCGGAATCGAAGGCATTGGCCTCCCGGCGAAAGCGCGTGCGCCATTCGGTCAGCAGCACGGTGAAGAGGATGTAGAGCGCCAAGGCGCCCAGGGTGATCCACGCGAACCAGGCATCGAATTTCCCGCCCAGCACCGCCAACACCAGGAACACTTCGATCAACGTCGCGCCGATGTTGAACAGCGTGAAAGAGATCAGCGATTCGATGCCACGCACGCCGCGTTCGATGTCGCGCGTCATGCCGCCGGTCTGCCGCTCCAGATGGAAGCGCAGGCTGAGCGCATGCAGGTGCTCGAAGGTCTGCAGCGCGATGCGGCGGGCCGCGCCCTGTGTCGCCTTGGCGAAGACCAGCTCACGCAATTCCGTGAAAACCGATGTGCTGAGGCGAAGCAACCCGTATGCCGCCAACAGGGAAACCGGCACCACGACCAGCGCGGCAGCCGTTCCCGGCGCAAGCGCCATGGCATCCACGATGCGCTTGAGCAGCAGCGGCACGCCGACGTTGGCCAACTTGGCCAACAGCACGAAGACCAGCGCCGCCAGCACGCGCCAGCGGTAATGGAGCAGGTAGGGAATGAGGCGGGCCAGCGTGGCCCGATCGCTGCGCGGCGCAGCGGTGGCTTGCGCCGCCATCGAGGGAGGGTGGGGGGAATCGCCGTGGGGGCGCATGGGGGACAATCCCGGTCGTTGTTCTTACCGAGAGATTGTGCCCATGACCTCCACTCCTGCTGCGCAGAGTGCCTTGCCAACGGACAAGGAGCTTGTGCTGAAAGTGATCCCGATGCCGGCGGACTGCAACGCCAATGGCGACATCTTCGGAGGCTGGGTGATGGCGCAGGTGGATCTTGCAGGGTCGGTACTGCCAGCGCGCCATGTGCAGGGCCGCATGGCCACGGTCGCGGTCAACGAATTCGTCTTCAAGCAACCCGTGCGCGTGGGAGACATCCTGTCGTTCTTCTCTACCGTCGCGCGCATCGGCCGCACGTCCGTGACGGTCGAGGTGGAGGTCTATGCCGAGCGGTTCGCTGCGCAGGGACGCTATGTGAAAGTGACGGAGGCACGGCTCACCTATGTGGCCATCGATGCCTCCGGCCGCCCGCGGCCGATTCCCCGCGATGCGTCCACGACCTCACCGCCCACTGCGGAGAGCGGCAGCCCCTCGGCCTGACGAAGGCGCCTGCCACGGAGGCGGGGCATGCGGCGGCAGGCCTCCCTGCGGGATCCACTGGCCGGCAGCACTGCCGGGCCGAAAGGAACCGCCATGGCCTGCCATTCAGAAGGCCGCAGGGTCGCCTGCGGGCCTTCTTGCCGGAGTCCCACGCCCCCGGCTCTGTGCAACGGTCAGGCCGCCAGTGGCTGGGCCTCGCTGCGGGACAGGGTGTTGTTGCTGCCCGCATTGCCGGTGCTGTGGGAGCGCAGCGCTCCCGACGTACCGGCTTCGATTTCGCCGGCGAGCTGGCCGCCTTCTTCGATCACGACCTTGCCGTAGCGGATCTTGCCGTTGACCTTGCCCGTGCTGTAGATCACCAGTTTCTGCCGCACTGTGAGCGTGCCGTCGAATTCGCCGTGGATCTCGGCGATGTCGATCTCAGCGGAGCCCCGGAATGCGCCCTGCTCCGCGATCTGGATGACGCGCGAATCCATCGTGGCTTCGACCGTGCCCTCCACCACGAGCGTGTCGCAGTCGGTGATTTCGACGCCCTTGAGCTTGATGTTGGGGCCGACGGTGAGCTTGCTGCCCACGCCTTCGCCGGGAGGTGTGGCAGAGGTGCCGGCCGCTGGCTTGCCGCTGCTCACGGAATGGGATGGGGCAGCACTGGTACCGGCGCCGCTGGCGGCGCTTCCAGCGCCACCCAGCACCGAAGTGGGCTGGCGGGGCTGGAAGGAATCGGGTTCACGCTTGCCAAAGAAAGGGTTTTGCACGGCCATCAGATCTCCTTGGAAAAAGTTCACTGATGCTAGGAGCCACTCCGCAACGAAAATCCACGCGTTACGCAAGAACGGTAACGAAACCCTTCGGTGGTTGCATGCACTTGCAGGGCTTGCAGCGTCATACAGCACCGACAGGGCGGGTCGGCATTCGCTGCGACACGATGTCAGCCGATGCCCATCACGGCTGAAAGCCGGAGCGCCGAACGACAGGGGCCCATTGCGCGCGGTACGACGCCAGCATCTTCGTGGTCTGCTCGCGCGAACTGGCCACCGGCACCATGTCCGCCGCTTCGAAGCGGGACTGCAGCCCCTTGTCGCCCATGGCCTGGGCCACGGCATCGCCGATGCGGCGTGCCCGGGCTGCCGGCAGCCATGCCGGCGCATACAGAACGTTCCACCCCTGGGCAGACAGGGACAGCCCCGCTTCCTTGAAAGTGGGCACCATGGGCAAGCCCGGCGCCCGCTGCTCGTCCGAAATGGCCAGGATGCGCAGCTTTCCCGCCTTGTGCAGCGGCTCCAGCGTGTCCAGCGTATCGATGGCCAGCGGCACATGCCCGCCCATGAGGTCATTGAGCAAGGGGGCCGAGCCCCGATAGCCCACGACCGGCAGCGTCAGGCCCAATTGCTCGGCCAGCATGAGTGCGAAGAAGTGGGGCAGGCTGCCCGTGGCCGGCACTCCTGCGGACAGCTTGTCCTGGTTGGCCAGCATCCAGGCGTGCAGGTGCGAAAACTCCCGGACCGGCACGCCCGCGGAGACGGCCACCCCGAACGCATAGCGCGTCACCTGCGAAAGCGCCACATAGTCCTTGTCGGGGTCGTAGCCGCTGTCCTTGAACACGAGGGGAGCGACCAGCATGGTGGCCGGATTGGCCAGCAGCACCACGTTCTGGCCCGAGGTTTCCCGGTGCACCTGCTGCGCGGCGAGCCGGCCGCCGGCGCCCACACGGTTGTCCACGATCACCGGCACGCCCAGCCGGGGGGCGAGCGCATCGGCCAGCAGCCGGGCCGCGCGGTCGGAAGATCCCCCCGGAGGATAGGGCACCACCAGCCGCACCGCACCGCCGTCGAGCGGTGCCGGCTGGGTTTGGGATCGGGCCAGGGACGGCAGGACAGCCACCGCCGCACCGGCCAGCGGCCATTGCAGCCATGCCCTGCGGCGAAGAGAGAAAGGGGAGCAGGAGGAACCGGTCATCGCGGCAAGCCCATCAATGAGACTGGCGTGACTTTAGCGCCGGCAGGACCGCATGGCAGATAGCGTTATTCCGGGTGCCGCCAGTCGGCGGCCCTTCAGCGCGAAGACTTCGCCCGGGATTCGTACTTCATGGACTCATAGCTGCGAATGGTCCGATCGATGCTTTCGCGCACGCTGCCCAGATAACTCCGGGGATCCGTCCATTCGTCCAGCTCCTGTTCGGACACCGCTTGCGCCAGGCCGCCATGCCTCGCCATCGCCGAGCGGAAATCCAGGTTCTGCGCCAAACCGTCCATGGAGGCCTCGTGCACCCAGGCATGCGCCGTCTGCTTGCCCAGCCGTGGACCGAGCGAAAGCATCACCCGCTCGGACAAAAGATACCCCTGGCGCCTGTCCAGATTGCGCGACATCGCTTCGGCATCGACGGCCAGTCCGCTCAGCAGTTGGACCGCCTGCTCCAGCATGGCCCCTGCCACCAGGCAGCACTCCGGCAGGGCCTTCCATTCGGTTTTCCAGGCCACGCCATCGCGCTCGTGCTCCTGCACCATGGCTTCCGTCATCATCGCGGCGCTGTATCGCATGCTGCGTGCCAGGCCGGCCAGGTTCTCTGCGGCGGCGGGATTGCGCTTGTGGGGCATGGTCGAGGAGCCGACCGCACTTTCGGCACAGGCCTCGGCAAGTTCGCCCACCTCGTCCCGCTGCAGGTTGAACAACTCATTGCCGATCTTGGACAGCGTCGCCCCCAGCATCGCCAGCAGACCCGCGTACTCGGCGAAACGGTCCCGGGCACTGGCCCAGCAGATGTCCGGCACGCCAAGCCCCAGATCCTGCAGCACCCGCACCTCGACATCGCGCGCCTTTGGCCCCAGGCCGGCCTGCGTCCCTACCGCTCCGCCCAGCATGCCGACGAACACCCGGGATTCGCATTCCAGCAGCCGGACCCGGTGCCGCGACATCTCATCGAGCCAGACCGCACATTTGTGCCCGAAGGTGGTGGGCAGCGCGTGCATGCCGTGGGTGCGCCCCACCATGATGGTGTCGCGGTGCAGCCGCGCGAGCCGGATGAGCTGGTCCGCAACGCGGTCGATATCCCGCAGGTAGACCCGGTGCGCCTGCCGCATCTGCAGCACCATGCCGGTATCGATCACGTCCTGCGTCGTGATGCCGTGGTGCAGCCACTCGCCCTCTTCGCCGATGTGGCCCTGCAGTTGCCGCAGGAACGGCACCAGGGAGTGCCGCAGCGTGCGGATTCCGCTCGCCATGGATTCGATGTCGGGACAGAAACCGGCCGCCCCCTCCACGATGCGCCGGGCGGCCTGCGCAGGAATGATGCCGAGGCTGCCCTGGGCGCGCGCCACCGCGCTTTCGACCTTCAGCCATGCCCGTATGCGCTCTTCCTCCGAGAAGATGGCGCGCATTTCTGCGCTGCTCCACAGATGCTGGAGCGCGAGCATGTCGAAGACGGAAATGTTTTGGGCCATGGGCAATGGATGAGGCCCCCCGGAAATCGAAGATTCCTCACTGCGGAATTTTGAAGGCCCGCATTCTCACACGCCTGGACGATGCCTCGGCGTTCGCAGCCTGTCCCGTTGCAGGGCGTTGCACATTCCCGGCCTCCAGTCAGCGCTGAAGTCAGGGCGGCGTTCTTGGTGAAAACGCACTGCCCGGCTGCGCCGGGCGCCCTGCGGGCCGCTGCCTTCAGCTGGCGCTGAAGTCAGGGCGGCGTTTTTCCATGAACGCGGTGAAGGCTTCGCGGGCGGCGGGTTCCTGGAGCATGCGGCCGAAGCTGGCCCCCTCTTCCGCCATGCGCTCCAGCACGGCAGCGGTCTGGTCTTTTTTCATGAGGCGCTTGGTTTCCACCAGCGACGACAGTGGCTTGGAGGCCAGCTTGCGGGCCTGGGTCTGCGCCACCATGTTGCATTCCGTCGGCGGCACGACGCGGTTGACCAGGCCCACCTCGAGCGCAGCCTCCGCCATGAAGGGCTCGCCCAGCAGCAGCGCTTCGGCCGCCCGGTGGTAACCCATCATGCGCGGCACCAGCAGGCTGGAAGCCGCTTCGGGACACAGCCCCAGGTTCACGAACGGCATGGAGAAAGCCGCGTTGTCTCCGGCGTAGACCAGATCGCAATGGAAGAGCATCGTCGTGCCGATGCCCACGGCCGGCCCGCACACCGCGGCCACCAACGGCTTCGGAAAGGTCGCGATGGCGCGCAGGAAGCGGAAGACCGGCGACTCCTGCGTGGAGGGCGGGTTGTTGAGGAAATCCCCGATGTCGTTGCCGGCACTGAAGATGGCCACGTCGCCCTGCAGCACCACCACGCGCACGGCAGCATCCTGGGCCACCGCCTCGAAAGCGTCGGCCAGCGCGGCATACATGGCGCGCGTGATGGAGTTCTTTTTCTCCACGCGGTTGAAGGTGATGGTCGTCACGCCCGATTCGGTGTGTACGAGGATGTCCTGGTTCTCGGTCATGCGGGGCTCCTGCGGAACGGGAGAAAAACGGGGATGGGAAAAAGCGAAGTGGCGCGCCCGGCAACGAGGCCGTGACCGGCCCACCGGGCGCCTCACTCTTTGTAGTAGACGATCTGGTGGCTGCTCGCGAGCATGGTGCCGCCCTGGTTCCAGAGCTGCACCGTCTGGTCGAAAAAGCCGTTGCGGAACTCCTGCGCCCGCGCCTGCCCCAGCAGGTGGCCACTGCCCGTGGCCGCCAGTTGCTCGCCGCTGGCATGGAAATACACCGTGAGCGACACGGTTCCCGCCGGGACCTGGCGTGCGCGGCGCAGCCACACCCGCGGGAAGAATACATCGGCCAGGGCAGTGAGCGCGCAGAAATCGAGTGGGCGCGCAGGCTCATCGCGCATCCAGAGCCGGCTCAGGCTGCTGTCGCTGCTGCCGCCATCCCACCGCACGGGCAATGCTCCCGATACGGGCCGCAGGTCGTAGCGGTCCAGCCATTTCACGGGCATGCCGCGCGTGACGCGCTCCAGGCCCCCGGGACCCTCCGTTTCCGGCATGAGCGTGTCCGGAAGGCTCCAGGTCTCGCGCCGCACCGCGGTCACGGCGGTGGCCGTGGTGGTCACGATCGGCGCGCCATCGGCCCCGGGCTGCAGGATGGACAGGGTCCAGTGCTGGGTCGATCGGTTGGTGCGCACGGGCACGGCCTGCACGGTGAACTCGCCTTCGGCGATGGCGCCCGCGTAGTTCACGGTGAGCGAGAGCGGATCGCCCAGCCGTTGCGGGTGCTGGAGCACGGCGCGGAGCAGGGTGGCGGCCGTGATGCCGCCGAACGGCCCGACCATGTTCCAGTAGGCCGGCGACGTGCGGGCGGTGTACTGGCCCGGGGCCACGGCGCCAAGCACCAGCGCGTCGTCGAGCGGATGGGTGGGAGGAGAAGCAGCAGCGGTCATGGTGTGGGAGCTCCAGTGTGCCGACGAACGCCGGGCCGGGCCGTCATGCAGGTGACGCGCCCGGCCCGGCAGGGCTTTTTTACTGGCTCAGACGCGCTCGAAGATGCCCGCCGCGCCCTGCCCCATGCCCACGCACATGGTCACCATGCCGCGCTTCAGGTGGTGGCGCCGCAGGGCATGCACCACGGTGGCCGAGCGGATGGCACCCGTGGCGCCCAGCGGGTGGCCCAGCGCGATGGCGCCGCCCATCGGGTTGACCTTGGCCGGGTCCAGGCCCAGTTGGCGCACCACGGCGAGCGACTGCGCCGCGAAGGCTTCGTTCAGCTCGTACCAGTCGATATCGTCCTGCTTCAGCCCCGCATAGCGCAACGCAGCCGGAATGGCCTCGATCGGGCCGATGCCCATGATGGCCGGCGGCACGCCCTTGCTGGCGTAACTCACGAAGCGTGCGAGCGGGGTCAGACCGAAGCGCTTCACCGCCGACTCGCTCGCCAGGATCAGGGCACCCGCGCCGTCGCTGGTCTGCGAGCTGTTGCCCGCCGTCACCGAACCACGCGCCGCGAACACGGTCTTGAGCTTGGCGAGGCCTTCGAGGCTGGTGTCCGGGCGGGCGCCTTCATCGAGCGACACGGTGCGCGTCCTGGCGACGGATTCGCCCGTGGCCAGGTCGGCCGTGCGATCGGTCACCTCGATGGGGGTGATCTCGTCGGTGAACTCGCCGGCCTGCTGGGCCTTCAGCGCACGCTGGTGCGATTGCAGCGCGAACGCGTCCTGGTCTTCCCGCGACACCTTCCACTGCTGCGCCACCTTCTCGGCCGTGAGGCCCATGCCGTAGGCGATGCCCACGTCGCCGTCCCGCGCGAAAATGCTCGGCGACAGGCTGGGGCTATTGCCCATCATGGGCACCATGCTCATGCTCTCCACGCCCGCGGCGATCATTACCTCGGCCTCGCCCACGCGGATGCGATCGGCGGCCATCTGCACCGCCGACAGGCCCGAGGCGCAGAAACGGTTCACGGTGATGCCGCCCACGCCCGTGGGCAGGCCCGCCAGCACGGCCGCGATGCGGGCCACGTTCAGGCCCTGCTGGGCTTCGGGAATGGCGCAGCCGCAGACGATGTCCTCGATGGCGGCCGGGTCCAGCCCAGGCACCTGGGCCAGCGCGCTTTTCAGGGTGGTGGCCAGCAGGTCGTCGGGCCGCATGTTGCGGAGGTAGCCCCGGTGGGACTTGCCGATGGGCGTGCGCGTGGCGGCGACGATGTATGCGTCTTGCACTTGCTTCATGATGGATGTCCTTATCTGTTGTTCCCGCAGCCGGCGTCGTGGCTGCGGCATTCACCGCGCTGCGGCAGCGGGCCGGCGAACGGCACGGGGCGGCTCGGGGCTTGCATTCAATTGCGCAGCGGCTTGCCCGTGTTGAGCATGCCCAGGATGCGTTCCTGCGTCTTCGGATGCTGGATCAGGCTGCAGAACGCCTTGCGCTCCAGGGCCATCAGGTATTCCTCGCTCACCAGCGTGCCGGCATCCACGTCGCCGCCGCAGACGATCTCGGCGATCAGCGTGGCGATGTGCTGGTCGTGGTCGCTGATGAATCCGCCGTCGCGCATGTTCACCAGCGAGCCGCGGATGGTGGCGATGCCGCTGCGGCCCGCCACGGGGAACAGGCGGCGGTGCGGCGCGCGCCAGCCGCTCGCGGCCATGGCGCGGGCTTCGTTCAGCGCGACGAACAGCACCTCGTCCTTGTGCGGCACGACGATATCGCTCTCCAGCAGGTAGCCGAGCTTGCGGGATTCCAGCGCGCTGGTGCCCACCTTGGCCATGGCCGCGGCGGTGAAGCCTTCGGTCAGGAACGGCAGCAGGTCCTTGCCCGTGGAGGCGGCCGCATGCTCGGCCGCACGGCGCGCGATGTAGGTCAGGCCACCGGCGCCGGGCACGAGTCCCACGCCCACTTCGACGAGGCCGATGTAGCTCTCCATGTGCGCCACGCGGCGCGCCGAATAGACGGCCAGCTCGCAGCCGCCGCCCAGCGCCATGCCATGGATGGCGGACACCACGGGTACCTGGGCATAGCGCAGGCGCAGCATGAGGTTCTGCAGCTCCTGCTCCACGCCCTCGATGGCCGAGATGCCCGCGACCACGAAGGCCGGCATCGTGGCGGCCAGATCGGCGCCCACGCTGAACGGCGCGTCGCCCGACCAGATCACTAGGCCGTCGTATTCGCGCTCGGCGGTATCGATGGCCTCGATGAGCCCTTCCATCACATCGGGGCTGATCGCGTGCATCTTGCTCTTGATGCTCGCGATGAGGATCCGGCTGTCGGAGGGGTTTGCCTCCCCGTCGAGCGTCCAGGTGCGCAGCGCATCGGACTCGGCCACCGTGGTGCCGGCCGTGCGCCAGTCGGGCAGGCTCTCGCCGAGCAGCTTCTCGGGGAAATGCTGGCGCCCATACACCGGCAACCGGCGGCGCGGCACGAACGCCCCCTTCGACGCGCTCCACGAGCCCTCGGCCGTGTGCACGCCGCCGGCTTCGGCCACCGGACCCTTGAACACCCACTCGGGCAGCGGCGCCTTGCTGAGCGCCTTGCCGGCGTCGATGTCCTCCTGGATCATCTTCGCCACCTCGAGCCAGCCGGCCTCCTGCCACAGCTCGAACGGGCCCTGCTTCATGCCGAAGCCCCAGCGCATGGCCTGGTCCACGTCGCGGGCGTTGTCGGCGATCGTGGCGAGGTGCACGGCGGCGTAGTGGAAGCTGTTGCGCAGGATGGCCCACAGGAAGCGGCCCTGCGCGCCCTCGGCATGGCGCAGCAGCTTCAGGCGCTCGCCCGCGGGTTTCTTCAGCATGCGGCCATAGACTTCGTCGGCCTTCTGGCCGCCGGGCACGTACTCGCCGCTTTCCAGGTCGAAGCGCAGGATGTCGCGGCCCACCTTCTTGTAGAAGCCGGCCTTGGACTTCTGGCCGAGGTTCTTCATCCCGATGAGCCTGGCCAGCACCTCGGGCGTGCCGAAGCTGCCGTAGAACGGGTCGGTCTCCTCGGTCAGGTTGTCCTGCAGGGTCTTGATGACATGGGCCATGGTGTCCAGGCCCACCACGTCGGCGGTGCGGAAGGTGCCGCTGCTGGCGCGGCCGAGCTTCTTGCCCGTGAGGTCGTCCACCACGTCGAAGGTGAGGCCGAAGTTCTCCACCTCCTTCATCGTCGCCAGCATGCCGGCGATGCCGACGCGGTTGGCGATGAAGTTGGGCGTGTCGTGCGCGCGCACCACGCCCTTGCCCAGGCCGCTGGTCACGAAGGCTTCGAGCTGGTCGAGCACTTCGGGGCGGGTCGTGGGCGTGTCGATCAGCTCCACCAGCGTCATGTAGCGCGGCGGATTGAAGAAGTGGATGCCGCAGAAGCGCGGCTTGATCGCATCGGGCAGCGCCTCGCTGAGCTTCGTGATCGACAGCCCCGAGGTGTTGGACGCCACGATGGCGGTCGGCGCGACGAACGGGGCGATCTTCCGGTAGAGGTCGAGCTTCCAGTCCATGCGCTCGGCGATGGCCTCGATGATGAGGTCGCATTCGCGCAGCTGCTCCAGATGTTCCTCGTAGTTGGCCTGGCCGATGAGGGCCGCATCGTCCGCCACGCCCAGCGGCGCGGGCTTGAGCTTCTTCAGCCCCTCGATGGCCTGGGTGACGATGCCGTTCTTCGGGCCTTCCTTGGCAGGCAGGTCGAACAGCACCACGGGAACCTTCACGTTGGCGAGGTGGGCGGCGATCTGCGCGCCCATCACGCCCGCGCCGAGCACGGCGACTTTCTTCACTTGGAATCGGGACATGGTGGATTTCTTGTGGATTGGTGGAGAGCGGTCGGCAAGGCGCGGCAAAGCGGTTCGGGCGGGGTGCCGCGCCCACGGGCAGCGCCGGTCAGCAATGCGCGGCAACGGCGCCGCAGGCGTTTTGCGGGCCGCGCCTACTGCACGCGCTGCCAGACCTGGGTGCGCCAGAACGGGCCCAGGTAGCCGCGCACTTCCAGCTTGGCGCCGCCCTCGATGGGCGTGAAGCTGGCGCGGTATTCCTTGCCGTTCTCGGGGTCGAGGATCTTGCCGCCTTCCCAGACGTCCTTGCCTTCGGCCTTCTTGCCGCCGCGGATGATCTCCAGGCCGGCGATGGGCTGGCCCTTGCGGTCGTCCGCGCATTCGGTGCAGGTGGCATCGGGCCTGGTGTCCTTCTTGAGCGACTTCTCGATGCGGCCCGACAGGGTGCCGTCCGCCTCGGCGATACGGATCTCGGCCTTGGCCTCGCCGCTCTTGTCATCGATGCTGCGCCACGTCCCCACCGGGGAGACCTGGGCCCAGGATGGCAGCGTGGACGCTACCAAAACAATAGCAAACAATGTAGATTTCATGGCGACATCCGTGCGTTTTGGTTCAAACAAGGGCGGGAGGCTTGCGGCGTTCAGGCCAGGGCCGCGTCGGTATCCATGAGCGGCTTGGAGCCGGCGCGCGCCGTGCGCATCAGCGTGGCCGTCTCGGGGAACAGCTTGGCGAAGTAGAAGCGCGCCGTCTGCAGCTTGGCCTGGTAGAACGGATCGGTGTCGCCGGCGGCGATCTTGCGCAGCGCCACCTGCGCCATGCGCGCGAACATGTAGCCGAACACGAGGTGGCCCGCCACGCGCAGGTAGTCCACGGCGGCGGCGCCCACTTCGTCGGGGTTCTGGAATCCCTTGAAGCCGATCTCGGTGGTGAACTTGGTCATCTGGTCGCCCAGGTAGGCGATGGGGTTGATGAACTCGGCCATCTTCTCGTTCACGCCCTCTTCTTCCACCAGCTTGCCCACCAGCTTGCCGAACTTCTTGAGCGTGGCGCCGTTGTTGCCCAGGATCTTGCGGCCCAGCAGGTCCAGCGACTGGATGGTGTTGGTGCCCTCGTAGATCATGTTGATGCGGTTGTCCCGCACGAACTGCTCCATGCCCCATTCCTTGATGAAACCATGGCCGCCGAAGACCTGCATGCACGCATTGGTGGCGATGTGGCCGTTGTCGGTGATGAAGGCCTTGACGATGGGCGTGAGCAGCGCGACGAGTTCATCGCTGTCCTTGCGCACCTTCTCGTCGGGATGGCTGTGCGCCTTGTCCAGCAGCAGCGTGCAATAGATCTGCAGCGCGCGCGCGCCTTCGGCATAGGCCTTGGCCGTGAGCAGCATCTTGCGCACGTCGGGGTGCACGATGATGGGGTCGGCGTCCTTGTCACGGGCCTTGGTGCCCGAGAGGCTGCGCATCTGCGTGCGGTCCTTCGCGTAGGCCAGCGCGTTCTGGAAGGCCACCTCGGTCAGGCCCAGCGACTGGTTGCCCACGCCCAGGCGAGCGGCGTTCATCATCACGAACATCGCGGCAAGGCCCTTGTGCGGCTGGCCCACCAGCGTGCCGATGGCGCCGTCGATGGCGATCTGCGCCGTCGCGTTGCCGTGGATGCCCATCTTGTGCTCCAGGCCCGCGCAGAAGATCGGGTTGCGATCTCCCAGCGAGCCGTCGGCGTTCACGTTGAACTTGGGCACGACGAACAGGCTGATGCCCTTGCTGCCCTTGGGCGCATCGGGCAGGCGGGCCAGCACCAGGTGCACGATGTTCTCGGTGAAGTCGTGCTCGCCCGCGCTGATGAAGATCTTGTTGCCGGTGATCTTGTAGGTGCCTTCGGGCGCGCCGGCCACGGGCTCGGCCTTGGTGCGCAGCAGGCCCAGGTCGGTGCCGCAGTGGGGCTCGGTCAGGCACATCGTGCCGGTCCACTCGCCGCTGGTCAGCTTGGGCAGGTAGAGCTTCTTCTGCTCGGGCGTGCCGTGCGCGTGCAGGGCCTCGTAGGCGCCATGCGACAGGCCGGGGTACATCGTCCAGGCCTGGTTGGCACTGTTGAGCATTTCGTAGAGGCACTGGTTCAGCACGAACGGCAGGCCCTGGCCGCCGTACTCGGGCTCGCACGACAGCGCCGCCCATCCGCCCTCCACGTACTGTCCGTAAGCTTCCTTGAAACCCTTGGGCGTGGTGACTTCATGCGTCGCCTTGTCGAGGTGGCAGCCTTCCTCGTCGCCGCTGATGTTCAGGGGGAAGGCCACGCCCGCCGCGAACTTGCCGGCCTCTTCCAGCACGGCATTGACCGTGTCGGCATCGACCTCCGCATGCCGGGGGATCGCCTTGAACTCCTCCGTGACCTGGAAAACCTCGTGGAGGACGAATTGCATGTCGCGCAGGGGGGGCGTGTAGGTCGGCATGTGGGGGACTCCTTGGAACGGTGCTTTGGATGGGGTGGAAGCGGGTATCTGGGAAAAAAGCGAAAACAGGAACTCAGTCGCCCGCGGGCCGGACGGCGCAGCGGGCGAGGATGTTGTCGAAGCCGGCATTGGCGCGGTCGATGGAGCCGGGCGTCTGCAGGAAACGCGCTTCGTAGTGGAGCGCGAGGATGAGGCCGTGGATCTCGAACAGCATCTGGTCGGAATCCACGTCGGCGCGCACTTCGTCCAGTTCCTTGCACTGGTCGATGGCGCGGCGCATGGCGGCATGCCAGGTCAGCACGGAGTTGGCGAGCGTGTCGCGCACGGGGCCCGTGCGGTCGTCGAACTCCACCGCGCCGCTGATGTAGATGCAGCCCGAGTCGATCTCGATGGACGTGCGCTTCATCCAGTTGTCGAAGAGCGCGCGCAGGCGCGGCAGGCCGCGCGATGCCGACATGGCGGGATAGAACACTTCCTGCTCGAAGCGCATGTGGTACTCGCGCACCACGGAGATCTGCAGCTCTTCGCGCGAACCGAAGTGCGCGAAGACGCCCGACTTGCTCATGCCGGTCACGTCGGCGAGCGCGCCGATGGACAGACCCTCCAGCCCGATGTGCGTGGCCAGGCCCAGCGCGGCATCGACGATGGCCGCCTTGGTCTGCTGGCCCTTCTGGAGCGCACGGCCCTCGCGCGTGGTGGCCGCTCGCGGGGTTTTGATGGAGATGGTGGACGACACGGACTGCACGAAATAAAACGAACGATCGTGCTATTTTGCAGCAAAAGGAATCCCGCACGCCAGCCCCGGGCGGGCGGCTGGCCGGGTTTCAGGGTAAACACCGAGTCGCGCCCGGGCCCCCTGATTGCCTGCCCGCATGCGTGCGGGCCAGCGCTACAGCAGCAGCGCGAGCGTGGCGTCGAGGTGTTCGGTGGGCACGCGGCGCAGGCCGGTGCGCGCGTAGCGCTGGAGCCTGCCGCGCACGAGGTCGCAGAGAGCGGCGGCGCGCAGGTTGGCATCGGCCATCGGCGTGGCCGATCCCGCGGCTTCGGCGGCCGGGCGCAGGCACTGGCGCAGCGTGGATTCGATCCGGTCGAAGAACTGGTTCATGCGCTGCTGCAGGCGCTCATGCTCGAAGACGAGCGCATCGCCGACCATCACGCGCACCATGCCCGGGTTGCGCTCGCCGAACTGCAGCACCATGGCGACCACCCGGGCCGCGCGGTGCGCGCCGTCCGCAGGGCCGGCATCGCCCGCCCCGGAGCCGCCGCGCTCCATGATCTGGCCGATCAGCGAGAACACCGACTGCTCGATGAAATCGATCAGCCCCTCGAACATCTGCGCCTTGCTGGCGAAATGCCGGTACAGGGCCGCCTCGCTGACCTCCAGCCGGGCCGCGAGCGCAGCGGTGGTGATGCGGTCCGAGCCGGGCTGCTCCAGCATGGCGGCGAGGGCCTGCAGGATCTGCACGCGCCGCTCGCCAGGCTTGGGCCTGCGGCGGGGCGCCGGCCCGGGCCCGGAGGCCGTCGCGGCCTCGGCCACGGCGCTGTCGTCGGAAGGGGATGGAACGGTGTCTTGCATGGTGCAACAGCGGTGTGCAATTGATTCTCGCACAGGGCTCCGTTGCCTCTTTTTGCGGCAACCGCTACGCCGGCCCCGCGGGAATCGACACGGTGGCGAGCAGGCCGCGCCCCTGCGCGCCCGCACCGAGCTGCAGGGCACCGCCATGCACCCGGGCGATCTCGTCGGCGATCGCCAGCCCCAGGCCCGTGCCCTCGCCGGCCGCCCCGGGCACGCGGTAGAAGCGCTGCAGCACCCGGCCGCGCTCGGATTCGGCAATCCCGGGCCCATCGTCCTCGACCTGCAGGAAAGCGGCGCCACCGGTGCCCATGCCGCAACGCAGGGTCACGCTGCCGCCCTCCGGCGTGTACTTGATGGCGTTGTCCACCAGGTTGGAGAGCAGTTCCCGCAGCAGCCAGCCATGGCCGTTCGCCTGGGCGGGGGCGACCTCCAGGCCGAGGTCCAGGCCCTTGGCGGTGGCAGCGTCGAGGAACGCCTCCAGGATGCTTTCGCACAGGGCCTTGAGGTCCACGCGCTGCATCGGCTGGCCATCCAGCCCGCCCGCGTCGGCACGCGAGAGGGCCAGCAGCTGGTGCGCGAGCTTGGAGGTGCGGCGCGCCGCATGCCGGAGCTTTTCGATCTCTTCCGCTCCTAAAAAAATAGCAGACTTTTCAATGAATCCGGCGGCATGAAGGCTTTTTTGCTCCAAACCCTGCACTCCTCCCTCCCGCGCCCTGCCCGCTGCCCGCGCCGAGAGCGCCCAGGCTTCCACCTGTGCCTGCAGCCCGGCCAGCGGGGTGCGCAGCTGGTGGGCGGCATCGGCCACGAAGCGGCGCTGGCCCTCGGTCTGCGCGTTCACGAGGGCAAAGAGCCGGTTGAGTGAATTCACGAGGGGCCGCACTTCGGCAGGCGACGCCGACTCGGAAATCGGGCTCAGGTCGCGCGGGGAGCGCCGCTCCACCGCCTCGGCCAGGTCTACCAGCGGCTTGAAGGCCCGCCGCACCGCCCAGTGGATGGCCAGCCCCGCTGCCGCCACCAGCACGAGGTTGGGCAGCAGCACACGCAACAGCATCTGCTTGCCCCACTGCTGCCGCGGATCGGAGCCGTCGGCCAGCGCCACCACCAGCTCGCCGGCCCCCGTCCGGGTGCGCTGCACCGCGATGCGGTAGGTGACGCTGTCGTACTCGGCGCTGTGGAATTCCGGATCGTGCGTGGGCGGCACCGCGCTGTAGACCCAGTGGTCGCCCAGCAGGATGCGGCCCGAGAGGTCCTGCACGCTGTAGCCCGCATAGCCGGCGTTCTGCCGCAGGAACTCTTCCACCGGCGGGGCCAGCAGCAGCACCGGCGCCCCGCCGTCGCGCAGCGGCGGCGCCACCACCGAGTCGGCCAGCGCGGGCAGCAGGCGCATCAGCCGCTGGTCGTGGCGGCTGGCAGCCTCGTCCGCCGACCGGTAGTCCAGCCAGGCCCCCACGAGGGCCAGCACGCACAGCGGCAGCACCAGCAGCAGCAGCAGGCGATTGCGCAGGGCGGAGGTCATGTCGGGGGATGGGGCAGGAAAAGGGGCAGGAAGAGCAGAAAGATCGGTCGGCGGCCGGGAGCCCGCGTGCCCGGCGCCGTGCGGAGCGCTCAGGCGGCCCCGGGCGGGCACAGTTCCAGCCGGTAGCCGAAGCCCCGGATGGAGCGCAGCGCCACGCCGCTGGGCTCGAGCTTGCTGCGCAGCCGCGACACATACACCTCCACCGCATTCGGCGTGATCTCCTTGTCCCAGCCGGTCAGCGCCTGCACCAGCTTCTCCTTGCTGGCCGGCTTCGGGGCATGGATCATCAGGTACTCCAGCACCGTCCATTCGCGGGGGCCCAGCTCGATCGTCTGCCGCGCAGCCGGCCCGCCCTCCGCCGCGGGGCAACGCACGCTCACGCTCCGGCCGGCGGTGTCGAGCTCCAGCGGCCCGAAGCTCAGCACCGCGGTGGTGGCCGCCTGCGAGCGGCGCAGCAACGCGCGCAGCCGGGCCAGCAGCTCGGGCAGCTCATAGGGCTTCACCATGTAGTCGTCGGCGCCCAGGTCCAGGCCCTGAACGCGGTCGTGCAAGGCATCGCGCGCGGTGAGGATCAGCACCGGCATCGACGGGTTGGCCATGTCCGGACGGCGCAGGCAGCGGGTGAGTTCGAGGCCATCCATGCCGGGCAGGCCGATGTCGATGATCGCGGCATCGAAGGTTTCGCCGCGCAGTACTTCCTCGGCGCGCTCGCCGCTGCCCACCCAATCGACGGCATAGCCGGCATCGGTCAGGCCCAGCTTGATTCCGCTGGCCAGCATCACGTCATCTTCGACCAGCAGGAGGCGCATCGCGTTCGCAGCCCTATCCGCGGAGCCGGCAGGCCGGCCCCGGTCCGCCAGCGGCCACCGTGGAAGCCATGCCTTTCAGTGGCTGCGGATCATGGTGCCGTACGCCTGCTCGGTCAGGATCTCCAGCAGCATGGCATGGGGTACGCGGCCATCCACGATGTGCACCGAATTGACGCCGCTCTTGGCTGCATCGATGGCGCCGGCCAGCTTGGGCAGCATGCCGCCCGAGATGGTGCCGTCGTCCACCAGTTCGTCGATCTCGCGGGCCGTGAGTTCGGTGATCAGCTCGCCCGCCTTGTTCAGCACGCCCGGGATGTTGGTGAGCATCATGAGCTTCTCGGCCTTGAGCACCGAGGCCAGCTTGCTGGCGACCACGTCGGCGTTGATGTTGAAGCTCTCGTTGTCCTCGCCGAAGCCCAGCGGGCTGATCACGGGGATGAAGGCATCGTCCTGCAGCGCTTTCACCACGCTGGGGTCGATGGAGACGATGTCGCCCACCTGGCCGATGTCGTGCTCCTTGGCAGGGTCGTCCTTGTCGGCGAGCTTGAGCTTGCGCGCGCGGATCAGGCCGCCATCGCGCCCCGTGAGGCCCACGGCCTTGCCGCCAGCCTGGTTGATCAGGCCCACGATGTCCTGCTGCACCTCGCCGGCCAGCACCCATTCGACCACTTCCATGGTTTCGGCATCGGTCACCCGCATGCCCTGGATGAAGTGGCCCTGCTTGCCCAGTCGCTTGAGCGCGGTCTCGATCTGCGGGCCGCCGCCGTGCACCACCACGGGGTTCATGCCGACCAGCTTGAGGAGCACCACGTCCTCGGCGAAGTCGGCCTGCAGTGCCGGGTCGGTCATGGCATTGCCGCCGTACTTGATGACGATGGTCTTGCCGTGGAACTTGCGGATGTAGGGCAGTGCCTGGGCCAGGATCTCGGCCTTGTCCCGGGGGGCGATGGATTGCAGATCGGTCATGGAGGAACGCTCGACGTGAAAAACAGGGGCTGCACGGGGTGGAAAAACCGCATTGTGCCCGCTCCACCCGCGGTGGCGTCAGGAGCCGCCACCCGGGCGGACCGGGTCGCTGGCGGGACTGGGGGCCCTGGGCCTCAGTGCCGCAGCCAGGCCGGCACCTTGAACCGCACGATGGCCAGGTACGCCGTCACATAGGTCAGGCCGAACAGGCCGCAGAACACCATCAGCATGGGCGTGTTGCTCCAGAAGAGCACGGCCGGCACCACGGTGAGCATGGTGAAACCCCACAGGTAGGGCGAGGTGCGGTTGTTGCGCATGAGCACGCGCCGCGATTCGTCGTCGTGGAAGACGCCGCGCACGATGCGGCGATAGATCAGCTGGTGGAAATGCAGCGCATCGGCGACGCCCGGCGACACCCCCCTCGCCAGCTTGCGGTAGCTGGAGAACAGGGTCTCCCATACCGGATACATCAACAGCAGCATCGGGAACCACGGGGACACCTCGCGGTTGCGCTGCACCAGCGCGATGCTGCTGAGCGCGATCATCACCCCCCAGATATAGGCCCCGCTGTCGCCCGCGAACAGCATTCCCCGCGGGTAGTTCCAGACCAGGAATCCCATGGTGGCGGCCGCCGTGCAGATCAGCAGCGATGCGAGGGCACGGTCGCCCACCTGCAGGCTCACGTGGGCCAGCGCCAGGCAGACGATGAGCGCCACCATCGCGGCCAGCCCGTTGTAACCGTCGATGATGTTGAACGCATGTGGAAGCCCCGCCACGGCCAGCACCACGATGGCCATGCCCACCCAGGGCATCTCGACCAGATGGGCATCCAGCCAGGGCAGGCCCAGCCGGGGCAGGTTCATGTTGAGCACCATCAGCGCGACCCCGCCGGACATCGCCGTCAGCAGCAGCCGGTAGCGCACGGTGAGACGCTGCGTCATGTCTTCGAGCAGGCCGCCGATGGCCGCGGGCAGCAGGGACGCCAGCCACCAGCCTACCCAGGAGCCGAGCCGAAGCGAACCCGGATCCCCCAGCCAGAGCGACTGGAACGCGCCGAGCGCCCAGCTGACGCCCATGCCGGCCAGCAGCGCGGCGCCGCCGAGCCGGGGCACGTCGCCCAGGTGGAAGCGCTGCGGCATGGCCTCGCCATAATTCGCGGCGTGCCCCCGCCCCCAACGGACGATGCAGGCAGCGGTCAGGGCCGTCACCAGAAAACTGACCAGAGACAACCAGATCATGGGGCGCCGATCCTACGCGGTTCGGCTGTATCCGCGCGCAACAAAGCTCGCGCCTGGCGATACACCGGCGACGCCCACAGCCGGAAGAGGCTCCGGATATGCCAGGCCAGGTGCGCGCCGCGGCGGCGGCTCGCCCGTTGCCCCACGTGGCCCACCTGCACGGGTACCTTCACCAGGGACAGGCCCTGCAGGCGCAGGCGCAGGCACAGATCCACATCCTCGCAATACATGAAATACCGCTCGTCGAAGCCACCCGCGGCCTTCCAGGCGGGTGTCGGAAAGAGCAGGAACGCCGCATTCACCCAGTCGCGCCGGCGGTCCGACCGCTTCAGCACGCGCCTGCGCCACAACGCGGACGGGGTCGGCAGTTCACGCTCGGCATCCTGCACGGCGCCCTGTCCGTCCACCTGCTCGGGATAGGCACACCCGACGCCCGGAGCGGCAGCCGCGCGGCACAGCGGGGCGAAGGGATCGTCATCGAGGAATGCGATGTCCGGGTTGACGACGCCCACGTAGGACTCGCCGGCCCCGGCCAAGGCGCGGTTGTGGTTGGCGCCGAAACCCAGCGGAACGGGATTGCTCCGCACCTCCAGGACGAAGGGCCACCCTGCCTCGTCTGGCGGTGTGGGCAGCGGCTCGGGGACGTTCAAGGTCAGCACCACACGGGTCACGCTGCCCCGGCAGCGGCGCGCCATGCCATGGAGCATGTCGCGCAGAAGCGGGCCGTGGCCGTGGCTGACGACCGATACCGCCAGGTCGCCAACCGTGTGGGAGTTTATTGTCATGAACCGGGTATTGTCGTCTCCCTTGGCCGACAGCCCTGTAGGAGGACGCTACCTATGGCCGGCAGGCGCACTTCACGCGGCCGTCATAATCCCGGGATGACCCAAACAATCGAGGATCTGCACGTCTATCTGCGTAGCATCCGACCCGATGAACGCACTTCTCTCTCCGTCCTGGCAGATCAAATCCACGAAGGCGCCACCGTGCTGGACCTGGGCTGCGGCAGCGGCGCCCTGGGGCAATATCTCAAGGAGACCCGCGGCGCGACCAGCGATGGCGTGACCTGGAGCGAGGCCGAAGCCGCCCACGCCCGCCCGCACTACCGCAGTGTGGTGGTCGACGACCTCGAAACCTGCGACCTCGTTACCGTTTTTACCGGCCAACGCTACGACTACATCGTTTGCGCCGATGTGCTGGAACACCTGCGCCGCCCCGAGCAGGTTCTGGAGCAGTGTCGCCAGCTCCTGGCTCCTTCGGGCCGCCTGCTGATTTCCGTGCCCAACGCGGGCTATTGCGGCCTGGTGGCAGAACTGCTGCAAGGTGAATTCCGCTACCGCGAAGAAGGCCTGCTGGACCGCACCCATCTGCGTTTCTTCACGCGGCGTTCGCTGGCCCGGTTCCTGGGCGACGAGCGGTGGGCGCTCGACGGCATCGACACCATCCGGCGCGAAGTGCCCGAGTCTGAATTCGATGCCGCGTTCGACAAGCTGCCTCCCGCCGTGGCGCGGCACCTGCTGGCGGCCCCGGACGCCATGGCCTACCAGTTCATCGGCATCGCGCGACCAGCCCAAGACGTGGTCGCCAACGTCGCAGGCACGGATGCCGAGACCTTGCCCGCCCAGGCATTGTTTACGGCCCAGTTGTACTGGGGCACGCGCGACGGTTTCGCAGAAGACCACAAGCTCACGGCCCGCGGCGTGATCGGATCGCACCGGCAAACCCTGCGGTTCGAACTGCCGGCATCCACCGTCCCGATCACGCAACTGCGACTGGACCCGGCGGACCGGCCGGGCTTCCTGCACTTGCATGGGCTCACGCTCCGCGCGCCGGATGGCAGCATTGCCTGGTCTTGGCAGGCCACGCCCGACGCACGGCCGCTGCTTGCACGCATGCCGCACCAGCAGATCGCCTGGGACCTTCAGGCCATGCCGGCAGCCTCCGCCGCGAGCCTGCTGCTGCTGACCGGCGAGGACCCCTGGGTGCAGTTGCCGATTCCTGTCGATGCCTTTGACAGCGCTGGCGATGGCTCGAGCCTGGAGGTGGACCTGGGCTGGCCCATGTCGGCCGACTATGTCGCGCTCTCAGGCACCGTGCTGCCGCTCCAGGAACGCATTGCCGCCCTCCAGGACGAACACCATGCGACACAAGTGCGCCTGAATGCAGAGATGGATGCAATCCGGCAGGCCCTGACCCGGGAGAAGAGCACCGTCGAAGGCCAGAAACGGGCCGTGGAAGACCAGAAACGCGCGGTGGAAGAGCAGAAGAACGCGGTGGAAGACCAGAAACGCCTGCTGGAATCGAATCACCTGGCCTTGCAGCAGGAGTACGCCACCCTGCTGGAACAGCGGTCCGATCTGCAGCACCGTGCTTCCCAGTACCAGCGCGATCTGACCCGTCTCCACCATGCGCTGGGCTGCATGCAACGCGACTACGGCGCCCTGGCCCAACACCTGAGAACCATCGAAAGCTCCACTGTGTTCCGAGCGACACGCCCCATCGTCCACGCCAAGATGCGCATCGACCGGCTGCTGGGCCGCGCCCCGAGCCCCGTCCAGGCGGCCCCTCGGCATGTGCCGGTTCCGGTCACCCCGGAGGCACACCCGGTCGATGTCATCGTGCCGGTATACCGAGGGCTGGCCGACACGCAGCTTTGCGTGGAATCGGTGCTTGCGAGTGCCTGCCGCACTCCCTATCGCCTCATCGTCATCAACGACGCGAGCCCCGAACCCGCAGTGACCGCCTGGTTGCGCGAACGCGCTGCGGAAGACAAACGCATCCTGCTGCTGGAGAATGCCGAGAACCTGGGCTTCGTCGGCACCGTGAACCGTGGAATGGCCCTCAGCGACAGCAACGATGTGCTGCTGCTCAACAGCGACACGGAAGTTGCCAACGACTGGCTCGACCGCATCCGGCAAGCTGCGTACGGCGACACGAAGGTTGCGTCGGTGACACCTTTCTCCAACAACGCCACGATCTGCAGCTACCCGCTTTTCTGCAAGGACAACGGGCTGCCTCCCGGCTACGACACCGCCCGGCTGGATGCGCTGTGCGCGCGCACCAACCCCGGCGCGGTGGTCGACGTTCCGACGGGCGTAGGTTTTTGCATGTACATCCGCCGCGATTGCCTGGAGCAGGTGGGCTTGTTTGACACGGAACACTTCGGCAAGGGCTACGGCGAAGAAAACGATTTCTGCCAGCGCGCGCAGGCAGCGGGCTGGCGCAATCTGCACCTGCTGGATACCTTCGTGCTGCACACCGGCGGCGTGAGCTTCGGCGACAGCAAGAGCCCGCGTGAACTCGCCGCCATGGAAACGCTGCGCCGGCTGCACCCCAGCTACGACCGCGATGTCCACGCCTTCGTGCAGCGCGACCCGGCAAAACCCCGCCGCCTGGCCCTCGATGCGGCGCGCATCGCAGAAGGCGGTCGGCCCGTGGTGCTGAATGTCCTGCACGATCGTGCGGGCGGCACCGTACGGCATGTCCGGGAACTGGCGGCCCATCTGGCAGACAAGGCGCAGTTCCTGACACTCACGCCGGCACCGGGGCACAGCGTGCGGCTGCGCATGGCACGCGAGGAAGAGGGGTTCGAACTGACCTTCCGCCTGCACGACCAGCAGGACGACCTGATCCATATGCTGCAGCGCCTCGGTGTGTGCCACGTGCACTTCCACCACCTGCTGGGGCATGGCCAGGAAGTACGCAATCTGCCCCACCTGCTGGACGTGGCCTACGACTTCACGGCACACGACTATTACAGCTACTGCACGCACATCTCCATGACCGGTACCGCCCACCACTATGTCGGTGAATCGGGACCGGGACAGTGCCTTTGCTGCCCTCCCGACATGCAGGCACCGCTGGGCGGATCGGTGGCGCAATGGCGGCACGCCAATGCGCTCCTTCTGAGCGGCGCCCGCCACGTGCTGGCACCCAGCCACGACACGGCGCAACGCATTGCGGCTTTCGCACCCACCGCCAAAGTGTATGCGGTGCCCCATACCGACCTTCCCGACCGGTTGGCGCTTCCTGCGCCCGCACCTCGCCTACTGCACGGCAGCCAGCGGCTGAAAGTGGTCGTTATCGGCGCGCTCAGCGCCATCAAGGGAGCGGACCTGCTCGAAGCCGTTGCGACCGAAGCAGCCCGACGCGACGCACTGGTGGATTTCCATTTGATCGGCTACGGGTATCGAAGCCTGCAAACGCAGCCGCGGGCGCGGCTCACGGTGCATGGCGAATACGCCGAGAAAGACCTTCCGCAGTTGCTGGAGTGGCTCGAGCCTGACCTGGTATGGTTCCCCGCCCAATGGCCGGAAACCTACAGCTACACGCTGAGCGCCGCACTGCTGGCGGGCCTGCCGGTCGCGGTCCCTGACATCGGCGCGTTCCGCGAACGGCTGACCGGACGCCCTTGGAGTTGGGTGCATGCCTGGGACGCTTCGGCGGCACAGTGGCTTGCATGGTTCGACGACGTGCGGACACGGAACTTCGTTACCGGAAACGCCCCCGCGCTGTCCGAATCGCAGCCATCCGAACCACCACGGTATGTGTCGCCGACTCCCTTCCAATATGGGAGTGACTACCTTGCAGGCATGGTTGCAGTCACGCAGTCCCAGCCCTGTTCTCTGGATGAACTGCAGCGCTTTCTGCCCCAGGAAACGCCCGTGGCCGCAGCGAAATCGGGATTGCTGTCGGCGGTCGTCTACCTTCGCTCGCTGCCCGTGCTGCGCGGAGTGGCGCGGAGCATTCCTCCACATTGGCAAAGGCGCGTGAAGACCTGGCTGCAGGCCTGACGCGGGCTCGAGCGGGTAGCCAGCGGGGAGCGGGAAGAGCGGCATGCAATGCATGCCTTCCCGTCCATGTCTCTCTCGTTATTTGCCCAGGAGCAGGAAGATCTCGTTGTTGAGAAGCAGTTCTTCCGGGTACCGGCCACGCAGGGCTTCCGGGATGCTCATCTGCACATGGCGGCGCTCCTGCCGCACGACGTGGAATCCCGCCTCCGCAGTCAGCGCGACCAGCTCATCCGCTGTCAGGCGGTTCAGCGCACGGTATTCGTTGAACACGAACCGCTTGTAACCTTCAGGGCCAAAGTCGGCAAACCCGAAATCGGTTTCGGCGGCATCGATCGGGCCTTCGTGGGTACGAATGACCTCCCACAGCGCCTCTTCCTCCACCAGCAGATGGTGCCATGGCACCTCGTCGTAGCGGCGCAGGTGCGAGCCGAACGGTGAATAGAAAAGCGGCTCGATCTGGATGAAGAAATAGCCTCCCGGACGCAAGCAGGCATGGAGGTCCTGCAGGATCGGCAGCAACTGCCCACGCTGTACATGCTCGAACGTGGACCAGCTCATGATGCCGTCCACCAGCGGACGCCGGCCTGCCAGCGGCGCACCGGGCGCAATGGTTTCAAACGTCAGCGCGGCCGGAAGGCGCGGCATTCCGAGTTGCTCCTGCGCAATCCGGGGCAGCTTCGCATATTCCTGGCGAATATCGATGCCATGGATGCCCGTAGCTCCGTGCCGCAGGACCAACGCAAGGTCTGTGATGCCGTCGCCACAACCGAAATTCAGCAGGCGGGCCTCACCGAGGTTCAGCACGTCGCCGACCCAATGGCTGACCACGTCCGCAGCGTATTCGAAATGCGCGCGGAACCATTCATCCGTGATCTGGCTGGCATCCCAGCGGGGCAAGCCGGCAAAACGCTCACGCAACTGATTCATCCAGTTCAAGAATTCACCGCCTTCTGAGTCATTGGATTCTCCCGGTCTTCGGGCCGCGCCCGGAAAAAGCGGGGGGCTTCGGACCACAAGTGCCATGCCGCAGGCCGCTGCCTGAGCACTGCGTCGAAATGTTCAAACACTTTGTCGGTCAGCAACTGCGGATCGTCGAACACGCCCAAGGGCGCGATCTTCAGACACCTGCGTCCTGACACGGGATCGATCCCCATGTAGAAAACCGTGGTGGGCAAAGAGCGCTCGACGGCGAGTTGAGGAAGAACGGCTGGCACGCTGACCTGCTCTCCCAGAATGGTCGCGATCCGCGTCACGTTCACCTGGTCTTCCGGTACATCGATCACCACGACGACCTGCTCCTGCCGTTGCAAGGTTTCGCGCAAGATTCCCATGCCGCCTGGCACGAAAATCACCGGACGCTCCAAGGCCATCCGTACCGACCGCATGCGCGCACGCACATAGCGGCCGAAGATCCAGCGCCCATCGAAATCACGCCCGCCAGGGGCTGCCAGCACCATGTTGCCGCGCATTCCTGCTCCATGTGCATGGCATAGTGCCCACATTCCCGCACCCCAGTGGAAGGTGAGCAGCAAACCGGCGCCCCCCTGCCCCGCCCATTCGCCCGACACATCGATGTGCCGCCCCATCCATCGCGCCGAACGGGTGCGAAAGAGATAGTGATCGGCATGGTCAACCAACGTCACCAGCCTTCGCTCAGCCAGCCATTCCGCTGAGCGTGCACCACTCCATCCTTTCGCCTGGGCCTGCACCAGTGCAGCATCGCAACTCTCTCGGTAAAGCCAAGCCCACCGCGCCATCCGCCTAAACAGTCGGAAGCACACAGGCCACGGCAGCAGGGCCGCAAGCCCTGGGAGCAACACCACCTCCACCGCATCCCGGCTTTCTCTCTTCCAACGCGACCAGGCGCGTTTCAGCAGCATCGTCACCAGATCATTCCCAGCGGTGCGGCAAACGGACCAGTCCAGGCAAGGGCTTGGGGAAGGAAAAGTGGAAATGCAGGAACTGGAACCACTCGTCGTACACCACCAGCCCTGTCTCGTCGAAAAGATAGGCGCTGATGACATAGTCTCCGCTGTGCAGGGGCAAATCGGGAAATGTCAGAACCGACTGCCATGACCCGTCCTCGAGCCGCAGGGGAATCGCTCCTTCTTCGTGGGTGGCCAATGAAGTGATGCCCACGCCCCGAGACTGCTCAATCATGAATCCGATGTTCGGCCGCTCTTCACCACGGCCGCGAACACGGATGGAAACCACCAGATCATTGCTCTGCAGTACTCCGGGGCGATCTCCCTGGGGCTCGGCAAGGTCGCGAACATCCACAGCGAGAATGCAGGCACTGCCAGAGTCAGCCGCAAGAACTTTATGGCCGGCGGCGGGAACAACGGCAGCGGGCGCTTGAGAGGGTGCAGAGGCAGCCGCAACAGATTCATCAGGCAAGGCGTGGCTTTCCTGCTCGCCATCCCGCTGGCGGGTGTGCAGATCGTAGGCGGCAAGTACCGGCTCTGTTTCGCCGAACTGCTCTACCTGCCCACCCTTGAGCCACAAGGCCAGATCGCACAGATGCCGAATATGGTAGGGGCTGTGCGAGCAGAACAGGATCGTGCAGCCCGCGTCCCGGAAAGCCATGATCCGGTCTACACATTTCTTTTGGAAATGCTGATCGCCTACGGCAAGTGCTTCGTCGATGATGAGCACATCGGGCTGAACCGCCGTCACCAGCGCAAAAGCCAATCGAACGGCCATCCCCGAAGAATACGTCTTCACGGGCCGATCCAGCGCTTCGCCCAATTCGCAGAACTCGATGATCTCCGGTTCCAGGCGCTGCATTTCCTCACGGTCGATCCCGATCAGGCTACCCCCGAAGTAGAGGTTGTCTCGGCCACTGAAGTCCGGATGAAAGCCAGCCCCCAGTTCAAGGATAGCCGTCACACGGCCCACTCGCTCAATCGACCCTACGGAGGGTTGCAGCGTACCGGCCAGCAATTTCAGCAGCGAACTCTTGCCGGCTCCGTTGTCACCGATGACCCCGATGCATTGGCCGCGCCGCAATTCAAACGAAACGTCCTTCAGTGCCCAGTGGCTGCGATGCTGGGATCGTCCCGTGATAAGGGATTTCAGCCGCTGGCGCGGAGAGGCGTAGAGGCGATACTCTTTGCTGACATTCCTCACCTGCAGCACGGTTTCAGGAGACGATTGCAACGCATTCATAACCAATCCACCAATTGATCTCGGCTGCGCTTCACCACCACGCTCAGGGCCGCTGCGACGACAAGCAGCCAGACAGATCCTGCCACCCAGACGCTCAACGGCGGCCATGCCCCCAGCAACAGAACCTGTTGATAGCCAATAACAAGGGCCGTCATCGGGTTGAGCCAGAGAACCCATCGCCAGTTCTCAGGGAACATGGTGAGCGGAAACAGGATGGGTGTGAGATAGATACCCACCGAAAGAAGAAAGCCCACGATCTGCACCGTATCGCGCAATGCGGCCGCGAGAATGGCCAAGAGATATCCGATCAGGAGGCTTAGCAGTAGCTGCAGCACAAGCAAAGGGCCCATGGCCAGCATTGCCCCACGAAAGCCGTGCAATGGCGTGTAGACCAAGGCAACCAGAAGAAGCAGAGGCCCGAAGATGACTCCGCTGGCCAGCACGGCACGCGTGGTGAAGAGCACCGGCGGCAGAGGATTCTTCTGCAACATGCCCCCGGCTTCTATCAAGCTGTTCATTCCTCTCGACACCGCGTCGCAGAACGCCATCCACGGCAGTGCCCCCACCACCAGGAAAGTGCCCACGGCATGTGTTGGCGCTCCATTGCCCAAACGCATGGAGAACACGACGTCGAAAACCAGGTAATAGGCCGCAACGGTCAGTAGAGGCTGCAAATAAGGCCAGAGAATCCCGACGGCAGTGCCTGCGTGCCGCGCAGCCACCTCGCGCAAAGTCAGAACCCATACCAAAGAGCGTGCGCTCCATACCGCGCGACACTCGTTCCGCAAAGTCTGCATGTAGAAATCAATCTATGGCGAAGTACCCGCCATGCAAGACGCAAGGGTTTCCCCTTGCGCGTCTAAAGCAATCTAAAGCTTATGCGTTATGGAGCCGCTTTGGCTGGCTTGGGTGCGTATCCGGCTGCAAAAGCTTCGATCGCTTCTTTATTGATCTTGGCCTCCTTTTGCAGCGCCTGCGCATCGGCTACTCGCGCTTCTTGCTGGGCATTGTTCCGTACTTCCTGGACCAACTCGTCCTTTGCCTCGTCGAACGTCCGGGTCCTGGCCGGATGACGTCCCTGGAGTTGAAGGATGTGGTATCCAAATTTGCTCTGAACGATGTCACTGAGCTCACCTGGCTTGGTCAAGGCGAAGGCTGCCTTATCGAACTCAGGCACCATCTTGCCTGCCTCGAAGAAACCCAGGTCTCCCCCCTTGGCAGCGCTGCCCTTGTCTGCAGAACGATCCTTTGCCAGTTGTGCAAAATCTGCCCCAGTTTTGAGTTCTTGACGAATCTTCTCGATTTGCGCGCGAGCGTCGGCATCGCTTCCCGCAATCAAGATATGGCGCACCTGAACTTGCTCAGGGGTCTTGAATCGCTCCGGCTTGGCCTTGTAGATGTTGCGTGCAATCCCTTCGGCAACGGAGTCCGACAGCATCTTGTCCTTGTCCATCTTGGCCAGGTAGGCGTCTGAAAGTACCTTGTCGCGTGCAATTCGCAATGCTGCTGCCACTTCCGAGTCTTTCTCCAACCCGCTGGCTTCAGCGCGCTGGGCCATTGCCCGGCGTGCATACAGATTGGAGGCAATCTGGGTCACGGTCTGGGGTCGAGACAGCACAGAATCCCGCATTTCCGGCGGCATACGCAGCGAGTCTGCGCGCATGTCGCTACCGTCGATAGTGACATTGGGGCCTTGGATCAACGCGGGTTCTTGTGCGTTGGCATAAAGAGCCAGCACCGATAGCACGGCACCAACGCAGAGACGGGACGGGAAACGTTTCATGTGTGAGTCAACCCTCAATGAAAATAAAAAAAGGCGGGGGAGACCCCCGCCTTTTTTGGATCACATTTCTGTGAAAAGTGCCGTAGCAACCAATCCGTTATTACTGAACGGAAGGACGCGTGAAGCGGTGGGGCCACGTGATACCGTAGGTACCGGACGTGCCAGCCGAAGCTTGCGGGTTCGTCAGCTTGATGAACGAAGAGCCCAGAATTGGCAGACCCAGGTTGTTGTTAGGCACAGCAACACGGCTCCAGCCGTTCGTGAACGAACCGGTCGTCAGGTTTTGACGAGCAACGGAAGCCGACAGCACGGAGTTGCCAGCATCAGCGAAGCTCAGAACGCTGGTTTCGCCGCAGAAGCGGGTTTGCGTCACGGAACCTGGCGAGAACACTGCACCGCTGGATTGCGTTTGCTCTTCACGATCGAAGAACGCTTGACCGGTGGAGCTCACGCAGATCGCGCCGCCCGAGGCCAGCAGCGAGGTGTTGCTGGGGTTGAAACGCTCGGTAGCCACCGTGCCGTCAACGTTCAGGTCGGTGAACAGACGGATGTTGGCCGTGTCCACAGGGCTGGAGTTAGCAGCAGCGTAGTTGGCAACCACGTTGTAACGACGGGTAGGCATCGAGAACACCCAGTCAGTCTTAGCCGAGATGCTGGCATCGTTGGCGTACTGGTTGGAGATCGACGTCACGGCCAGAGCGTCCGTCAGGCTCGTGGCTTGCACCAGAGGCGACACAGCAACACCACCAGCGGTGATGTAAGGCGTGGACATGTCAGGCAGGTCGTAGTTAGCGGCAGCTACCTTAGGCAGGCCCGTTGCAACCACGTTCGACGCGTTGTACACGTTCAGCGTACGGAACAGCGGGTCAGCCGTGAAGTTGTCAGGCGTAGGCGCGTTCGTGGACAGCTGTGGGAAGTGCACGAAGTTACCGACGGCGGGAACACCACCAGCGGTTTCAGCACGGATAGCCGTTGCACCACCGGAGAACGTCGTGGTTTGTGCGACGTTGATGATGTACCAGTCACCCACCAGACCCGTCGAAGGCGTGTCGAAGCCAGCAGCGGCCACGGCAGCAGGGGTCGTGAAGTTGTTCAGCGTTGCGTCCAGAGCGGTCTGGGTGCAAGGTGCCACGCCGCCCACGTGCTTGATAGCCGTGTACAGGGGGTTAACCGTTGCGGAGCCAGCCAGCGTAGGAGGAATGTCAGCCATGTTGAAAATTTCAACGTAGCCTTCACGCGTGTTATTGGCCTTGTCAGCCGTGGCGATGCCAGGGTTCAGACGGTCCAGAACGAACGGTTGGTTCACACCCTTGTTCAGCTTGGGCAGCGTGCAGGTGCCGTCAGCCGTCACGATTTGAGCAACGCCATCGGAACCAGCGGTCACTGCAGCAGTCCACACGTCACCAGGCGACATGAAGACTTGGAAGTCAAGAATGTCGTCAGAGTTCAGAGCGCCGCGGAAACGGACCTTCACGGCCTTGCCGCGGGAGGTGTCGGTGTTCACCACGTGCAGAACGGTCATGTTGCCGTTTTGCGCGTTGAAGTAAGGCACCAGCAGTGCATGGCCCACGCCACCTTCGGCGAACGACAGCTGCGTAGCAGTCGTAGCCGTCAGCGGAGCGGCGCCAACGACCACATCAGCAGATGCGGCGCCAGCGAAGCCCAGGCCACCAATCATGGCAGCAATGCTCAGGGCCAGAACATTTTTCTTCATATCGAGAACTCCAGTTAAAAAGTTGGTAAGCGCAACTACCACGATTGATTACGCCAAAGAATAGTAGCACAGCACATTCAAGGCCTGTACTGCGGAACATCTGCCAAACCTTCGCCTGTTGATGAAATGCAACAGTACAAAGACAGCTCGCTCGCGTACAGCCCACCCGAGCACGGCTGGGGATGAGCCCGACCATTCTTTGGGCAGGGCTTGTGGATGCGGAAGAGCCTACGCTGAACGTGTGGCGAACAGCGGGTCTGCACTCTCCGACCTCTACAAACCTTGGGGCCGAACAATACCAAAAGAAGCCTGCATTCCCAAGCAAAAAATCCCGAATTCATACACATTCGAGCATCTTGCCTGGACCGGCCTGCCCCACACCGCACAGGCACGCCAGAAGTTCGTCTCACTCACTTCAACCACCAGGCCCTGCTGGCTTGATAAGGAGACAGGCAGCTATGCCCCGCCATCGCAGCAGGGCCGGCTGTTCACATCAAAGATCCTGAAACCGCCACCATTGGCGGTCTTCCAAAATCCAAGCCTCATCAAGATACGTATCTATAGCATCCAGCTTGAGGCCAATGATAAAAGGCTTGGCGGTGAGCTTAATCTTGGCCGAGCATTTTTCCAACTCACATTGCACCCCCGTAACCTCGGCATTGATAACCGACGCGGCTGTGCCGAACTGACGCGCGAATTGCTCACGCGTGTATGCCTTTCGGTAGGAAGGGGGGGTCAGTGCGTAGGACTTATCGTATTGCCCTGCGATGCGCGCCTTCCAATATTCGTTAGCGCGCTGTGCTACCACCTGCTCTGGAGTTGCTGGGGACATGGATGCGCATCCCGCCAAGACCACAACGCACAAGGCAGCTCCGGTCCACTTAGCTTTGGAAAAAACAGTCTTAAGAGTCATAAGAGAAATAGTAAAGAGTTACTGTGGCTGCAGGGGTTGCACTGTGACTGGGGCACTTTGCGCTGGGGAGTTGCCTCTCCCAGTTTCACGCAATTCAATCACCTGGAGTCCTTTCAGTCGATCTCGCAGCTCGTCACTGACTTCACGGATGTCAATGTCCGTTCGAACGACTTTGGGAGTAATGACTACCAGCAACTCTGTACGGTTCCCTGTCTTGCCGTTATTGCTGAACAGGCTTCCGACGAGGGGAAGCTCTTGAAGAAGGGGCACACCGGACTTCGACGCGTTGCTGGTGTCGCGAATCAACCCCCCAAGGACAATAGCCTCCCCTGAACGCACCGCCACTTTGCTGGTGATTTGTCGTTGCTGGAATACAGGCTGCAGGGAGACACTTCCCGAACTGTCCGCTACCGCGTCTGTCACCGATTGATCGATCTGCATTGTCACGAGATTGCCCGCATTGACTGAAGGCGTGACAGCCAGACTCACACCGGTATCCCGGTATTGGATCGTGCTTGTAACAGAGTTTGAGTTGTCGGCGAAAGTAGTGGAAGCCGTTTGAACCGGCTGCTGATTACCTACGCTCATCATGGCCGTATGGTTATCCAACACCATCAAAGATGGGCTAGATATGACTTTCAAAAGCCTTTTGGTAGCTAAAGCATTCAAAACCACCCTGACCCTACCGAGTGAATTGGACAATGAGTAAGTGAACCCAGAGGCAGCAGCGGTGGGTATCGTCCCGATGACTCCGCTGTTATTGCTATTGGAGAGCAGTTGTCCAGTACCGCTATATCCAGAAGGGCCACTATTGTTGAAAGCCCATTGCAAGCCATATTGGAGGGTGTCATCCAAAGTGACTTCTACGATGGATGCTTCAATCAGCACTTGAGTGGGCGGCAAGTCGAGGCGCTTGAGTGTTGCCTCGATCTTGGAGTACTCCGATTTTGTTCCCCAGATCAGCACCGAGTTGTTCAATTCATCGGCCATCACCCGGATACCGCCAATGTTGGCGCCTACCACCCCCGGCGTCGTGTTGCCTTGCGATTGCCCGGTACGATTGGTTTGCATGGAGCCAAAGCTGTTCCCGCTCAAGCCACTGCGATTGCCCAATCCCCCAGAGGAACCAAATCCAGAACTGTTGAAAGTAGAGTTGCCAAATGCCGAATTCCCGAACCCGGAACTCCCGCTACCGAAGCTTCCTTGCCCAAACGAGTTGGAGTAAGTACCACCAAGCCCCGGTGCAACGCCACTGTTAGCGGTACTACCCCCACTCTGCCCACCGAAAATTCCCGCTAGCACGCCGGCCAGATGCTTAGCGTTGCCATTCTGTACGTGGTAGATGAAAAGCTGAGGCTCGGCGCCATTGTCACTGGGCTGATCAAGTTTCTCGATCCAGCGACGCGCTTCATCCAGATACGATGCCCGTGGCGTAACCACCAAGAGACTGTTGATCCGTTCGATCGGCATTATGCGCAATGCCCCAAACAAGGGATTGCCTTCACCCAGCAACACCGGAGCGGCACTTGCCTGGTTGGCGACAGCCGCAGCCGCAGAAGCAGAGCCAGCGGCAGCGCCTGAAGATGGCGCTGGCCCAGCACCACCACCACTCACCACCCGAAGCGCAGCCTCCACTTCTTTGATGGACGCATATTTGAGCGGGAAAACCCCCACGGACATGCCTTTGAGCAAGTCCACATCGAAGGTGTTGACCAGATCCAGCCAGCTTTCTGCTTGAGTACGGGTTCCGGAGAGAACCAGCAGATTGCGCAAGTTGTCCACGCGCACTATGGCATCTGGAGCAACCATCGGTCGCAGAATGGAAGCCATTTCTGCAGCGCCGATGTACTGTAGCGGGACGATGATCGCTCCGTTCCCGGGAGGCAACGGTTCTCCGCTACGGACCTGCCGCAAAGTCCCTCCAATTGCCCGCAACGCATCTGGACGTCCGACGTGATAGGTCCCTCGGGCATCTCGCAGCATCCCCAACCCGTTGGCCTGCAAGGCGCTCTCCAGCAAGAACATTGCTTGGTCAGGCGGTATGGGGGCGCGCGTCGACAATGTGACCGTGCCATTCAAAGGCGGATGCAGCACGTAGTTGGCCTTGCCAATATCCCCTAGGATGGTGCGCACCACCTCTGCAACAGGCGCTTCTTCAAAACTGAACGACATGGGCGCCCCTGTGATTGGAGGCACAGATTTGGGTTCAGCCAAAACTCTGTCGTTGCCGCGCATCATGCGCGGCTGAACTGTGCGCTCCTCCTCCCCCTGGCCTACACCAACAGCAGATCCAGTTTTGGCATCCATGGCATTGCCGGCTTCTGATGCTACGGCCGCCCGATTGCCTGTCGCCGCTGATTCGGTCGTGATGTTGGTTCCGGTCACGGCCTCAAGGCTGGGCGCTTGAGCCGCAGCCATCTGGCAAACGGCCAAGCTGATAGAAGTAAGAGCGTATCGATAAGAAATCATGACTACGTGCCCAGAAAACAGGGGAAGCGCATCAGCGCGCACAAATTCAAGGGGTTCGGCTACCACCGAAGGTGGCACGACGCGGAGGCGGCTGGCCCCCCCCGGTACCTCCACCAGGCGGAGAAGCGGAAGGCTGTACTCCTCTGCCAACAGAAGAAGGAAGAGGTGCGCCGGAATACACAGTTACCGTGGCCCTCGGTAGCAATAGCGTGCGTACCTCGCCGCCCCTGCCAAAAGTGACAACTCGGTCTTGGATAGAGGTCAACACCCAGCCATCGATGTTGTCGTTCAACTTCAGGCGTCGCTGCTTTCCCGCCACCAAAATGATGACCCCTCCTTCACCACCTCCCGAATACACACCCGACAAACGCGCAGATGACAAATTGTCTGGTGGGGGCTCACTTGCAGAAGGTGGCGGCGGCGGCGGCGGAGGGCGACGGTTGCTGGAAAAAAGCGGTCTGTCCAGCATGGCTACGAAGGCCCGGGTATCTGCAGTGCCTACGGCAGGTAATGCAGGAACCAAACCGCCAAGGTCGGCTTTGCGAGGCTCAGGAGGTATCCAACGGACATTGCGCAGAGTTCCATCCACGGACACCCACATCCATAGCAAAAGCAGCGCCAGGGCCACATTCAAGAACAGCAGGATGTGCAGGGCGTACCTCTTCATGACCGCTCCCGCAAGATGCTCAAGCCGAACGCGATAGACAGCCTCGGCACATTTTTCGGATCCAGGTTTCCAAACGCTCCGATGACTTGGACGTCTAGATCATTGATGAGGATGAGCGGAAGTTGGCTGTTCAGTACAGCAAGCGCACTCTGCATGGCCAGCATGTCCCCTTCGGCGCGGACACTGAGCGGTATGCGATCAAAGCCCTTCTCTTCCTTGGCAGGCAAGACCTGGCTACTGCTCACCTGAAGCCCTGCGGCACTGAAAATGTCCCGAATCTTCTGCTGCGCCACGTTCCCGGTCTGATTGGCGTCTTGGCTCGCAGGGTAGATGTATTGCGTCCGCGCTTCGCCCGCACTCGCCAACGCAGCTTCGATCTCAGATTTCTGAGCCTCCAAGCCCAATAGCCGTGCATAACGGGGCTCCAACTGCTCAAGGCGCGCCTCCGCTTCTGTATGGCGCTGTGCGACATACCATCCTACAAAGGCCAGCGGAATCAGGCCCAGCAAAAGGGTACCAGCAAGAATCAACTTCTCGCGATGAGGCATGCGTTTCATGGTTTGTCGCGCGTCACGGAAGCAGGAGAAGACGAAGCACTTTTAGCCCCGCTTGCAGTGGGCGCTACCGCCGTACCTCCGAAAGTAGCCCCTCCCTGAGCGACAGGCAGCCGAGGCACAGGTGCGGCAGTAGCGGTACTTGCAGTCGCCGAGGCTGCAGGCGAAGGCACGCTTTCAGCACGTGGAGGAGAAGAAGCGGATGCAGAGGGCGCCGACGCCATCGGCGACAGCGCATTGGCGCCGCGAACACCGGTCTGCGGCATGCTGACAGGCGCGCCGAAGACCTGAGGGTCGAGCTGAAACTCGATGGAAAACGCTTCCTTGCCCGTGTTCCCCATTCGGGTCGCAGCAGAAGGTGCCCGTACTTCTTTGAAACCTGCCTCATTGCCCAGCAACTGCATGAGTGCCGATGAGTTGGACGTCATTCCGGCAATGGTGACCTTTGAGCCTTGCAGTCGAAAACTTTGAAGAGCGGTATCGTCGGGCAGCAGCTGAGTCAGTTTGTCGAGCACCTTCAACGGCTCAATCCGTGTCGCTACCAGTTCAGATAACAGCGTTAGCTTCTCTGCGGATTGCATGAGCAGATCCCGTTGCCGCACCACGGGAGCCGTGCGCTTGGCAACTTCTGCATAGGACTGCGCCGCCTCCAATGCACGAAAGCGCAATTGCAGGCTGGGCGTGATCATTGCCGCCAGAGACAAAAGCCCTATCAAAACCAGAAGGGCATACCCGGTGCGCCGCCACCGCAAGCCATGGGCATAGCGCAGACTCTCTCCATAACCCTCCAAAACTACCGGCCGTCCTTCGCCATTCAGAACCCAGACCTCAGGCTGGATATCTCCTACGCCATTCAACCGTGTTGCCAGATACTGTGCGATCTGCCTGCGAGAGGCCAGAACCACATCCGATCGAACACTCCCACTGGACAGCCAGTGCGCTCGGTGCCCCCAAGCCAGATCATCATTGGCAAAAGGGCTGATCGCCCGCGCTTCCAATGCTGAGGCAGCGGCGACATCCACAGCCCCCATCGCCGGCAAACTCAGGGAGCGCCGCAACACCAGCTCTTCCGGCAATTCAACAGCGGTAAAAGGAGGCTTGCCGGCTCCAGCCAAACCTCCCCTGCGCTCGTCTCCCAACCAAAAAGTTTGCTGTCCATCCGGATGAAGAACGCGCACAGAAGCCGCAGGAGTCAACCAAGCCAAGGCAGGCCAGTCGTGCATTCGCAACCAAGGTTGACGAATCTCGCGCCAAAGCGCACGCAGATCAACTCCCAGAAAACGGGCCTCAGAGGAAAGAGATGGCATGGTTTGTCAGGGATTGCGGACGACCGGCTCCACGCTGGCGCCAGTACGGAAGGAATACCACGGTGCTCCGTCTCGGGCACGTACGGTCAGGTCGACACTGCGCGAGACACGCAGCCACGTGCCATCCAGCATGGGCACACGTGCCTGCATGCGAATCCGACGCACCGAAGAGCTATCGAGGAATGCGGCTTCAAGCGCCGACGTGTCAACGCCCTGCGCCCCCGTGTCACGTTTATCGGCCACGCCCTTGGCTGCAGCCACGTTTCCACCAGCCAATACGACAAGAACCTCGAGAGGAGCCGACATGGGATTCACGAGCCCCCGGCCTCGCAGGTCAGCGGTGATCAGAGGGAAAAGTCTAGCATAGAGGCTGTAATCAACGCCGGGCACTTTGAGGAGGTCCTCCTCGGCTTCGAAACGTTCCTGCGCCCCTGAGGCGCTCCTCTGTTCACGCACCTGAACCGTTGCCTGAGCCAGGGCTTCGGCATCCCCGGGGCTCAGCCCGCCAGCCACCGCGTACATCTTGGCCAGCAGAGGAACGGGGGCGCTGTTGATGTCAATCAGACCGTTCAATGGCATGGCGCGCACCTCCATCGCCACGCCGCGGTACTGAAGCTCTGCAAGCAGCATGCGGTTGATGGGCGTATTGCTGGCAACCATGGCCTGCAACGCCATCTGTATGACGGCATCGCCGAGCGCTTGGGCTTGAACGCCCTGCCGCGCAAGCGCCATCGTGCGCGCCTCCTCGCGGATGGACCTCGTAACTCCCGTAACGATGATGCTCAGAGAGGCAACGATCCAGAGCACGGCGATCAAGACCATGCCGCCCGAATCCCGCTGCACCGGGCGGCCGTGAGAATACCTACTCATCGGTTACCTCCAAAAGTCGCACCACCGATGGAAGGATCGCTGTTCGGAAGGGTTCGCATCGCCACGATGATGTCAGGCCATACGTCGGTAGTGCTTCTTATCTGCAGCGCTACGCGTTGGGGCAATCGATCGGTCGGCGTCCAAGGCGCACCCCACTGGGGCGGCTCCTGTGACGGGTCTTCATAGCGAAGTTCGAATCCGGTCACGGCTGGTACGAGCACATAGCTTTCTGCCTGCTCCCAGTCAGGACCACCACCCCCATCCACAAAGGGGAGATACCTGAGCACCAGCGCTTTTCCCGAGCTTCCGTCCTCCAACCCCAGCCGGAAGAAATAGCGCCCCCCCGCTCCGTACCGGGCGGGCATGATTCCTACCCAGGCCATTTCCTGGGGTCTTCCAAAGAAGAAGTAAGGGCTCTCGTCTATCGCCACCGGTGGTGGTCTTTTTCTAAGGGATACCCGGCCCAATACCTGCCGCAGGAAACTATCCGCCACCCGCAGATCGTCAATTTTCCGAAGTCGCGCATCGACGCGCTCCTCTGTCTGTGCCGTGGTGCGCAGAGCCGACCCCATGGCAAGCATGACCAGAGAAAGAAGCGAAATAACGACCAGCAACTCCACCAAGGTAAAGCCGCCAGCGTGGGCGTTTTTGCGAATCATTGGAACTGCCACTGCCATCAGGGACGTCCAGGCTCAGGCAAGCGACGCTGAGGGCGCAAGCTGCTGAGTTCAAAGCTGCGCGGCCGCGTGCCATCCGACCAGGAGATCGTGATGCTCACTTCGTGCAATGGCGGAATGTTCGGCCCGTTGAATTCGGTGGCATAGGGGGCGCTGGCGATGCGCCACTGGTATCCGGCAGAATCCCCTGCCTGATTCCAGCCCTGCTCCGGCACGGCATCGCGCAGCGCGAGCAGCGACTGCGCCAGGACCACGGCGCGCTGGTAACGGTCCACATCGGCCACGCTGCGGGCACTGCCCCCCATGGCGCGATACAACATGCCCAGCGACAAGGCCATGATGGCGAACGCCACGAGCAACTCCAGCAAGGTCAGGCCCCGCTGCCCATGGCCCTTGCCCCGCATCATCGCGTCAGAGCCTCTTGCGTGACACGACCGGAGAGCCAGTCCACGCGCAACCGCGTCCCTACGCCAGGAGCACGCAAGATTTCTATGCTTCCGCCGGTGGCGCCTCCGCTGGGTAAAAACCGGATAGCCGCTTGGCTTTGCGAGTTCAACTCCGAGCCCGCCACTATCGCGCGCAATTGCAACGGCTGGGGCAAAGGCTTCATTGCCGCATCTGTGCCATAAGCGCGATTCCTGAGGTCTACCGAGAAACGCACTTCCCGTCCTTCAGCCATCGCCCTCAGCCGGGCAGAACGCATCTGGCTGGTCATCGTGCGGACGGTATCGCGGTACGAAGCCGCTTCACGCAGCCGTTCGAACGCTATGGGAGCCAAACCCACCACGAGAGCCATGATGGCAAAGACCACCAACAATTCAACCAGCGTGAAGCCGCGCTCGCGCCGCATGGCAGAACTGCAGAAAACAGGAGTGCTCAGGGCGTGTTGCGGATATCAGCCGCCTCACTCTCACCGCCGGGCGCTCCATCGGAGCCCAGGGAAAGAATCTCGATGCCACCGTTCGGCCCAGGATTGGCATAGCGATACGGATGGCCCCATGGATCAGAGGGCACACCACCCTTGAGATAGGGGCCGGCCCAGCCATTCGCGGAACCTGGACGCTTGACGAGAGCATCCAGGCCCTCTTCGGTGCTGGGATAACGACCGACGTCCAGCTTGAACAGTTCGAGGGCCTTGTCGAGATCCGCGATCTGGACTCCCGCCGTTTTCGATTTGGCGCCGCCAAGCTGATTCAGCACGCGCGGGCCAACCAAACCCGCGAGCAGCGTAAGGATGGCCAGCACGACCAGCAGTTCGATCAGGGTGAAGCCGCGAGCGGATTTGCGTTGCATGGGAATGCCACAGGAGCGGCCAGCACAGGAATGCGCCATGAGAGAGGACTCCTTGGACAAACGAAAATTATACGGCGAGGTCATTGATGGACAGGATCCCGAGAAGGATGGAAACAATGATGGCAGCGATAAGAATGCCCAGCACCAGAATGAGCACCGGTTCGACCAGCGTGAGCAGCCGTTTGATCCCCGTTTCCACCTCCCGGTTCAATATGTTGGACAACTCGAGCATCATTTGTCCGATCCGCCCTGTCTCTTCACCCACCCGGATCAGGTTCACCGCGATGGGTTCGAAAATACCGGTGGAGGCGATGGCATGAACCACTTTGCCGCCCTCCTTCACGACTGGAGCCACCTTGGAAAGCGCCTGCCTCAGCACGGTATTTCCTACAGTTTCGGTCGCGATGTGCAGCGCGGTAAGCATGGGCACCCCATTGCCCAGCAAGGTTCCCAGTGAACGAGAGAACAGAGTCAATTGGTATTTGAGGGCCAAGCGTCCCATGAGGGGCAATTTCAGCAGACGCGATTGCCACCACAGCCGCCCAGCAGGCGAAGACGCCCAGCGGCGCAGCAGAAACACGACTCCCGCCGCGGCAATACCCATAAAGATCCCATACCGCGTGAAGGCATGCCCGAGCGCCATCACCATCTGCGTGGGCATGGGGAGCGCATCGCCCATGTCGGTGAACAGCTTCTCGAACTGGGGCACCACAAAGCCCAGCATCGCAATCAGCGAAAGCACGGCGACACCGAGCAGGATGGCCGGATAGATGGTGGCGGAAATCACGCTGTCCCGGAGTGCCCGCTGACGCTCCATGTGCTCTACCAGCCGCTCCAGCACTGCGGACATCTGCCCGCTCGCTTCGCCCGAACGCACCATGTTGATATAAAAATCACCGAACAACTCTCGGTGCTGGGACAGAGCCCTGCTGAGTGGCGTGCCGCCCTTCACCGCGTCCAAAATGCCTTGCAGAAGCGATGCCATGCTGGGCTTGTGGCTCATGTCGATGAGCACACGCAGAGCGTTGTCGAGCGCCAGCCCGGCGCGCAGCATGATGGAAAGCTCCGAGGTCAGTGCCAGCACGTCTGCGGACTTCACAGGCCCCTTGCCGCCACGGCCTTTCGCCGCCGGGACCAACCCCTTGACCCCGGCAGTGGCTTCAGCGGAGGGGGCCCGCTGCGCAGGCGAAGCACCGCCGGCGCCGCTGCCGATGCTCAGCGGCGTCAACCCCTGCTCGCGCAACTGCTTGAGGACGTGCGCCTCGCCGGGGGCGCTCGAGAATCCCTCGACGACCTTGCCGCTCGCGGCGACGGCGCGCCATGCGTAATCAGGCATCGCCCTGGTCCTGGGTGACGCGGGCGAGCTCGTCCAGCGTGGTCATCCCCGCAGCCACCTTGCGGAGGCCGTCCTCGTGCAGATTGAGCATGCCCCCCTGCGCCGCGAGGGCATTGAGGGCATTGGCATCCTTGCCATCGATGATGGCGCGGCGCATGGGTTCGTCGAGCACGAACAGTTCATGGATACCCGTTCGCCCGCGATAGCCGGAGCCGCGGCAATGCTCGCAACCCACGGCACGGTAGATCGCCTGCCCGAAACTGCTGAACCGTGCCAACCCTGTGCTTTGCCGCACTTCATCGCCCGGCTCATAGGGCTCCTTGCAATGGCTGCAGAGGGTTCTCACCAGCCGCTGCGCCAGCACGCCGTTGACCGAGGAGGTGATCAGGTAACCCTCCACCCCCATGTCTTTCATGCGGATGACCGCGCCCGCGGCAGTGTTCGTGTGCAGGGTGGAGAGCACCAGGTGCCCGGTGAGGGCCGACTGGACCGCGATCTGCGCGGTTTCGCCGTCCCGCATTTCACCGATCATGATGATGTCCGGATCCTGCCGCAGGATGGAGCGAAGCGCATTGGCGAAAGTCAGGTTGATCTGCGGATGGACCTGGATCTGGTTGATGCCTTCCAGCTGGTACTCGACCGGGTCCTCCACGGTGATGATCTTGTTGGATTCCGCATCGATCTTGGACAGCGCTGCATACAGCGTGGTGGTCTTGCCGGAACCGGTCGGCCCCGTCACCAGCAGAATGCCGTGCGGCTTGGCCAGCAGCATGTTGAAGCGTTCCAGCGTGTCCTTTTCGAAGCCCATGGTTTCCAGCTGAAGCCGAACGCTCGCACGGTCCAGCACCCGCATGACGACGCTTTCCCCGTGCACGGTCGGCACGGTGGATACGCGCAGGTCGAGTTCACGGCCCTTGACGCGGGTCTTGATGCGTCCATCCTGCGGCAAGCGCCGCTCCGCGATGTCGAGGTGGGCCAACAGCTTCACCCGCGAACTGACCGCGGCACTGAGGCGCGGCGGGACGAGTTCTCCGAGTTGGATGACGCCGTCCACCCGATACCGCACGTGCAGCCCATCGTCAAAGGGTTCCAGGTGAATGTCGGAAGCGCGCAGGTCGATGACGCGGCCGATGATGGTGTTCACCAGCCGGATGACGGGCGCCTCGCTGGCAAGGTCCTTCAGATGCTCGACGAAGTCGCCACCGTCGGAGCCGTCGCCGAAACCATCATCCGCCTCATCGTCTCCGGGCTGCTCCACAGGCTCTGCCAGTGCCTTTTCGATGTCGCTTTCGAGCGCCAGGTGGGGCACCACCACATGGCTCGTAGCGAGGTGGAGCGCCTTGACCACGAAAGGATCCTGGGGCACGGCCATCGCCACGTGCAGGCGCCCCTCGCTGACATAGAGAGGATAGACGCTGTTGGCCTGCAGGAACTCCGGCAGCAAGCCTTCCACCTCCGGCATCAATTCAGGAAATTCAGCGGCGGCGATGAGCGGGATGTCCAACTGCCGTGACAGCGCCTGGATGACGTCCAGTTCGGACACCAATCCCAGGCGGACGAGCACGCGGCCCAGCAGCCCGCCCATTTCCTGTTGGGCAGCCAGGGCCCGCTCGAGATCCCGCGCGCTCAACTTTCCGGATTGGACAAGCAATTCGCCCAGCGGGGGGCGCTGCACGGCGGCCGCGTCGGCTATCGGCTCTGTACGGTCAGGGAGGGTAGTTATCGTCATGAAAACGTGCTGAGAATGCCCCGCTGGAGGCGGCGCCGAAAGGGAATCGTCCCCGTGGCGCCCGAAGCCGGCAAGTGTAGCCGGGCGGGTCGCGAAGCCTCCCACGCAGGGCCTCTGCGTCGCTTACAGTCTCTGCCCGCACACCTCACGCCCGATGCACCCATCCATGTCCCGTCCTGCCCGCCTGAACCTTCTGCATTCCACTATGAGCCTCGCTGCGGCCGGTGTACTGCTGGCCGGCGCAAATGGCGCCAGGCTCCTGCATCGGATAGCGCCCGCATCGCAGCAGACCCCGTCGTCGCCCCTGTTGCTGGCACCGATGATCGGCGTGATCGAGCCGTGCATCCTGGCCGAAACAGCCCTGCCAGAAGCTGTCGAAGGTCTGCGCGCCACCTGCACAGGCCCCGAGGGATCGGCTGCAGCACTGGTTGAATCGACACTGAAATCGTTGCAACCGGCCGCACGGCCCGGCCTTCCGGTCGAACTCGGCTACACGCTTCCAGTCCCGCTGCTGAAGCTGTTCCGCCAGGAGGCGGACGGACGTTGGCGGATCGATGGCGAAATGGTGAACCGACTGGTGCGCACCCTCCGGGACACCCCGCGCCCCGCCATCCTCTACCTGTTCTCGACCCATTTCTCGGCCCACTCGCCTATCGAAGAAGCTCTGGCCGCCGACCCTGCCAACATGGGCCAGACCCGAGACGGCCCCATGGGCCAGGACGATTACTACGACACGAAGGTTTTCAACTGGACCTTCGCCACCACGCACAACGCGCTGACAGAACGCCGGGCCGAGGCCGCGAGAGCTGTATTGGATGCGGCCTGCCAGTTGGATCCGAAGGAGCGGTCCAAGATCCGCGGCATCACCCTTCTGGGAGAACTGCACCATCTGTTTCCGAATTTTCAGGCAGGTATGGGATTCGATGGCCTCTACCGGGTGACCGATTACGGCCCGGCATCGGTTGCAGGTTTCCGGGAATACCTGCGCGCCGCCTTCAAACGGATCGATCAATTCAACCGCGTGGTCGGTGCGGACTATGCATCGTTCGACGAAGTGATGCCGCCATCGCGCGACATCCGCACCGAGCCCATGCGCCGATTCACCGAGCACATCGACGGCTTCGCCCACGGCACCCTGCCCATCTCGGGATGGGCCTATGTTCCGAAATCGAAGACCGGGCAGCCGCCGCGCATCCACGTCTACCGCAACGGCGAACCCATCGGTGAAACAGCCGTGCACTGGGGCCGGCAGGATGTGCTGGCCGCCAAACCGGAGTTCGGAGACGCCAATACGGGCTGGCGGATGGATCTGGACTTCCGGCAGTTGCCCGCCGGGCTTCACCGCCTGGATGTCTTCCTGGAGACCGCCCCCGGCAAGCTGACCCACCTGGGGCAGCGCGGCATCGCCATCATGGATCGCCAGCAGACAACGCCCCGCCTGCTCCCGCAACGGCCGTTGCCGGCGGCGACGCCCGACGCCACGGTCCAGGCCCACATCGATTTCCCGCAACCCGCCTCTTCCTACTACTTCAATCCACTGGTGCCGTTGTGGCACGCGTTTCGCGGACAGCAGGTGGTCGATTACCTGCGCTACTTCGACGGTGTGGTGGAGAAGTCTTGCCTGTCGGACGTGCCACGCTACACGCACCAGATCATCCCCTTCACCAATCCGAGCTGGGACACGAACAAGTTTGCCATCGAAGGCTCGCTGCGCCCGCTGAAAGGCATCCGCCTGGGCGTCAGCCTGTATGGGGAACCGACCTACGGCCAGTCCTATTTCGACTGGTTGTCGGGAAGGGGCGCGTCACGCTACGGCATCACGGAGTTCCATCCGCTCAAGCCCATGGATGCGGCCGAAGTGCAGCGTGTGATGGAGGCCCATGCCCGGCATGGCGCAGAGTTCCTTTCGTTCTTCCTGGAACCCCGGTGGAATGGCCACCTCGTGCCACGCGGACACAACATCTTCTCGTTCGATCCCGACAACGCGCTGTTCGCCTCCGACCAGCTCTACCGGTCCACCCAGGAAGCATTGGCACCCTCCAGACGGTGAGGCCATCCACCGCCCGGGCGAAGGCTCAGGCGAACACTTCGGCGTCGCGAAGAGACAGCCCCTTCACGTCCTTGGCGGACAGGCTGGGCTCTCCGCTGAACCGCCAGTCGATCGCGAGTTCAGGGTCGTTCCAGGCGATGCAACGCTCGTGCTCCGGCGCGTAGTAATCGGTGGTCTTGTAGAGGAAATCAGCACTTTCGCTGAGCACCACGAAGCCATGGGCAAAGCCTGGAGGCACCCACATCTGCCGCTGGTTCTCTTCGCTCAGTTCCTCTCCCACCCACTGGCCGAAAGTGGGCGAACTCTTGCGCAGGTCGACCGCAACGTCGAAGACCGTGCCGCGCACCACGCGCACCAGCTTCCCCTGGGGCTGCTGGATCTGGTAGTGCAGGCCGCGCAGCACGCCGCGGGTGCTGCGGCTGTGGTTGTCCTGCACGAATGCGTGGCGGCTCCCCGTGGCTTCGTCGAAGGCGCGCTGGTTGAAGCTCTCGAAGAAAAAGCCCCGGGCATCGCCAAAGACCTTGGGCTCGATGACGACGACATCGGGGATGCGGGTGGGAATGGCGTTCATGGATGTGGCAATCGGACGTTCAACAGGGCAAAGGCGGGAATGCGGAAACAGGAAAGCAGGCATCGCGTCGCCAGCCCCTGCGCCGCGTCTTCCGCAGGCCAAAGCCGGTCAACGAACAGGGATCAGGCCCCCAGCAAGCGCAGCAGGTAGGCACCGTAGCCGCTCTTGGCCAACGGTGCGGCGAGGCGTTGAAGCTGCCCATCGTCGATGAGCCCGTTGCGCCACGCGATCTCCTCAGGGCAGGCGATCTTCAGGCCCTGGCGGTGCTCCAGCGTGGCAATGAACTGGCCGGCCTCCAGCAGGCTTTCATGCGTGCCGGTGTCGAGCCAGGCGTACCCCCGCCCCATGATCTCCACATGCAGCGCCTCGCGCTCCAGGTAGAGGCGGTTGAGATCGGTGATTTCGAGTTCACCGCGCGCCGATGGCTTGAGGCTGGCAGCGAGTTCGACCACCTGCCGGTCGTAGAAATACAGTCCGGTGACCGCGTAGCTCGACTTGGGGGCCTTGGGCTTTTCCTCGATGGAGAGCACCCGTCCGCGCCCGTCGAACTCGGCCACTCCGTAGCGCTCCGGGTCGTGCACGTGGTACGCGAAGACGCTTGCGCCGTCGTCCCGCCCCATGGCGCTGCGCAGCAGGTCCTCGAAATCGTGCCCATGGAAGATGTTGTCGCCGAGCACCAGGGCGCTGGGGCTGCCGTCCAGGAACTTCTCGCCAATGAGAAACGCCTGGGCCAGCCCATCGGGGCTGGGTTGGACGGCATAGCTCAGCTGGATGCCCCATTGGCTGCCATCGCCCAACAGCTGCTCGAACCGCGGTGTGTCCTGCGGCGTGCTGATGATGAGGATCTCCCGGATGCCCGCGAGCATCAGCGTGCTCAGCGGGTAATAGATCATCGGCTTGTCATATACCGGCAGCAACTGCTTGCTGATGGCGAGCGTCGCGGGGTGCAGGCGCGTGCCCGAGCCTCCGGCCAGGATGATGCCCTTGCGTGCGGTCATGGTGCTGTATGAAAGGGGTTGCGTCTCAAAGGATTTCCGCGAGCATGCGGGCGATGCCTGCCTGCCAGTGCGGCAGCGTCAGGCCGAAAGTGGCCTGGAACCTGCGCGTGTCGAGCCGCGAGTTGTGCGGCCGCACGGCGGGCGTGGGGAAGGCGCTGGTGGGCACGGCGACCACGTCCTTGGCGGCAAGCGGGAGGCCCGGCTGCAGCCGCTTTGCCTCTTGCAATACATAGCTTGCATACGCATGCCAATGGGTCTCGCCGGCGGCCACGAGGTGGTAGAGGCCGGCGTCCTCGGGCCGCTGCTGCAGATGGCGTATCGCATGGGCCGTGGCATCGGCGAGCAGGTCGGCACCCGTCGGGGCGCCCCACTGGTCGTCGATCACGGTGAGGCGGTCGCGCTCCTGTGCCAGCCGCAGCATGGTCTTGGCAAAATTGCCGCCCTTCGCGCCGTACACCCAGCTCGTGCGGAGGATCAGGTGGCGCGCGCCGCTGGCCTGAATGCGCTGCTCGCCTTCGAGCTTGGTCCGGCCATACACCGACAACGGTGCGGGGGTATCGGACTCGGCCCAGGGGCGCGTGCCACTGCCGTCGAAAACGTAGTCGGTGCTGTAGTGCACCAGCCAGGCACCCAGCCGCGCGGCCTCTTCGGCCAACACGCCCGGCGTGGCGGCATTGAGGGTGTGCGCCAGATCGGGCTCGCTTTCGGCCTTGTCCACCGCGGTATGCGCTGCGGCATTCACGATGACGTCAGGACGCACGGCCCGCACGGTGTCGGCGATATCGGCCGGCCGGGAGAAGTCACCGCAATGGTCGGTGCTGTCGAAGTCCAGCGCGGTCACCGTGCCCAGCACGGAGAGGCTGCGCTGAAGCTCCCAGCCCACCTGCCCGCCCTTGCCGAAGAGAAGGACGTTCATGCCGCGGCGGCTTCCTGCGCGGCAGGCTGCTGGTAGTGCTGATCGACCCAGTCCCGGTAGGCGCCGCTCGTCACGGCCTCGACCCAGTCGCCATGGCCGAGATACCACTGCACGGTCTTGCGGATGCCGGTTTCGAACGTCTCCGCCGGCTTCCAGCCCAGCTCGCGCTCGATCTTGCGTGCGTCGATGGCGTAGCGCCGGTCATGCCCGGGGCGATCCTTGACATAGCTGATCTGGCCGTCGTAGCGCTGCCCGTCGGCACGCGGGCGCAATTCATCCAGGAGCGCGCAGATCGTCCGCACGATTTCGATGTTGGGCTTCTCGTTCCAGCCGCCCACGTTGTAGGTCTCGCCGGGCTGGCCGGCCTCGAGCACGCGGCGGATCGCGCTGCAATGGTCGCGCACGTAGAGCCAGTCGCGGATCTGCATGCCGTCGCCATACACCGGCAGCGGTTTGCCGGCCAGCGCGTTCACGATCATGAGAGGGATCAGCTTTTCCGGGAAATGGAAGGGCCCGTAGTTGTTGCTGCAGTTGGTCGTGAGCACGGGCAGGCCATAGGTGTGGTGCCATGCGCGCACGAGGTGGTCGCTGGCGGCCTTGCTCGCGGAGTATGGGCTGTTGGGCTCGTAGGCATGCGCCTCGGTGAAGGCCGGGTCCTTCGCGCGGAGCGTTCCGTACACCTCGTCGGTGGAAACGTGCAGGAATCGGAAGGTGGCCCGCTCTTCTGGCGGCAGCCCCTGCCAATGCTGGCGCACCGACTCCAGGAGCCGGAAGGTCCCGACCACATTGGTCTGGATGAAATCCTCAGGACCGTGGATGGAGCGGTCCACATGCGATTCGGCCGCGAAGTTCACGATCGCACGCGGACGGTGCTCGGCCAGCAGCCGGTCGATGAGATCCTTGTCCCCGATGTCTCCCTGAACGAAGACATGCCGCCCATCGCCCTGCAGCGAGGCGAGATTCTGCAGGTTGCCCGCGTAGGTGAGCTTGTCGAGGTTGACCACGGGCTCATTGCCGCAGGCCAGCCAATCGAGGACGAAGTTGGCGCCGATGAAGCCCGCGCCGCCGGTGACCAGAATCATGGGTTTTTCTTGGAAAGTGCCGTGTGGCAAAGCGGGTCATTATCCCATCGCGTTACAAACCGCCGTAACGAAGCGCAAAGGACGGGCGTAGAGTGTCGGGCGCACCGGAAAAGGAGCCCTGAAATGATCCCTCGCCCCCCGCTTGATGACACCCCTTCGCCGGCCGACGAGGCCGGCAGCCACGCGTCCGCCGCTGCGCGCTCGGCGCGCGACTCCGCCCAGCAGGTCTGGCTGGCCGGCCTCGGCGCCTTCGCGAAGGCGCAGCAGGAGGGCAGCAAGGTCTTCGAGTCGCTGGTCCAGGAGGGATTGGCGCTGCAGCAGCGCACCCAAACGACGGCACAGCAGCACCTGGCCGAGGCGGCCTCCCGCGTGGGCGGCGTCGCGAGCGAACTCGGAGCGCGCGCGGCCGGCCCCTGGCGCCAGCTGGAGTCGGTCTTCGAAGACCGCGTGGCCCAGGCGCTCTCCCGCCTGGGCGTGCCGACGCGCCAGGAACTGCAGGCGCTCCACGACCGCATCGACGCACTCACCCGGGCACTGGAAGCAACGCAGTCGGGCCATGGCGGCCCGCCCCCATCCACCACCGCACCGCCTTCCGCAAAATCCGCCGCGGATTGACCATCCGCCCCCGGGGCAGTGCCCGAAGACCCCGCATGGTGCACTGCAAAAGAGTGGGCTTCGCGGGGTCGGTTAGAGTGACCGCAAGAGAGATATTCAGGAGAGAGGGGCGATTCACAGCCCCGGGCCTGGCGAGCGTGCAGGCCCTCGAACAACCACCCACGAGACAAGGGGAGGCAGAGATGGCCAAAAAAGCGCCGCGCCGCACCGCCGAGCGCATCCTGGAGACGACGCTGGAGCTGTTCAACCGCTTCGGCGAACCCAATGTGTCCACCACGGCCATTTCGGCAGAGCTGCGCATCAGCCCCGGCAATCTGTACTACCACTATGCCGCGAAGGAAGAACTCGTCACGGCGCTCTACGCCCGCTATGAGGCGGAGCTGGCCGAATTGCTGGCTGCCGCCGACGGCGTGCGCGACGTCGAAGACGCATGGTTCCTGCTGCACTCGCTGTTCGAGCGCATCTGGCAGTACCGCTTCCTCTACCGCGACCTGAACGACCTGCTCTCCCGCAACCGCCATCTGGAAACGCATTTCCAGGACCTGCTGGCGCGCAAGGCGCGTGCGGTGCGGGCGATGCTCGTCGGCATGGAGGGCTCGGGTGCGCTGCGCATCGCCCCCCGCGACCTCGACACGGTCGCCGAAAGCACCATGGTGGTGATCACCTACTGGCTGAGCTTCGAATACGTGCGCGATCCACGGCACGCCCTGGAGCCCGGCAACGAACAGACCGCGCTGCTGCGCGGCGCGCAGCAGGTGCTCGGCCTGCTGCTCCCCTACCTGGACGAAGGCCAGCGCACGCACCTGAAGGCGCTGTCGGAAGGCTACGGCACACCCGCCGTGACCGGATGACCGCCGGCGCAGCGCCCCCTTCGCCGCCCCTCACGAGACACCATGGAATCCTGGTCCCCCTTTCCCCACGCCGACGCCTATCCCTTCACAGCGGACGAGGTGCGCCGGCAGTGGTCCCGCCTGCACCAGGGCGATGCCGAGCCCTGCCCCGCGGACCCCGCCGTGCTGGAAGCCTGGGCGCTGTTCCACAGCGGCCGGTTCGAGGAAGCCGCACGCGCCGGGCTGGCCGCCGGCGGTGCGGGCATCACGGCCGCGAACAAGGCCACCATCGTGTACGCCACGTACCTCGAGCCCAGCGAAGCCACGCGGCTGCAGTTGCTGGAAGAGGCCTCGCACCGCTCCCGGGCGCAGGCACAGGCCGAGCCCGGCAATGCGAACGCCTGGTTCTGGCATGCCTACGCGCTGGGCCGCTACAGCCAGGGCATCAGCGTCGCGAAGGCCCTGGCGCAGGGTCTCCCGCGCGAGGTGCGCAGCGCGCTGGGCCGGGCCATCGACCTGAGCGACCGGCATGCCGACGCGCGGCTCGCGCTCGCGGTGTTCCACGCCGAAGTGATCGACAAGGTGGGTGAGATGGTGGGCAGCATCACGCACGGCGCGCGCCGTGAAGAAAGCCTGCGGCTGTTCGAGGAAGCGTTCGCGCTCAACCCTCATTCGGTGATCGGACGCATCGAATACGCCAACGCCCTGGTCATGCTCGAGGGCGAGGGCCGCGGGGCCGAGGCCACGCGGCTCTACGAAGACGCTGCGCAGGCCGAGGCGGCCGATGCCGCCGAGCGCCTGGCGGTGGAACTGGCGCGCCTCGAACTCGCCGACGGCTGAGGTACGCCCCGGCGCGCGCACCGGGCAACCCGGTGAAGCGCCGTCTCAACCTTCCGGGAAGCGTTCGGCCGCAATGGCGAGCAGGCCCTCGAAGATGAGGTTCTCGATGAGGTCGAACGGCCGCGTCATGCTGGGGGCCATCTTCCAGCCGGCACCGCCGGTCATCATGCAGGCCGGCTCCGCGCCGCAGTGCTGCATGACGTGCTGCACCATGCGCTCCACCGCCCCCGCGATGGCATAGGTGCCGCCGCTCGTGAGCGCATCGCTCGTGTTGGTGGGAAAGAGCGTCACCTCGCCCGTGGGCACGTGCAGGCCGGCCGTGCCGGACTCCAGCGCGCGCAGCATGATGCCGTGCCCCGGCAGGATGAGGCCGCCCAGGAAACGGCCCTGCGCATCGATCGCCTCCACCGTCACCGCCGTGCCGACCATCACCACCACCAGCGGCCGCGCGGGCCCTTCGCTCAGCAACCGGTGGCGTGCACCGATCATCGCCACCCAGCGGTCCGAGCCCAGGCGCGTCGGATGGTCGTAGCCGTTGACAAGCCCGGCTTCCTGCGCCGAAGGCACGACCCAGTGCGCGGGCACGTCCCACCACTCCATCTGCTCCATTACGCGGCGGCGCACCGCGTCGCCGGCCACCACGCAGCCCAGCATGCGCGTGGGTGCGGGCAGCCCTGCCCATGCGGTATCGGCGAGGCGTTCGATATGGTCGAGGAATTCGGCGCCATGGGCCAGGACGGCGGCACCTGGCTGGGGAGCGTCGTACATGGCCCATTTCAGGCGCGTGTTGCCGACGTCGATGGCCAGAAAAGTCATGCGGCGGATTATCACGAGTTTTATGAACGCTGCCCCCGCGCGCCGACACGCGAGGGACACCGCATCACACTCCCGGCCATGGACCGGCACGCGGCGGGATCGGGCCGATGTCCGACATGGTCCCCGCGGAGGCCGGCGCTACATTGGTCGGCGCCGGCCGATACCACGCCGGTCTTCACCAGAGAAAAAGGAGCAATGCCATGGGTCTTTTCAGCTTCGTCAAGGAAGCCGGAGAAAAGCTGTTCGGCGGCAAGGAGGCGCACGCCGCGCCGGCCGCCGCCCCCGCAGCCGCCGCACCGAGCCAGGATCAACTCAACGCCACGGCGGGCAAGGCGATCGAAACCTACATCGCCTCCCAGAACCTCGGCGTGCGCAATGTGCAGGTCACGTTCGCAGGCCCCGAAGGCAAGGTCACAGTGAAGGGCGAAGCGCCTTCGCAAGCCGTCAAGGAGAAGGTCACGCTGTGCTGCGGCAACGTCTCCGGCGTGACCAGCGTGGACAACCAGCTCGCCGTGGACACCCCCGAACCCGAGGGCCAATACCACGACGTGGTGCGCGGCGACACGCTCTCGGCCATCGCCAAGAAGTACTACGGCGATGCCAACAAGTACCCTCGCATCTTCGAAGCCAACCAGCCCATGCTGACGCACCCGGACAAGATCTATCCGGGGCAGAAGCTGCGGATTCCGCCGCTCTGAAGACGGCACGCTTTCGGATCAAGGGGCCCTTCACGGGCCCTTTTTCTTTCTTGCGCCAGATCGCCCAGCTACATTCCTGCCCGGCCGTTCGCACGCGAACAGCCAAAAAAACAATACGACAGGGAGGAACGCATGCATCAGCGCATCAAGAACAGACTCAGCGCCACGACCACCAAGCAAAAGGCCGAGGCAGAGTGGCACAAGGCAACCGCTGAAAAAGAGCGGCAACAGGCACTGGAGAGCCACGCCAAGCGGTTGACGGGCTACATCGATACCGCGAAGACGGCCATTCCGGTGGTTGCCGCAGGCTACGGCATCGTCGCCGCCTTTCTTTATTTTTCTTTGGCAATCCAGTTCTTCCCGTCAGGACTTACCGTGGGGGACAACCTGCTGTTCTTCTTCGTGGCGCTGGGATTCGGGCTGCTGTCCATTCTCTTTGCCTACCTGGGTGCCCTCACGCTTCTTCCCGCCGTGGTTTTCAAGACGGGGGTAGGCAAAGTCCCGGCTGCGCAAAGGGCCCACCGGCCACTCCACGAGGTCGTCTGGTTCTTCCATGCCGCCGTCATACAGGGGCTGGCATGTGCTGTGGTTTTTGCTTTCATGAAATGGTTTCCAGCCCCTTCGACAGTCGCTCTGAACTGGATCTTTGGAATTCATCTTTTGATCGCTGTTGTCATTGGCTGCGGCATCACCTACCTCAGTTGGAGAGACGGTGCAGAAAGCAGCACGCAGTGGGGGCTTGATGACTGGTCCATGCTCGGGTTCGCCTATGGCAGTGTTCAGCTTTTCCTGATCCCCTGGGCCGTCGTGCTGCGCCCCAACTATCTCCCCGGGGTGCTTGCGCTGTCCTGGGTGATAGGTCCGCTTTTGTGGTGGGTGGTCATGCAGTGGAAAAGCCCTCCGCAGCCAGCGCAGCAACCGACACCCGCGAGATGGCATCGCCCGCAAGGCCGAACCGCTAAGACTTGCTTTGGCATCGCTCTAGCCGGAGGGTTGGGTTTCGCCATCGTATGGGTGGCGAACATGGCACACCTCTGGGACCTCCTGAACATTGGCCAGTCCCATGTCTGGCCCTGGGCATTCTGCGCCGCATTCATCGCCCTGGCGGCATACGTTCTGGGTACTGCCACATGGGTTCACACCAAGCTAGAACCGAAGGCTGCGAAGCGTGCACTCGACGGCTCAGCAATAGCCGCCGACCTACCACCGGCAAACTCGCCAGAGGCGCCCAAGGTCTATGCCACGGAGAGAAAAATCTTCCACTCTCTGCTGCCTCTCATGCTGATCGGCATCCTTTCGCTGGCCATGGATTTCCAACTCAAAGGCCAACTCAGCGCGGGCATCTTCCGCGGCATCGGGCTGCGCGCCGAACAGCAGACTCTGCGCCTCGAAGGCGATGCCCTGACCCTGGTGCGTACCCAGGCGCGCCATGCAGACATTCCCTTGAGCTTTTGCGCGGAGCCCGATGGCGCGGCCCTCGTGGCGCCGGTGGATGCGCTGTGGCATGGCCTGGGCACGCGGTCGCTGCTGCGCATCGGAGTGGCACCCAAGGATGCGCAGGCCCCGGACCACCGCACCGCCATCGAGGTTCCCAGCGACGCGGTGAAGATCGTGCGCAACGCGCAGGCCCGGTGCCACGACATCGGGCACACCGTCTATTTCAAGTCCAACTCGATCACCCCCGTCAACGACATGCAGCCGGTCGCCGATGAAGTCGCGAACACGCTCAGAGACCTTTACCCGGCGCCGCGGATGGAGGATGAAAACCCCCGGCCGCACTGGCGGCTGGACAAGCTGATCGTCACCGGCCACTCGGACCCGATGCCGCAATCCGATGCCGGCAACCAACCGCTCTCCCAGCGCCGAGCCGAGTCCGTGGCGCGCTGGCTGACCGCAGTGCCGCTGCACGGCACCCAGTTCCCGGGGTTCTACCGGCGCGATGTGTCCGGTGAAGGCGCGCGTGAGCTGGCGGGCATGCAGTGCCCCCTTGCAGGCCGCGCCGACGACCTCAAGGAATGCCACGAAAAGAACCGCAGGGTGACGGTGCGCCTGGTCTTCAGCCAAGAACCGCTCCCCACCCCCGAAGAGCAGGCCGAGCGGTTCTGGCAAGGCTGGCACGCGCCATCGGGCACCCACCAGGGTCGCCCATCCCGCCCATGAGCCTCTGCCCTCACCCCTGCCGCCAGGGCAGCCCGCGAACCCGCCAGCCGCCCGTGCGGTTGCGGTGGCCATCGGCATCCACGTCGCCCTCGAAGCCTTCGAGGATGTTGAAGGCCGTGAGGCCCAGTTCGGTGGCGCGCCGCGCCGCCGCCACCGAACGCACGCCGCTGCGGCACAGCAGCACGGCCTGGCCGACCTCGGGCACGGCGGCGCGCAGGGCCTCGTCGAACCCGGGGTTCAGGGCCATGCCGGGATAGACCTTCCACGGGATGGCCACGGCGCCGGGCACGAAGCCGACCCAGTCGCGCTCGGCGTCGGTGCGCACGTCGATGAGCACGGCCTGCCCGCTCTGCACCCACTGCCAGGCGAGTGGGGGCGGGATGTCGCCGGCGTAACCCTCAGCGGGAAGGGCGGCCGCGGAGGGGGAAGAGGAAGAAGAAGAAGAGGAGGAGGAAGCGGTCATGGCCGCATTCTGTGCCAGCCCGGCCCGGCGGGGCAATCCAGCAGCGCACCGGATGGTCGCACCCACTCCAGCGCCCTGTGACGCGCGTCGCATCCACGGCGCGTGGAACCGGCGCTGGGCCTCCCCTCCGAAGGCCGCGGAGCAGGCCATGCCAGCGAACGCCGTGGAGCGGGCTTCGCCCGGCCACCGGCGTTGTCCCCCTTCCCGCGCGCAGCGCGAGAGAGGGGGGAGCAGCGCAGCGGCTCTGGGGGAGGCTCCCCGGTCACTCCCAGCGCGGCGCCGGCTCGTCGCGCAGGCGGTCGCGCAGCGCGGCGTAGTCGGGCACCACGGTGGCCACCGTGTCCCAGAAGCGCGGGCTGTGGTCCATGTGGCGCAGATGGGAGAGTTCGTGCGCGACCACGTAATCGATGATGGACGGCCGGTAGTGCAGCAGGCGCCAGTTGAGGCGGATCGATCCGTCGGCGCGCGCGCTGCCCCAGCGCGTGTGGGCGCTGGACAGCCGCAGCGTGCGCCACTGCACGCCCAGCAGGGGCGCGTAGTGGTCGAGGCGGGCGATGAAGTGGCGGCGCGCATCGCGCATCAGCCAGGCCTGCACGGCGTCGCGCACCTGGGCCGGCGTGGCCGCGTGCGGCAGGCCGACGTGCAGGCAGCGCCCGCCGTCCGGGCCGGGCACCAGCGCCCCGCCCTGCCCGCGGAAGCCGTGCGTGGGGTCGAGCACCACGGTGAGCGGCTCGCCCAGGTAGGGCAGCACGGCCCCGTCGCCCCAGGCGATGCGCGCATCCTCCTGGCGGCGCTGGCGCTCCTGCGCCTCGCCGAGCTTGCGCAGGATCCAGTCGGCCTTGCCGCGCACGGCCTCGTCCACGTTCGCGAGCGACACCCAGCCGGGCGCGCGCACCGCGAGCCCGTCCGGCCCCACGGTGAAGCCGATGGTGCGCCGCCGCGAGCGCTGCAGCGCGTAGGCGACCAGCGCCTCGCCCAGCAGTACCTCGCGGTTCGCACGGGGGTGGCGGAACTGCGCCGGGGACAGCAGCGTGCCCAGGGGCACGGCAGGGGCCGCCGGGGCGGGGATCACGGCAGGGGCCAGGGTCGGCTCGATTGCTATTATTTCAGGAGCAAACTTTTCAATGGATCCGGCGACACCCGTGCCTTTTGGCACCAAAACCCGGGGCGGCTTCGCCGGGGCCGAGGGTTCCGCCGCACCGCCGAAGAAATCCAGCGCAAGCTGCACCAGCCGCTGCATCAGGGCTGCGCGCCGGGCGCTCCGTAGGCCTCGGGGTCCAGGCGGCGCATCTCGGCCTCGATCCAGGCTTCGGCCTCGGCCATGAGTTCGTCGGGCTTGCGCCCCGCGGACGGGATCGGGCGCCCGATGGAGACATCCACCGTGCCGGGCCGCTTGACGAAGGCCTTGCGCGGCCAGACCTTCGCCGACGTGACGGCGATCGGCACCACGGGCACGCCGGCCTCGATGGCCAGCCGCGATCCGCCGCTCTTGTATTCGCCCTTCTGGCCGCGCTCGATGCGCGTGCCTTCGGGGAACATGATGACCCACGTGCCCTGCGCCAGCAGCGCGCGGCCCTGCTGCAGCACCTTGACGAAGGCGCGCGCGCGCTGGCTGCGGTCGATGTGGATCATGTCCAGGCTGCCGATGGACCAGCCGAAGAACGGGATGTGCAGCAGTTCCTTCTTGAACACGTAGGCCAGCGGGCGCGGCATGATCGCCGGCATCAGGAAGGTCTCGTAGGTGGACTGGTGCTTGACCAGCAGCACCACGCCCTGCCGGGGGTCCTGCGGCAGGTGCTCCATGCCCGTGACGCGCGGGCGGATGCCCATGATGGCGTTGGCCGCATCCACGCTGAGCTTGAGCCAGGCACGCGCGATGCGGTAGCGGGTGCGCGTGCGGGCGCCGCAGGCGCGCGCCACGAGGATGGCGAGCGTGTAGGGCACGACGGTGAGGGCCATCCAGAGCAGATGGGCGATGGAGCGGATCAGGGCCATGCGGATCGGAGAAAAGAGAGTTTCAGGGGTCTTTTTGCCTGCATGCCGCCGGATTCATTGGGCATGCCGCTATTAAAAACGTAGCAAATATGCACTGCGGCGGGGTCAGCCCCCGGCCGGCGGGGGCCGCGCGCCGCCCGCGAGCACGCGGTCGGCGAAGTCCGCGAGGCTGGCGTGGCGCTGCAGCCCGGGCGGCCAGGCGGCCGCCGCGGCGGCGGGGACGCCCTCCTGCGCCGGGCCCACCGCGTGCAGTTGCGCGCCGATGGCGGCGCCCGCCTGGAGGTGCTCCGCGCAGTTGCCCACCACGAGGATGTCCTCGCCCTCCATGCCGTAGCGGTCGCGGATCTGCTCCAGCAGGCCGGGCGCGGGCTTGCGGCAGGCGCAGCCTTCGTCGGGCGCATGGGGGCAATAGAACACCGCGTCGATGCGCCCGCCCACCGCCGCGAGCAGGCGGTGCATGCGCGCGTGCACGGCATTGAGCGCCAGCACGTCGAAGAGACCGCGCCCCAGGCCCGGCTGGTTGGTGGCCACGGCCACGTGCCAGCCCGCATGGTTGAGCCGCGCGACCGCTTCGAGCGCGCCGGGCATGGGCACCCATTCATCGGGCGTGGAGATGAAGCCCTCGCCCGTGGCGTTGAGCGTGCCGTCGCGGTCGAGGATGGCGAGTTTCATGCGCGCGATTATGGAAGATGCGGCGCCGCGGGCGCGGTGCCGCCCGCCGCCAGCGGCTGCCAGCCCGTGGCATAGAGGCCGCCGAAGCGGCCCCGCGCCCACTGCAGCCGCAAGGCCTGGCCGGGCCGCCATGCGGCAGCGGCGCTGGCGGGCAGCGTGGCCTGGCGCAGCACCGGGGCGGTGCCCTCCAACGGCGGTGTGCCTGAAGCCACCGGGTCGGCATCCTCCCAGCGCAGCACGACCTGCGTGCCGCCCGGGCCGCGCAGGCTGGGCGGCTGCACCCGGCTGCCGGCCACGGACACGCGGGCCTCGGGCAGGGGTTGCAGCCAGCGGGCATCCCAATGGCGCGCGGCCATCGCCAGCGCGCCGCCCACGCAGGCCAGCGCCCACAGTCCGGCCGCCACGCGCCGTGCATGCGGGCGGCCCCGGCGGCGCGCGGTCCAGCGCAGCAGCACGCCCACCGCCGCGATGGCGGCGGCACCGGCGCCCAGCGCGGCGAAGCCCAGCCCGGGATCGCGCGTGCCGGCGAACGGCGCCAGCGCCCAGGCGTGCGGGCCGGGCCAGCGGTCGCCGTGCCACTCCAGCAGCCAGCGCAGGCCCATGAGCGCGGCCGGCGGCGCGAACAGCCACCACGCCGTGCGGGTGGCGCCCTCCGGGGCGCCCGGCAGGAGCGGGGCCGGGGAGGTCATGGCGGGCAGGAAACGGTCAGGAAGCGATCAGGCGGCGGCCAGGCGCGAGAGGTCGGCCACGCGGTTCATCGCCACGTGCAGGCTCTGCAGCAGGCCCTGGCGGTTGAGTCGCAGGTCCAGCTCCTCGGCATTGACCATCACGTCGTCGAAGAACGCATCCACGGGCGCGCGCAGCACGGCCAGCGTCTGCAGGCTGCCCGTGTAGTCGCCCGCGGCGAACAATGCATCGGCCTCGGGCACGAAGCGCTGCAGGGCCGCGTACAGGTCCTTCTCGGCCTGCTCGCGCAGCAGCTCGGGGTTGACGTGCGCATCCACGTCGCCGGCCTTCTTGAGGATGTTGGTGACGCGCTTGTTGGCCGCGGCGAGCGCGGGCGCCTCGGGCAGCGCGGCGAAGGCGCGCACGGCGGCCAGTTGCTTCTCGACGAGCGCCAGGCGCTGCGGGCGCAGGGCCAGCACGGCATCGACCTCCTGGGCGCTGTAGCCCTGCTCGCGCAGGCTGCCGGCGAGGCGGTCGTAGATGAAGTTGAGCATCAAATCCGGCGTGTCTGGATTCAATGCGATGAGCTCCATCTCACCATCTGCATTCGTCTTACACCAGACAACCCCTTGGGAGTCCTCCGCAAAACCCAGTTGGTCAGATTGGCCAGTTGCCAGAACCAGCAGGTCTCTGAGATTGAGCGGCAGGTCCTTCTCGACCAGCATGCGGATCACGCCCAGCGCGTGGCGGCGCAGCGCGAACGGGTCGCGGTCGCCCGTGGGCAGGTTGCCGATGCCGAACATGCCCACCAGGGTTTCGAGCTTGTCGGCCAGCGCCGCCACCACGCCCACGTCGCCGCGCGGCAGGGTGTCGCCCGCGAAGCGCGGCTTGTAGTGGTCCTCGATGGCGTCGGCCACGGCGGCGGGCAGGCCGTCGGCCTGCGCGTAGTAGCGGCCCATGGTGCCCTGCAGCTCGGGGAATTCGCCCACCATGTCGGTCACGAGGTCGGCCTTGGCGAGCTGCGCGGCCTGGTCGGCGTGGCGCGACAGCTCCACGTCGCCGATCTGCTGGGCGATGGCGCGGGCGATGGCCCGCACGCGCTCCACGCGCTCGCCCTGCGTGCCGAGCTGGTTGTGGTAGACCACCTTGGCCAGCGAGGCCACGCGCGATTCGAGCGTCTTCTTGCGGTCCTGGTCGAAGAAGAACTTGGCGTCGGCCAGGCGCGGGCGCACCACGCGCTCGTTGCCGCCGGTCACGGCGCTCGCATCATCGGGGCGGATGTTGCTCACCACGAGGAAGCGGTGCGTGAGCCGGCCCTCGGCATCGAGCAGCGGGAAGTATTTCTGGTTGGCCTTCATCGTGAGGATGAGGCACTCCTGCGGCACGCCCAGGAACTGGGTCTCGAACTCGCACACGAGCACGTTCGGGCGCTCGACCAGGGCCGTCACCTCGTCGAGCAGGGCATCGTCCTCGATGGGGCGCACGCCGCCGCCCACGCGCTCGGCGACGACCTGCAGCTGGCGCACGATCTCGGCGCGGCGCTCGGCGAAGCCGGCGATCACGGCGCCCTCCTCGGCCAGCTGCTGCGCATAGCTGTCGGCGCTGCGGAGCACCACCGGGTCCACGGCGGCCTCGAAGCGGTGGCCGTGCGTGGCGTTGCCCGCCGTGAGGCCCAGCACCGAGACCGACAGCAGCACCTCGGTGCCGTGCAGCGCGACCAGGCCGTGCGCCGGGCGCACGAAGCTCACGCTGGTCCAGCCCGGCTGCTCGCAGCCCGATTCGAGCTGGTAGCGCATGACCTTGGGGATCGGCAGCTTCGCCACCGATTCCTGCAATGCCTTCTGCAGCCCTTCGGACAGCGTGGCGCCGCGCACGGTGCTGTCGTGGAAGAGCGCCTCGGCCTTGCCGTCGGGCGCGCGGCGCAGGCCCGGCACGGCGGACGCATCGGCGCCCAGCGCGGCGAGCTTCTTGAGCAGCGCGGGCGTGGCGTTGCCGGCCGCGTCCAGGCCCACGGTCACGGGCATGAGCTTCTGCGAGACGGCCTTGTCGGCAGCCTGCGGCGCGACTTCGGTGATGTGGGCCGCCAGCCGGCGCGGCGAGGCATAGGCCGTCACGCGCGAGGCGGAGGATGCGAGGCCCTGGGCCTGCAGCTGCGACAGCAGCACGCCAGCGAACGCATCGCCGAGCTTCTGCAGCGCCTTCGGGGGCAGCTCTTCGACGAACAGTTCGACGAGAAGGTTATTCATTTGTTGGGCCATTCTTGCTCGCATAGTTCTGGGCAAGCCTTGCTTGCACCACGTCATCAATCACGCCTTGGCAAAAGGCATTGAGATTCAGGAATCGCAGACGTCGTGAGAATCCGATGATTCCCAGCTTGGCCGCCAGTTTCCCGAACACTTCATCAGCAAAAGAAGAAGCCAGAATAGAAACTCCGTGGAAATCGATTTCCAGCACATCTGCCGGCGCCGTGGCCAGTAAATTTTCGATCTTGGTCCGTATGCGTGTTGCTGTAATCCGGTTACCGAAGCTTGGCGCCTCGTCGCACAGCGACAAACGCATGACGCCTACTGGCAAATCTTTTCCATAGAGCATCTCTGTGAAATTGACAGGAACGTGTCCCCACAACGCTTTTTCGATCTCGATGGGTTTGGAAAAGTCCAGTTGAACGTCGACCAATGTGCCCGCCAGCGGCGGCTGATGGTCGCGCACCTTCAATCCCTCTTCCAGGGAATAACTCACACGTCCTTGCCGGGAAGTGATGGACATGGTGGCACCAGGATTCGCCTTGACGATGGCGATCGTGCCGGCAAGCCCTTTTCCTTGCCCGAAGTCTGGCTTGGAAGTCACACCTTCGCGCAGGGCAATCTCAATGGCTTCGCCGTCATCGACCCGATCGCCAAACCGCTCTCTCAGCAATGCAGAGCTACGAATGGACTCTGGAATGCCCATGCCATCATCGGCAACGATAACCGAGAGGTGTTGCGTCGAAGGATGGACAACCACCTGCATCCACCCACGTTGTCCCTCTGCATGCACCAACACGTTGCCCGCAATCTCGTTGAGGAACCATTCGAACGCGGGCAGAACACCGGGCGCATACTGCGCTTGTCCAAGCACTTGGTGAATCTTCTGGTTGATCAGCTCATTTACTTCCACATCGTCGTGGAAAACATGCACTGCGGACGGCCCCAGCCGAGGGGCCACTCCTGCCGAAGGGTCCAGTAGGGCCAGATAGTCATGGGACAGCATGGCTGGGTGGATTTGCGCGCCATCCACCCGGACTGCCACGCCCTGTCGCCGGTAACCTTCAAGCAGCACGATTAGCGGTACGGCGCCATTGGGATAGACACGCTCCACTCCCGCAAGGTCGATTCGCACCTCCTTGCTTTCTTGCCGAACTATTTCCGTAAATAGCCTTTTCTGCAGAAAAAGATATCCCGTCCAATTCAAAGGGCCTTGAAAGGCGATCGTGGACATGCCGTCACACAGCCTTCTTGGGCGAGAGTTGCGCAACCCATTCACGGGGCGCCATAGGAAAACCAAGACGCTCGCGGCTCTCGTAGTAGCTCAGCGCCACGGCGCGCGCCAGGTTGCGGATGCGGCCGATGTAGGCCGCCCGCTCGGTCACCGAGATGGCGCCGCGCGCGTCGAGCAGGTTGAAGCTGTGCGCGGCCTTGAGCACCTGCTCGTAGGCCGGCAGCGCCAGTTGCTGCTCCATGAGGTACTTGGCCTGCTTCTCGTGCGCCGCGAAGGCGACGAAGAGGAAGTCGGCATCCGAATGCTCGAAGTTGTAGGTGGACTGCTCCACCTCGTTCTGGTGGTAGACGTCGCCGTACTTCAGCGTGTCGGTCCAGGCGAGGTTGTAGACGTTGTCCACGCCCTGCAGGTACATCGCCAGGCGCTCCAGGCCGTAGGTGATCTCGCCCGTGGCGGGCTTGCAGTCGATGCCGCCCACCTGCTGGAAATAGGTGAACTGCGTCACCTCCATGCCGTTCAGCCACACCTCCCAGCCCAGGCCCCAGGCGCCGAGCGTGGGGTTCTCCCAGTCGTCCTCGACGAAGCGGATGTCGTTCTTCTTCAGGTCGAAGCCGAGGGCCTCCAGCGAACCCAGGTACAGCTCCAGGATGTTGGCCGGCGCGGGCTTGAGCACCACCTGGAACTGGTAGTAGTGCTGCAGGCGGTTGGGGTTCTCGCCGTAGCGGCCGTCCTTGGGGCGGCGGCTGGGCTGCACGTAGGCGGCCTTCCAGGGCTCGGGGCCCAGCGCGCGCAGGAAGGTGGCGGTGTGCGAGGTGCCCGCGCCCACTTCCATGTCGTAGGGCTGCAGGAGCGCGCAGCCCTGGGCGTCCCAGTACGACTGCAGCTTCAGGATGATTTGCTGGAAGGTCAACATGCGTGTGTGTGTCCTGGCGGCCGGGGGGCGGCAGGCAGCGGGCGAGCCGCCATCCCGGGCGCGGTCTGGAAGATGGCCGCGCCGAGCGCGGAACCGAGGATTCTACGGGGGTGCGTGGCGGGAGCCGGTGCCCGGCCGGGGCGCCTGGCCGCGGCGCACTCCGCCGGGGGCCCGGGGCAGGCGACCGGGCGGCTGCGGCCCGGCATGGCTGCTGCACCGCAGTGCCGGCGCAGCGCCGCCCGGAGCGCAGGCGCTTACTGGCCGTCCCAGCGCCGCAGCACCAGGCTGGCGTTGGTGCCGCCGAAGCCGAAGCTGTTGGACAGCACGGTGCGCAGCGGCGCCTCGCGCGAGGCCGTCACCAGGGGCAGGTCGCCCACGGCGGGGTCGGGGGTCTCGACGTTGGCCGAGCCCGCGATGAAGCCGCCCTGCAGCATGTAGAGGCAGTAGATCGCTTCCTGCACGCCGGTCGCTCCCTGCGAATGCCCGGTGAGCGACTTGGTGCTGGAGAACGGGGGCACCGCATCGCCGAACACCTCGCGCAGCGCGCGCAGCTCGGGCAGGTCGCCCACGGGGGTCGAGGTGCCGTGCGTGTTCACGTAGTCGATCGTGCCGCCGCCCGCTTCCGCGATGGCCTGGCGCATGCAGGCGATGGCACCGTCGCCCGACGGCGCGACCATGTCCTCGCCGTCCGACGAGAGGCCGAATCCGACGATCTCGGCCAGGATGGCGGCACCCCGGGCCTGCGCATGGTAGAGGCTTTCGAGCACCAGCGCACCGCCGCCGCCGGCGATCACGAAGCCGTCGCGCTCCGCGTCGTACGGGCGCGAGGCCTTCTCGGGCGTGGCGTTGAATTTGCTGGACATGGCGCCCATGCCGTCGAACAGCGTGGCCAGTCCCCAGGACAGCTCTTCGCCGCCGCCCGCGAACATCACGTCCTGCAGGCCGAAGGCGATCTGCTGCGCTGCCATGCCCACGCAGTGCGCGGAGGTGCTGCAGGCCGACGTGATGGAGAAATTGATGCCCTTGATGGCGAACGCTGTGGACAGGTTGGCCGATACGGTCGATCCCATGCAGCGCGTGACCTGGTAGGGCCCGACGCGGCGGATGCCCTTGGAGCGCAGCGTGTCCGCCGCCTCGATCTGGTTGGCCGGAGAGCCGCCGCCCGAGCCCATGATGAGCCCGGTGCGCGGGTTCGAGACCTGGTCTGGCGCCAGGCCCGACTGCGCGATGGCGTCCTTCAGCGACAGGTAGGCATATGCCGCCGCGTCGCCCATGAACCGGCGCTGCTTGCGGTCGATGGCCGCGTCCAGGTCGATCTGGGGTGCGCCCGCCACCTGGCTGCGCAGGCCGAGTTCGGCAAACTCGGGCATGGCGCGTATGCCGGACTTGCCTTCGCGCAGCGAGGCGGTCACGGCCTGCTGGTCATTGCCGATGCACGAGACGATGCCCGCACCCGTGATGACGACGCGCTTCTTCGTGGTCATGCCTGTGCTCCCGCTGCGGGTGCGCCGTCCTTCCCGCCTTCGTCGCGCTTGAACAGCCCTACGCGCAGGTCCGATGCCACGTAGATTTCCTGGCCGTCGGCCAGCAGGCGGGCGTCGCCGATGGCCATGACGAGCTTGCGCTTGATCACGCGCTTGATGTCGATTTCATAGGTGACGAGCTTCACGCCCGGGCCCACCTCGCCCGTGAACTTGACCTCGCCGGCGCCCAGCGCGCGGCCGCGGCCCGGCAGTTTCAGCCAGGTGAGGTAGAAGCCGATGAGCTGCCACATGGCATCCAGACCCAGGCAGCCGGGCATGACGGGGTCGCCCTGGAAGTGGCAGTCGAAGAACCAGAGGTCGGGGCGAACGTCGAGTTCGGCGCGAATCTTTCCCAGCCCGTGCTCGCCGCCGTCGGCGTCGATGTGCGTGATGCGGTCGAACATCAGCATGGGCGGCAGCGGCAGTCGTCCGCTGTCAGGGGTGAACAGCCGGCCTTCACCCGAGGCGATCAGTTGTTCATAGGAAAAGGATTCAGCCATTGTCAGTCGTGCTCCAGATGGGCGCGGGCGCCGCGTTTCGTGTGCGCGCGAGCCGGCGGACCGGCGGTCGCAAACACGCATTATCCAGTCTGCGGAGAGTCCTCCCCCCTCGCCAATGCGACAAACCACACGCCGCAGCATCGCGGCGGATTCATGCGATGCAAAAAGAAAGGCCGCATGGAGCGGCCTGGAGGGGGTGGAAAGCGGCTTCCTTCGCCGGGGTCGGCGGCCCGAAGCCGCCGACCCGCGGGGCGCCGCCACCGATCAGTATTGCCAGAAGATGCGCTGCAGTTCCTTGCTGGTCTGCGGCTTGGTCAGGGCCACGGCCGCCAGGATGCGGGCCTTCTGGGGGTTCAGGTCGTGCGCCACCACCCAGTCGTACTTGTCGTCGGGCTGCTCGGCATTGCGCAGCACGAAGCCGTCGGCCACGCGGGCGGAACGCACGATCTGCACGCCCTTGCCGCGCAGCTCCTGCAGGGAGGGCACGACGCGGTCGGCCACGGAGCCGTTGCCGGTGCCGGCATGGATCAGCGCCTTCACACCCGAGTTGCCCACGGAATCGGCGATCGAACGGGGCACGTTGCCGTAGCCGTAGACGATGTCCACCGGAGCCAGCGTGGTGATTTCGTCGATGTTGAACTCCGACTGCATCGTGTGGCGCTTGACGGGGGCGCGGAACCAGTAGGTCTGGCCTTCCACGACCATGCCCAGCGGGCCCCACTGGCTGCGGAACGCCTGGGTCTTGATGTTCACGCCCTTGGTGACGTCGCGGCCGCTCTGGATCTCGTCGCTCATCGTCACGAGCACGCCCTTGCCGACCGCATCCTTGCTGGCGGCCACCGTGACGGCCTCCAGCAGGTTCAGCGCGCCGTCGGCCGAGAGGGCCGTGCCGGGACGCATGGAACCCACCACCACGATGGGCTTGCTCGTGTGCACGACCAGGTTCAGGAAGTAGGCGGTCTCTTCGAGGGTGTCGGTGCCGTGGGTGACGACGATGCCGTCCACGTCGGACTGCTTGGACAGCGCGGAGACCCGCTTGCCCAGTTGCACCAGGTGGTCGTTGGTGAAGCTTTCGGAGGCGATCTGGAAGACCTGCTCACCCTTGACGGCAGCCACGTTGGCCAGCTCGGGCAGGCCTGCCAGGAGCTTGTCCACCGGCACCTTGGCCGCGGCGTACGAGGCGCTGTTGGCGGCCGTGGCACCTGCACCGGCGATGGTGCCGCCGGTGGCCAGCACCACGACGTTGGGCTTGGCCGGGGGCTGTGGTGCGGTCGTCTGCGCGCCGGCGACGAGGCCCCACGCGGCGAAGGCCGCTCCGGCCAGCAGGTGCTTGAAATTCAGTTGCGAGAACATGGCTTGGTCATCTCCTAGATTACTTGTTACGCCCCGTTGCAGGGGTGCCGTATGGTAGGAAGGCGGCAACCCGGCAGTGGGGAATAATCCGCCGCGAGGTATGAATGGAATTCATACCCTTCCGATCCCCCTTTTCCATGCCATGAACCTCCGGCAACTCGAAGTCTTCCAGGCCGTCATGCAGGCCGGCAACATGAGCGCCGCCGCCCGCCTGGTCAGCATCACGCCCTCGGCCGTCAGCAAGACCATCGCCCACGCGGAACTGCAGCTCGGCTACCCGCTTTTCAGCCGGGTGCGCGGGGCCCTCGTGCCCACCCCCGAGGCACAGGCGCTGTTCGTGGCCTCGGGCCACATCCACCGCCAGCTCGACGAACTGCGCCGCACCGCCCTGAACCTGCGCCAGCCCGAGGGCGGGCAGGTGCGCCTCGGCGCGATCCCCTCCATCACGCACACCTTCCTGCCCACGGTGCTGGAACTGCATGCGCGCGAATCGCCGCGCGTGAAGGTGGAAGTGCGCACCCTGCACCCCGACCAGATGGCACAGGCGCTGCTCACGCGCACGGTGGATTTCGCGCTGGGCTTCTACCCGCATCCGCACCCGCAGGTGGGCAGCAGCATGCTGGTGAGCGGGCCGCTCTCGATCGCCGTGGGCCGCGACATCTGGCAGCGCGCCGTGCGCGTGAACCGCAACGACCCGATCTCGTTCCTGGCCAACACGCCCATGATCCAGCTGCTGGGAGACGACCCCATGCGCGCGCCGATGACCGAGCTGGCCCGCAGCCTCGGGGTGCACACCGAGCTGGGCATCCAGGTCCAGACCTCGCAGCTGGCCGTGGAGCTGGTGCGGCGGGGCCTGGGCTGGACGGTGGTGGATTTCCTCACGGCCGGCAACCTGGACCCGGCCGCCGTGGTGGCCGTGCCGCTGCGCGACCTGGCGCCCATCCCCCTCTACGCCTACCACGCCGAACACCGCCCGCCCGACCGGCACGCAACGCGCATGCTGGGTCTGCTGCCGGGGCTCCTGCATGCCGTGCTCGCGCGGCCGCAGCATGCCGACGCGGGCGCGGTGCCCGGCTGACGCGCCCGGTCAGCGCCGCCGGCGCCGGGCCACCAGAGAGGCGCCGGCCACCACGAGCGCGCCCAGCCCCCACAGCGGCCAGAGGCCCGCGCGGGCAGCCCACCATGCGAAGGGCGTGGGCACCCCGTCGCGGCCCTCCACCTCGCCCAGCAGGATGCCGCGCTCCAGGGACGGAAGCCGCTGCGTGACAACGCCGCGGTGGTCGATCAGCGCCGTCGCGCCGGTGTTGGTGGCGCGCACCATCGGCCGCTCGAACTCCAGCGCCCGCATGCGGCTGATCGACAGATGCTGGTCGATGGCCACCGAATCGCCGAACCAGGCGATATTGCTCACGTTCACGAACACCGTGGGGGCGGCGGCAGGGTCGCGAAAGCGCGCCGCGAGTTCCTCGCCGAACAGATCCTCGTAGCAGATGTTGGGCGCGATGCGCTGACCCGCCCACGCGAACGGCGCCTGCCCCACGGCGCCGCGGTTGAAGTCGCCCAGCGGGATGTTCATCAGCTCGGTGAACCACCGGAAGAGCGGCGGGATGAATTCGCCGAACGGCACGAGGTGGTGCTTGTCGTACTGGTAGCGCACGGGCTGCCCCGGTGCGAAGCCGATGACCGAATTGGTGTAGCCCTGCTCCGCATCGCCCAGTGGAATGCCCACCAGCGCGGCGCGCGGCGGGGCGCTGCCACCGCCCTCCCCTGCGCTGCCGGTGTAGTGTGCCGCGATGGATTCGAGGTACCCCGGCATCAATTGCTGCGGCAGTAGCGGCACCGCCGTCTCCGGCGCCACCACCAGCGTGGCCTGCACGCTGCGCAGCGCGTCGCCGTACCACCGCAGCGCCAGCGGCACGCCGCTGCCGGCCTGGAATTTCTCGTCCTGCGGGATGTTGCCCTGCAGCAGCGCCACGGACAGCTTCGCAGGCGCGCGCATCGGGGTGTGGCACAGCGCCACCGCGCAGTGGCGCTGCACCGCGAGCCCGGCCCACGCAACCGCGAGCGCGACCCCCACCGCCCAGCAGCGCGGCCGGCGCAGGTCGGCCCAGCGCAGTTGCACCGCCAGCATCGCCAGACCGGCCGCCACGGCACCGATGCCGTACACGCCCACCCAGCGCGCCAGCACGGCGAACGGACCTTCCACGTGCGCATAGCCGCCCGCGCCCCACGGGAAGCCCGTCCACCACACGCCGCGCGCCAGCTCGGCCAGCAGCCACAATGCTCCGAAAATGATAGCTAGAAAGGTCCTGTTTCCGGCGACATGGGCATGAAAACGCTGAAACACCACGGCGGCTGCCGCGTAATAGCTGCCCAGGAAGGCCGCCAGGCCCAGCACCGCCAGCACGGCCAGCGGCGCGGCCAGCCCGCCGTAGGTGTGCATCGAGATGAACAGCCACCAGAACGTGCCCGCCAGCCAGGCGGTGGCGAAGGCTGCGCCGAACCCCGCTGCCTGCCAGGCCCCGCGCGCTGCGAGCAGGATGCGCGCGAAGGCGGCCAGCGATGCCAGTTGGAGCCACCAGAGCGGCTCGCCCCTCCAGGGCCAGGCGATGGAAGCCGCCTGGGCGAGCCCGGCCAGCACCGCGCCCGTCCACAGGAGCGCCGCGGGCGCACGGGAGGCGCGCCCGCCGAAAGCGTGCAGGGAGGACATGGTCAGCCGGCGTCCGGGGCCACGGCATCCGCCGGCACCGGCGACACCTTGAACCAGCGCACCGCCCCGCCCTTGGTGTGCAGCACCACGAAGCGCAGCCCGGCCAGGTCCAGCGATTCGCCGCGGCGCGGGGCGTGGCCCAGCTCGTGCGCGATCAGGCCGCCGATGGTCTCGAACTCTTCGTCCCGGTCGCTGCCCTCGATCGCGGGCACGTCGAAGGCCTCGGCCACGCGCTCCACGGGTGTGTCGCCGCTCACGCGGTAGGTGCGGTCGGCCAGCGCGAAGATGTCGCCCTCGTCCTCGGGGATGTCGAACTCGTCCTCGATCTCGCCCACGATCTGCTCCAGCACATCCTCGATGGTGACCAGCCCGGCCACGCGGCCGAACTCGTCGATCACCACCGCCATGTGGATACGGTTGGCGCGGAACTCGCGCAGAAGGTCGTTGAGGCCCTTGCTCTCGGGCACGTACACCACCGTGCGCAGCAGCGCGCGGAGGTTCAGCTCGGGCGCACGCTGCAGCTTGAGCAGGTCCTTCGCCATCAGGATGCCGATGATGTTCTCGCGCTCGCCCTGGTAGACCGGGAAGCGCGAATGCGCCGTGTCGATGACCTGGTACAGCAACGCCTCGAACGGGGAATCGATGTCGATCAGGTCCATGCGCGTGGCCGGAACCATCACGTCGCTGGCCGTCATCTCGGCCATTCGCAGCACGCGTTCGAGCATCACGCGGGCATCGGCGTTGATCACGTCGTTGTCCTCGGCCTCGGCCAGGGTGGCGATCAGCTCGTCCTTGGAATCGGGTCCGGGATGGATGAATTCGATGAGCCGCTGGAGGAACGTGCGCTTGTCTTCGCGTTCGGACGGGCGCGCGGGGTGGGGGTCGGACACGGTCTTGGTGCGCAGGACGTGCGGTGGTTGGCAGGGCTCCAAGGATAGCGGATGCCCGCGGCGCCCCCTCTGCCGGCCTCCGCAGGGCCGCCGGCAACGCCTTCCGTGCCTGCCGCCCTCCCCTGCGGCCCCTCACATTCGGACACAAACTTCCGCCCCTGGAAGGATGCAGAAAACCGGCAAGGCTGCCTATGATCCCGGCCTTTTCCGGATATGCCACCAGAGCACGGGAGGTTGCACACGCCATGACACGTCGAGTCACCATACAAACGCCGGTAGGGGAATCGCTGCATTTCCGGGAGATGCGGGGCCGGGAGGGGCTGAGCGAGGTGTACAGCCTGGACATCGACCTGCAAAGCGAGAGCCGGGAGGTGGATCCGAAGGCGCTTTTGGGCAAGAACGCGACGGTGGTGGTGGAGACGGAGGGCGGTGGGCGGCGCTACATCGACGGGATCGTGACGCGGTTCGGGATGCAGGGGCAGGACCACCGGTACTACTCGTACCGGCTGAGGCTGCAGCCGTGGGTGTGGCTGGCGTCGCGCAAGAGCGACTTCCGGATATTCCAGAACAAGAGCGTGCCGCAGATCATCGAGGAGGTACTGGGGGTCTACGGCTATCCGCTGGACAAGAAACTCAGCCGCAGCTACCGCACGTGGGATTACTGCGTGCAATATGGGGAGAGCGACCTGCAGTTCGTCTCGCGGCTGATGGAGCACGAGGGGATCTATTACTACCACCAGCACAGTGCGGGGCAGCACACGCTGACGCTGGCCGATGACATCGTGGCCTCGCACGAGCCGCTGGCGGGGGCGGCGGTGATCCCGTTCTATCCGCCGGAGAAGGCGGCGGCGGCGGACCGGGAGAACATCCACGCGTGGGAGCTCTTCGAGGAGATCAAGTCGGGGCGGTACTACAACGACGACTACGACTTCAAGAAGCCCCGTGCGGACCTGGCGAACATGCGGCAGATGCCGCCGGGGCACAGCCACGACGCGCACGAGACCTACGAGTGGCCGGGCGGGTACACGGAATTCGGCGACGGGGAGGCGTACGCGCGGGTGCGGCTGCAGGGCAACCTCTCGGGGCGCAGCACGGTGCGTGGGGAGTCGCGCCACCGGGCGCTGGCGCCGGGCTACACGTTCACGCTGGAGAACTACCCGCGCGGGGACCAGAACCAGCCCTACCTGCTCACGGCGGTGGAGTACCACTTCCGGGAGAACCCGCGGGCGAGCGCGGCGGTGCCCGGGGAGGCGGGCAGCGAGCAGGAGGAAGGCTCCTTCCAGCGCTTCGTGCTGCAGGCGCAGCCCACGAGCGTGCCGTACACGCCCGAGCGGGTGACGCCCAAACCGAAGACCACGGGCCCGCAGACGGCGGTGGTCGTGGGCCCGCCGGGCGAGGAGATCTGGCCGGACCAGTACGGGCGGGTGAAGGTGCAGTTCCACTGGGACCGGGAGGGCAGGTTCGACGAGCAGTCGAGCTGCTGGATCCGCGTCTCGCAGGGCTGGGCGGGGCAGAACTACGGCAGCATCTACCTGCCGCGCATCGGGCAGGAAGTGGTGGTGGACTTCCTCAATGGGGACCCGGACTACCCGCTCATCACGGGGCGGGTGTACAACGCCGACCAGATGCCGCCGTGGAAGCTGCCCGACCACAAGACGCAGTCGGGCACGCTCACGCACTGGAGCAAGGGCGGCGGTGGCGCGAGCATGCTGCGCTTCGAGGACAAGAAGGGCATGGAGCACCTGGAGCTGTCCAACACCTACGGCAACACGTACCTGAACATGGGGTACCTGATGCACCAGGGCTCGGGCTCGCAGCGCGGCTACGGCTTCGAGCTGCGCACGGACCTGTGGGGCTCGATCCGTGCGGACAAGGGCCTCCTGATCACCACGTACAACCAGGACTTCACCTCGCGGGTGTCGGTGAACAACCCGGACGGCTTCGAGCACCTGGGGGCGAGCCTGGCCAACACCTCCTCGCTGATGCAGGAGGCGGGGCAGGCGGTGAGCTCGGCGCAGTCGACGATCGGGGCGCTGAACGCGATGAAGTCCTCGCAGATCTCCAGCCTGGGCACGGCGATCGCGGCGATCACCGGGGGATCTGCGGGCGGGGCGGCCTCGCTCGCCAAGATGGCCTCGGCCCTGGGGGGCGGTGGCGATGGTGGCGGGGGGGGTGGGGGCGAGACGGCCATGCCGACGAACACCGACCCGGCCATGCCCGATGCGCGGGGCCTGATGGACCTCTCGCGCGACATCACCAAGCCGGTGGTCTCCATCGTGAGCCCGGAGGGCCAGAGCCTGATCAGCCCCAAGCCGATCGTGGTGAGCTCGGGCCAGAGCACCTCGGTGCACGCCACGCAGCACATCACCGTCTCCAGCGGCGCGCAGCTCACGCAGCTGGCCAAGAGCGGGATGCTGACGCACGTCACCTCGGGCGGGCAGACCAACATGGTCTCGGCCGGGGACGTGGCCTCGGTGGCCAAGACGGGCCACATGAACCTGGTGGCCGAGCAGAACATCACGCTGTCGTCCACGGCGCTCAACGCGCACGTGCTGGGCAAGGAGAACGTGGTGGTGAACGCGCAGAGCGACACGGTGTTCGTGAGCGCGGGCAAGCACATCACGGAGGTGGCCGGAGAGAGCATCACGCTCGTGTGCGGCAAGGCCTCGCTCACGCTCAAGGCCGACGGCACCATCGTGCTGAACGGGGTCAAGGGGGTGTTCAACTTCCAGGACGACCTCGACCAGTTCGGCAAGAAGATCAACCTGAACTGCTGAGGGCGCCGCGCAGCGCCCCTGGCCGCAAAGACACATGCTCTACCACTTCAACGAAGGGCGCATCGAGGCGCCGGACCACGTGAGCGACCGCACCATGCACCTGCTCGCGCCCACGCCGGGCACGGGCGAGATGACGGTGGCGATCTCCAAGGACGAGCTGGAGGCGGACGAGACGCCGCCGGAGTTCCTGAAGCGCCAGCTCGCAGACCTCTCGCGGCAGGTGGCCAAGTTCACGCGCGGGGAGCTGCTGCCCGCGCAGCTGGGCGCGCCCGAGCAGAAGATCGGGGGCTCGAAGTTCACCGTGAGCTACAAGCAGCAGGGGCGCACCGTGCACCACGTGCAATCGCTCTTCCTGCTGCCGGACTCGCACACGGTGCTCAACCTCACGTTCTCGCTGCCGGTGCCCTTCACCGAGGAGCACCACCGCAAGGTCGATGCGGTGCTCGCGAGCTTCGTGCTGCGCGGCAAGGACGCATCCGCGCTTTAAGAAACCAAAGCATCCGGCAGCGCGGGGAGACACCGGGAGCCCATCGAACCACCAGGCAACAGACAAGAAAGAAAGGCACTCGCAATGGGAGGCATGGCGGCAGCAAGGTTCGAAGACGACATAGGCCACGTGTCGGTGTGGGCGCGGCTGGCGCGGGTGGGGCTGCGGCTGGCGGCGGGGATGGTGGAGACGCTGATCGTTGCGGGGACGGTGGCGCTGGTGGCGGGGGTGTCGGTGGCCACGATGGGGTGCGGGGCGATCATCGCGTGCGGGCTGCTGGCGGGCTTCATCGGGGGGGCGACGGGCTGGAGCGACTACAAGGAGAAGAAGATCCAGGAGATGACCGAGGGCATCGGTGAGCTGGACATCACGGGCCAGCTGGGCACGCGCGGGGCGGCGACGGTGTTCATCAACCGGAAGGCGGCGATGCGTGCGGTGGCGGACGCCACCGTGTGCCGCAAGCACGGGCAGCCGAACCCGAACTTCATTGCCGAGGGCTCGGACTCGGTGTTCATCGAGACGTACCCGGCGGCGCGCAAGGGCGACAAGCTCATGTGCGCGGCGCAGATTGCCACGGGCTCGGACAACGTGCTGCTGGGGGGCAACAAGACGGCGTACCTGGAGATCGCGGACGACCGGCAGTGGTGGGAGACGGCGCTGGAGATCGGGGTGGGGCTGGCGATGGGTCGGGGCAACTTCCTGGGCAAGCTGGGGTGCCTGGCGATGGGTGCGGTGGTGGGGATGGCGGGCGATGCGCTGGGGCGGGGGTTCCGTGCGCTGCTGGGCTACCCGGTGCACCCGGCGACGGGAGGCAAGATACTGGACGGCAGCGTGGACACGGACTTCGTGCTGCCGGGGCGGCTGGAGATCGCGTGGAGGCGGTTCTACAGCAGCCACGACACGCGGGAGGGGACGGCGCACGGGCGGGGCTGGAGCGTGCCCTGCGAGGTGGAGCTGCACGTGGAGCGGCCCGCGGAGGGCGCGCCGCCCTCGCGCATCACCTACGTGAACCCGCAGGGGCGGCGCATCGATTTGCCGGACGTGGAGCCGGGCACATCGCTGCTGAACATGGCCGAGGGGTTCATCCTGGGGTGCACGGAGGGCGGGCACTACGAGGTGGGGGACCTGGAGCACGTGGCGCAGCAGTTCGGGCCGGCGCCGAGGGCGGCGGGGGTGCATGTGCTCAAGCTGCTGCGGATGCGGGACCGGTTCGGGCACTGGGTGGGCCTGCGCTACGACCGGGATCGCCGGCTGTCGGGGATCACGGACCACCTGGGGCGGCTGCTCAGGCTGGAGTACACGAACCTTCAGCACCCGCAGCGCGTGAGCGCGATCCACCTGGTGCAGGCGGCGGAGGGCGAGCAGCTGGGCCTGCTGGCGGCGTACCACTACGACGCGGCGGGCCAGCTGAGCGAAGTGCTGGACCGCACGCGCACGGCGGTGCGGCGCTTCGCGTACGGCGAGGGCCTCATGGTGCGGCAGGAGGATGCGGCGGGCTTCGCGTGCCACTACGCGTGGGAGAGCGAGGCCGAGGCCAGCGGCCCCGAGCGCCAGGACGGCGCGCGGGGGAGCGATGGCCGGATCCTGCGCGACCGGCGTGTCGTCCGCCACTGGACGGAGGACGGCGAGGCCTACGCGATCCGCTACGCGCCCGAGGCGGACGGCAGCGGGTCTACCCATGCGACCGACCAGCTCGGGCGGGAAGAACACTGGAGCTGGGACCGCTGGCACAACCTCACGGGCTACACGAACGCGCTGGGCCAGGCGTGGGGCCTGGTGTGGAACGAGCGGCGGGAGCTGCTCGCCTGCAGCCGGCCCTCGGGGGCGACGACCACGTTCCAGTACGACGACAACGGGCTGCAGACGGGCGTGGTCGATCCGCTGGGTCGGCTCACGCGCACGCTCTGGGACAGCCAGTGGTTCGAGCCGCTGCGCACGACGGGCCCGGACGGGGCCACGTGGCGCTACGAATACGACCGCCAGGGCCTCCTGGTGCGCGAGATCGCGCCGGACGGCGGCGAGACCGGGTATGCCTACGACGCGAGCGGGCAGCCGGTGCAGGTGCGCGATGCGCTGGGCGGGGCCAGGACGCTGCAGTGGAACGAGCGCGGGCTGCTGGTGCGCTACACGGACTGCTCGGGCCGGAGCACGCACTGCGCGTGGGACGGCTGGGGCCGGCTGCAGTCGGTGACGGACGCGCTGGGCCAGCAGACGCAGAGCGTGTTCGATGCGCGGGGGAGGCTGGTATCGGTGCGGCTGCCCGATGGCAGCAGCCAGGGGTTGGCGTACGACGAGGGCGGGCGGCTGGTGGAGCACACGGATGCGCTGGCGCGGGCGACGCGCTACGGGCACAACAGCCGGGGGCAGCTGCTGTGGAGGCGGGACGCGCAGGGCCGGGAGATCGGCACGGCGCACGATGCGGCGCACCGGCTGTCGGCGCTGGCGACGGAGAACGGGGGGGTGTACCGGTTCCGGTACGACGACGCGGACCGGCTGGTGGAGGAGGAGCGGCTGGACGGCACGCGCATCGGACTGGAATACGACGCGGACGGGCACGTGGTGGCGGTGGTGCACCAGCCGGTGCGCGGGGACGACGTGTTCCACGAGCTGGAGGTGCAGGCCGAGGAGGGCACGCTGGCGCAGGGGCCCTCGGCGCGCAGCGGTGCCGCGCCGCGGCGCACGGAGCTGCAGCGCGATGCGCTGGGGCGGCTGGTGGAAAAGCGCGTGGGCGCGAGCGTGCTGCGCTACCGGTACGACCTGGCGGGCCGCGTGGTGGAGGCCACGCGCTGGAACAAAGAGACGGCGGACGAAGGCCAGGAAACCCTGGCCCTGCAGCATACGACGCGCTTCGAGCACGATGCGATGGGGCGGCTGGTGGCCGAGCACACGGTGGATGCGGTGAGCGGGCAGGCGCACAGCCTGCGGCACGCGCACGACGCGCTGGGCAACCGCACGCGCACGGAGCTGCCGGAGCTGCCGGTGGTGGTGGGCGCGGCGGGCATGACCGGCCAGAGGCTGCGGCGCAGCCTGAACTACCTGCACTACGGCTCGGGGCACCTGCACCAGATCAACCTGGGGTTGCTCACCGAGAACGAAGGGAGCGATGCCGCCGGCAGCGCAGAGGCCGCGCTGCCGGAGAACGTCCGGGAAGCGCACCGCCTGATCGCGGACATCGAGCGCGATGCGCTGCACCGCGAAGTGCTGCGCAGCCAGGGGAGCCTGGCGACCCGCTTCGCGCTCGATGCGCTGGGCCGGCGCGTGGGCAGCTGGACGCGGTCGGGCTCGGCCGCGCACGACGCACAGTGGCGCGAGGATTGGCAGCGGCAGATCGAAGCGCTCGCGCAGCAGGGCCCCTCGGCCACGGTGGGCCTGCTCAAGCAGTACCGCTACGACGCGGTGGGCGAGCTGCGCGAGAGCGTGCACAGCCACAAGGGGCGCACGGGCTGGCGCTACGACGCGACGGGGCGGGTGGAGCAGGCGCTGCGCGCCGGGCCCGGGGCGCAGGCGGGCGGAGGCCTCGCGGCGCGTTCGCAGGAGGTGTTCCGCTACGACCCGGCGGGCAACCTGCTGGAGGCGGGCGACATCGCCGGGCGCGCGGGGCCGGCGGCCAACGACAACGGAACGGGGACGGGCTCGCGCGGCTACCTGCGCGACAACCTCGTGCGGGTGTACGAGGACAAGCGCTACGCCTACGACGGCTTCGCGCGGCTGGCGGAGAAACGCATCGGCCGGCACACGGTGCAGCGCTTCACCTGGGACGGGGAGGACCAGCTGGTAGCGGTGGAGACCACACGCCACCCGGGCACGGCGCAGGCCAGCACGCAGACGGTGCACTTCCGCTACGACGCGCTGGGCCGGCGCATCGCCAAGCAGGACGCGTTCGGCGAGACGACGTTCATCTGGGAGGGCATGCGGCTGATCGAGGAGCGGCGCGGCGCGCGCGTGGCGAGCTATGTGTACGAGCCGGGCAGCTACGTGCCGCTCGCGCGCCTCGATGCCGATGGGAACCGCATCGCGGAGCCGGGGGAGCCGGGGCAGCCGGCCGCGTCGGCGGCCCCACCGGCACGGGCCTCCGGCATCAGCTACTTCCACAACGACCCCTCCGGCCTGCCCGAGGAGGTGACCGACGAAGGCGGCCAGGTGCGCTGGCGCGCCAGTTACCGCACCTGGGGCAGCGCCATCGAAGAACGCTGGGACGCCGTGCGCGTGGACGGCAGCCCCGTGGCCGCGGCCCAGCAGCATGCCCAACCGGAGGCCCTGGAGCAGAACCTGCGCCTGCAGGGCCAGTACCTGGACCGCGAAACCGGGCTGCACTACAACACCTTCCGGTACTACGACCCGGACATGGGGCGCTTCATCAGCCCCGATCCGATCGGGCTTGCGGGTGGGCTGAACCTGCAGCAGTACGCGGTGAATCCGCTGTCCTGGATCGATCCCTGGGGATGGGAGGCATATGGCGTTTCTGCCAATACCGCATTGCCAGACGTATTGACCAGAGGGGCCCACGTCAACGTACAGATCCCTGGATCGAAGCCTATTCACGTCGGCATACGCCCGGACAACAACGGAGGGATCAAACTAGTGCCAGCAGATCCGAAAGCACAGGCAATATTTGAAAAAAACCCATCGCAGTGGGGCAAGATAACTTCTAGCGTCGACGGTTGGCTATCGAACCCCACAAACAGAGCAAAAATTGCCAATACCGCAGAAGCAGCAAAGAAGGCTTTCCCCCACAAAGGGGCAGAATTTTCTCACTTAGAAAAAAATCTCAAGAAAAAATCATGCTGATGCGAAATTTTATTGAATCCATCAATATTCAAAATTACTTGATAAAAGGTGGATTTAAAAATCTGGTAAACAAAAGCGATCTGGACTATCACTCATTACACAAGGAAGCTGATGAATTCTGGGAAAGCGGCAAACAAAAAGTTATTACATTCGACTATAAAGGCTGGTCAGCGAATTTAACATTCTCCGCGGAGGAAGAACTAATTTTTGAAACCATCGATATATTCACAAGAGAAGAAAAATGGAGCGCCATTCATAACCCAAATGACGCCAACTCATTACTTGATTTATTGGAAATAGGTTTCGAAAAATATTCTTTGCATGAGGAATTTGTTATCCTTTTGCACAGCGAATTATCACTCCACTATGCAGAAGTAGGTGACTCATTCGAATTGAGAAAGATCGCACCAACCTTGCCAAACCTTAAAGAGGTGAGGGAATTTTTGAATAAAAATCAACTAGGCCAGTAATTTAATAATTCCCATGATACATGTGGTGCCTGAAAACATTCCTCTCCAGATCTCTACCACTAGCATGGAAATTTCATATTCGGAATTAGAAGGCTTCTCCATTGACCTCACCGTGAAAATACCAACGGAATCGTCTCAAGAGCCACAATATCATTTCCCACGGTCGCAGAATTCGAATGCATAAGTATTAATTTCTATGAATTTCATCATGAAGTTCTGAAAATCGACTTGACGAAGAGCACGTCAACAGTGGATTCCCACTTCTACCGGAATATTGACCCACATTCTTACAGGAAAAAGCTGGCCACCTACGATCCACACACACGATTAAGGCTCGCCGAGTACTTAATATCTGGCAATAATTCCAACCTGAGAGTCACGGGTCACAATACCAGATCGCGGAAACAATATAATCCTGGTGACGTTACGGCACAATTTCCAAAATGAAAAATATCCCAGAATTCATTTCGGAGGCTGTCAAAAACGAGCCAGATTATTCGAAATCCTTTTCCCAAAAGGTAGCAGCTTTAGCACAAGACATTAAGGAGCTAAGCAATCTTGAAAACATTCACAGTGAGAGCATGGACTATTGCCCGGCGCAATACATAGAAATCAAGCTCAATAACCAAGCCAGCAATTCGCCAAGGGTAAATTTTGAGGTAAGGTTCTATATCTCATCGAAAGCAGATTTGTTTTTTATATATATAAATGACAAAACAGGAAAAACAAAAAATCACCATGTCATCAGCCATCCTCTTCCCACCTCCATCTTGCCAGAAGCGGTACAGGGCATCATTCTAAAGATAAAGAATTTTCTTATTGAACGTTCTTATCGGGAGGTAGCTTACGATTTTTACGATCAAGAAGCTGTCGATTGTTTGACGCAAATGGATGGTCTGCGTGCAAATATATTCGAAGCCCTATTTGCCGAAATAGTATAGAAAAGAAATTCATACACCATTATTTTCATTCATCGATGCTGGAACATGCATGATTCACAGCAGCCTAACTCCAAATTCGGATAAAACGGTTAAACAGAACCATTGAGTGCGACTGGTTTTTTACCAAAATCATGAGCTTAGAGTACGTTGTCAAATTTCCAAGAAATTTTCTCAGCAGCGCTCAACTAGCGTTTGACCTATTCTCAAGATCAACTCTTTCTACATTTAAGAGCAACCAGGAAGTTCAACTAAGGGACACAGAATCCACGCATGAATGGAAATACGATGCGAGAGTCTTTTACACAGGTGACGACACATTGTTATTGGAATTAGCTGCCGCCACATTGAGCATATTGACAGAGCTTGATAGAGTTTTCTCGCAATTCGATTGCTTCATTTCAGAAGACGGGGACGAAAGCTACCAAACCACCACCAGCTTCATAAACGACCATCGATCAAGAATCACTCAATGCTTACAAACACAAACCATCAACAATATAACCCCAAATGGCAATTCCGCTTCAACTTCTTCGATACACATGGTGAACCGAAATCGCCTGAATTCAAGGAGGCAATGAAGCAACTGCCCTTCAAACAGAAACTGCTCATCAATATCAACTGGTACGCCATCTGTTTTGGCTTCATCTATTTTTTCATCCTCGGGCTTTGGCGCAAGGCCTTGAGTCTGCTAGGAGGCATCCTGGTTCTGGCCTTTACGCTGGGCGCGATCTCCGATGGCTTGGCCAATGGCATCGGCATTGCGTTTTCCCTGTTAGCCGGCATGACGGCCAACTACGCGTACTACCTCAAGGAAACCAAAGGAAGCAACGGCTGGAATCCATTTGAAGGCATGCGCTGGTAACACAGTGAAATGGGTGAAGGCACTCTGGATCGGGATCATCTGGCATGCAAAAAATAGCAGTTCATTGAATGAAGACTGCGGGACCGGAACGATTACGCTATCAGGGTAGGCTCATTATCCGGCCCTGCAGTCCTGCAAGGCTTGAATACATTGCATATTTTCGAGCCATCTTTCTCATGACACCCAAAAAATCGCTTCACCTGCTCTCAAGCCCATTTTTAAAGTCGAGATCGATGAATCGAAACATCATCGGAAAGGATTTTCAATTTTCATCCGCTGAAGCCCACATATGAGAACCCAAGACAATCTCATAAAAGCCAATCAACTGGCCAAGGAGCGAGATACATATGGTTTTCACGTCTTCTCAAAGACAACGAACACATGCACGATCGCGGGTAGTAAAGACCTCATCTACTACCACAACCTTGAATTGATCTTTGTTGATCCCGTCTTCCTGAAAGGACGATTCGATTTTCAAATCAACCCTGAAACTGATTTCATCAGTGAGTTGTCTTCCAGCGAGATCAAACAATTAAAGCTCTCTTCAGCCCTTCAATATCCCCTCAAAGGTTTCCGTATAAGCTCATCCGACGGAGACGATGTCATCCTCGTGGCCCAGGCCCTTGAAGTAGGAACAGATACCGTTTACTACTACCCGAAAGAAAATTTAGGAAGCAGCGAAAGATTGGCGCCATGGGTGAAATAGGCGGGTTGGTTTACCGCACGCCCTCCGCGCACTATCCAGGCTAGACGGAATACGTCGCCCGCAGACACCGGTCCAATTACCCGGCCGGCGGCCCGCCACTCCGCGCCGCCTGCATCCCCGCCAGAAACGCCCGGAACTGCCGGGCCTGGCGCTTGAGCTGGTAGTCCATTTCAGCCAGGCCGTGCACGACCTTCTGCGCCATGCGCGACTGCAGGCCGGCCGGGGGCAGTTCCAGGTACGCCTCCGATTCCGAGCCGTCGCGGCGCACCATGGCGCCGGCGTTGCGGGCGATGCGCAGCATGGCGGTGTTCTCGCTGAGCGCGTGGATGAACACCATCTGCACGTCGCGGTTGCGGGCATGCATCACGGCGCGCTCGAAGAGGCGGGCGCCGAATTTGCGGCCGCGCGCCTGGGCGAGCACCGAGACGCCGAACTCGGCACAGGCCCGGTGTTCGGGCTGGCCGCCGTAGGCCAGGTGCGCCACGGCAATGAGTTCGAGCCGGCGGTTGTAGATGCCGAAGACTTCGTCGCGCACGAAGTCGAGCTGCTGGACGTAGCGCAGTACCTGTTCGTCCGAGGCCGCATAGCCGAAGCGCAGGTAGCGGTCGGCGGGCGTGAGGCGCAGCAGGTGCACGGCGATGCGCCCGCGGTGCTCGGGGCCCAGCGAGCGGATCGGCACCACGACGGGCGCGCCGCGCCGTGGGGCGGCATGGCCTGGCGGGGCAGCGGGCTCGGTGGTGGGGGCGGACATGGCGCGAATTCTAGGGTTTGCCCTAAGTTTGGCCGCGGAGCGTTGTTCGCATGTCACGCATGGGTTTCGCTACCGGTTTTTGAATGAAAACGCATCCATGCCGCCGATTCCATTCAATAGTTTGCTACATATTTGATAGCGCATCGATGTCGCGAAGGTGTCAGACGGGCACGGCGGTGGTGCTCTTGACGCGGTCGAGCACGAAGCTGGTCTTGCAGTCCTGAACGCTCGGGTGCTTGAGCAGGGTGTCCATGATGAAGCGGCTGTAGTGCGCCATGTCGGCCACCACCACGCGCAGCAGGTAGTCCATCTCGCCGGTGAGGGCGGAGCACTCGACCACCTCGGGCCAGGTCTGCACGCTGGCGCGGAACAGGTCCATGGGGTTGCGCTTGTGGCTCTCGGTGTGCTTTTCCAGGCGCACGTTCAGGTAGGCCGTGAGCCCCAGGCCCACGGCTTCCGGACGCACCAGGGCCACGTAGCTGTCGATCACGCCGGTGTCTTCCAGGCGCTTGGCGCGCCGCAGCACCGCGCTGGGCGACAGGCCGACCTGCTCGCCGATGACGTCGTAGGTTTCGCGGCCGTTGTCCTGAAGGCAGCGCAGGATGGCCCGATCGAGCCGGTCAAGTGCGTGGGAAGCGCTCATGGCACAGGATTCTACGAACGCCTTGTGGCGCCGGGTGGCCCTGGCGCGGCCTCCGCGGGTTTGTCCCCGTGGAATGGGCCGAGCGGCGTCGAATAATGAATTTCGCAAAATAGAACGGTCGTTCTTTTTGCAGACATACCTACAACGACGGAGACAAGCACCATGAACGGATCCCTGCGCGGCCCAGGCCGCCGGCGGGTGGCGGCGGCCTGGGCTGCCCTTTCACTCGCCCTCGCCTTCACCCTGGCCCTCGCGAGCCAAGCCGCCCGCGCGGAGAGCGCCGGCTACACCCAGACGCGCTACCCGATCGTGCTCGTGCACGGCCTGTTCGGGTTCGATTCGGCGCTGGGGGTCGATTACTTCTACGGCATTCCCGATGCGCTGCGCCGGGGCGGCGCGCAGGTGTTCGTGGCGCAGGTGTCCGCCACGAACAGCACCGAGGTGCGTGGCGAGCAGTTGCTCGCGCAGGTCCGGCAGGTGCTGGCGATCACGGGCGCCGCGAAGGTGAACCTGATCGGCCATTCCCACGGCGGCCCGACCATCCGCTACGTGGCCGGCGTGGCGCCGGGCCTGGTGGCCTCCGTCACCTCGGTCGGGGGCGTGAACAAGGGCTCGCGCGTGGCCGACGTGGTGCGCGGGGCGCTGCCGCCGGGGTCGGTGCCGGAATCGGTCGCCAGCGCCGCGTTCGGCGCCCTGGCGAGGGTGATCGGCGCGGCGTCGGGCGGATCGGGCCTGCCCCAGAAGCCGACGGCCGCGCTCGATTCGCTGACCAGCGCCGGCGCGGCGGATTTCAACCGCCGCTTTCCGCAGGGCCTGGCCAGCGGCTGCGGCAGCGGTGCCGACGTGGTGAACGGCGTGCGCTATTACTCCTGGACGGGCACGCAGCCGGTGACCAACGTGCTGGACCCGAGCGATGCGGGCCTGGCGCTGCTGGCCCCCCTGCACGGCGAGGCCAACGACGGGCTGGTGTCGGCCTGTGCGTCGCGCCTGGGCCGGCACCTGGGGGACTACCGGCAGAACCACCTGGACGAGATCAACCAGCTGGTGGGCCTGCGGGATCTGTTCTCGCCCGATCCGGTGACGCTCTACCGCCAGCATGCCAACCGGCTGAAGACGCAGGGGCTCTGACGCCATGGCTTCCGGCGGGCAGGTGGGCGCGGCGCTGTGCGCCGCAGCGGCGCTGGGGGTGGCTGGGTGGCTGGCCGCCGGCACGCCCGCGGGCGGCCAGGGCGCCGCGGGATCGAGCGGCTCGGCAGGCCTGCAGATGGCGGCAGGCACCACGGCGCCGCGCTCGGCTGCCGGCCCCGACCAGCGGTTCCTGGCGCCCCGGTCCGCGGCCGAGCTGGCCCTGTCGCTGGCCGATCCGTTGCTGGGCCCCACGCTGCGCGACGATCTCGAAGCCCTGCTGCAGGAGGCGCTGGAAGCCGGCGCGACGGTCGATCCGGCAGCGCTCAAACGCCGGTTGCCGGGCCTGGCGGGCCGGCATTTCGCGGCCAGCCTGCGCGAGCGGGCGCTGCTGCTCGCGGGCCGCTATGTGGATTACCGGGCCGCCCTGGGAGGCTTGCAGCCGCCCGCGAACCTGAACGATCCGCAGGCGCTGCGCGCCTCCATGGACGCGCGCGACCGGCTGCGGCGCGCGTGCTTCGAGCCGGCCGAGTACGAGGCGCTGTTCGCCGGCGAGGCCGAACTCGACCGCCACACGCTGGCCCGCCTGGAGATCCTGCAGGGCAGCGCATCCACGCCCGGCGAGAAGGCGCAGGCCCTGCGCGCCGCCGAAGCCTCCCTGCCCGAGGCGCTGCGTGCCGCCCGCGCGTCGTATGCAGCGCCCCTGGCGGTGGCGGAGCAGACCGCATCGCTCGATGCGCGCCAGGCGGACGATGCCACCCGCCACGCCGAGCGCAGCGCCCGCTACGGAGAGGCGGCCGCCCAGGCCCTGGCCCGGCTGGATGGAGAGGAGCGGCATTGGCAGCAGCGGCTGGACCAGTACCAGCAGGCCCGGGCCGCCCAGGGCGACGGGCCGGCGCTGCAGCAGTTGCAAGGTCAGCTCTTCACGCCGCAGGAGCGCCTGCGGCTGGAAGGCGCGCTGGCGCTGCGGGCCGCGCGCCCGGTGGCCGCCACGCCGGCCCCCGGTGGCTGAGGCAACGGCCGCTGCCTGACCGCGCCCACAGCAGGGCAAGCGCGCCGCCATCGGCGCCGTTCGGCGGGTTTTCGCAATATTCCTGCACAGCACGGGCATGGGCGTGCTGTTTTCGCCAGAAATCTGAGCCTGCGTGCGCCTACAGTGCATGACGCAGATCAATGCGCCAACCCCGGAGACAACACATGAACACCCCACTGCCCCAGCAAGCCGCCCAGGAAACCGCCGCGTGGGAGAACCCCATGGGCACGGACGGGTTCGAATTCATCGAATACGCCGCACCGGACCCGCAGGCCATGGGCCGGGTGTTCGAAGGCATGGGCTTCAAGCCCGTGGCCCGCCACCGCCACAAGAACGTGACGCTCTACCGCCAGGGCGAGATCAACTTCATCATCAACGCCGAGCCCGACAGCTTCGCGCAGCGCTTCGCGCGCCTGCACGGCCCGAGCGTGTGCGCCATCGCCTTCCGCGTGCACGATGCCAAGGCCGCCTACGAGCGCGCGCTGAACCTGGGTGCCTGGGGCTATGCCGGCCAGGCCGGCCCGGGCGAGCTGAACATCCCTGCCATCAAGGGCATCGGCGACAGCCTGATCTACCTGGTGGACCGGTGGCGCGGCAAGAACGGCGCCAAGCCCGGCGACATCGGCAACATCGGTTTCTTCGACGTGGACTTCGAGCCCCTGCCGGGCGTGAGCGCCGAGGAAGCACTGAACCCCAAGGGCCACGGCCTGACCTACATCGACCACCTGACGCACAACGTTCACCGGGGCCGCATGATCGAATGGGCGAACTTCTACGAGCGCCTGTTCAACTTCCGCGAGATCCGCTACTTCGACATCGAAGGCCAGGTCACCGGCGTCAAGAGCAAGGCCATGACCAGCCCCTGCGGCAAGATCCGCATCCCGATCAACGAAGAGGGCAAGGAAAAGGCGGGCCAGATCCAGGAGTACCTGGACATGTACAACGGCGAGGGCATCCAGCACATCGCCATGGGCTCGGACGACCTCTACGCCACGGTGGACCGCCTGCGCGGCAGCGGCGTGCGCCTGCTCGACACCATCGACACCTATTACGAACTGGTGGACCAGCGCATCCCCGGGCACGGCGAGAGCGTGGCCGAGCTGCACCGGCGCAAGATCCTGATCGATGGCAAGAAGGACGCGATCCTGCTGCAGATCTTCAGCGAGAACCAGCTCGGCCCGATCTTCTTCGAGTTCATCCAGCGCAAGGGCGACGACGGCTTCGGCAACGGCAATTTCAAGGCGCTGTTCGAGAGCATCGAACTCGACCAGATGCGCCGGGGCGTGTTGAAGGACGCCTAAAGACCCGGTCCGGTCGATTGATGTAACCAACTGCTGCGCCGCAACACCCGTCTCTATACTGCGCCCTCCCCATCAAGCCCGGAGAGAGACACCCATGTTGCGTCGCAGTTACCTTTTGGCTGTTCTGATGGCTGGCGCGGCGTGTGCCGCGCAGGCCCAGAACGCTTCCGCACCGCTCACGATCGTCGTGCCTTACCCGGCCGGCGGCCCGCTGGACACGTCCGCCCGCATCCTCGCGGACGGCGTGCGCGGCACGCTGGGCGCGGTGGAGGTGCAGAACAAGCCCGGGGCCGGCGGCAACACCGGGGCCGACCTGGTGGCCAAGGCCCCGAAGGACGGCAACCTGCTGGTGATGGGCGCGGTGGCGACGCATGCGGTGAACCCCTGGCTCTACAAGAGCTTTCCGTACGACCCGCTGCGCGACTTCAAGCCCATCGCCCTGGTGGCGCGCACGCCCAACGTGCTCGTCATGGGCGCGGAGCAGGCCAAGGCGCTGAACATCGGGACGACCACCGACCTGGTGCAGTACCTCAAGAAGCACCCGGACCAGCTCAAGTACGGCTCGGGCGGCAACGGCAGCATCGGCCACATCGCGGCCGAGATGTTCAAGTCGCTCACCAACACGCGCATCGCGCACGTGCCGTTCCAGGGCTCGGCGCCGGCGCTGAAGGCGCTGCAGGCGCAGGAAGTGGCCTTCGTGTTCGACAACCTCGCCTCGTCGCTGCCGCTCATCAAGGCCGGCAAGCTCAAGGCGCTGGGCGTGACCACGCTGGGCCGCGACGACGAGTTGCCGCAGGTGCGCAGCATCAACGACGAGGTGCCCGGCTTCAACGTGGTGACGTGGTTCGGCCTGTTCGCGCCGGCCGCCCTGCCCGATGCCGCCGCCCGCAAGTACGCCAGCGCCTTCACCGCAGCGATGCAGGCGCCCGCGAGCGCCGAGAAGCTCAAGAAGATGGGCCTCGACGCCGAGGACCTGACGCTGGAATCGTTCGGCCAGTTCGTGCGCTCGGAGCACGCCAAGTACGGTTTTCTGATCAAGGCCGCAAAGATCAAGATGGACTGACCGCGGGCCCGCCCTGGCATGGGCAGTCCCGCGCAATGAAAAAAGGAGACATGCCATGGGACAAGCCCCCGTCGTCTACGGTCAATCCGACCGCCCCCCGCGCGGCGACTACGCCCGCGCCGGCGCCGATTTCACCTGCGCGCAGGACTACGCGGCCTACACGCCGCAGGACCACGACACCTACCGGCGGCTCTACGAGCGCCAGTCCGCGCTGCTGCCGGGCCGCGCGAGCGAGGCCTTCATCGCCGCGCTCCCCTCGCTGGGCGCGAGCGACCGCATCCCGCGCTTCGACGAAGTGAACGAGCGCCTGCAACGCGCCACCGGCTGGGAGATCGTGGGCGTTCCGGGCCTGATCCCGGAAGTGCCGTTCTTCACGCTGCTCGCGAACCGCAAGTTCCCGGTGACCGACTGGATCCGCACGCCCGAGGAGTTCGACTACATCGTCGAGCCGGACATCTTCCACGACCTCTTCGGTCACGTGCCGCTGCTCTTCAACCCGGTGTTCGCCGACTACGTGCAGCGCTACGGCCAGGGCGGCCTCAAGGCCCACGGGCTGGGCGCGTGCGAGATGCTCTCGCGCCTGTACTGGTACACGATCGAGTTCGGCCTGATCCGCGAGCGGGACGGCCTGCGTGCCTACGGCGCGGGCATACTCAGCTCGTCGGGCGAGCTGGAGTACGCGGTGCGCAGCCCCGAGCCGCAGCGCCTGCCGCTGCAGCTGGAGCGCACCATGCGCACGCGCTACAAGATCGACACCTACCAGCAGACGTACTTCGTCATCGACAGCCTCGAGCAGCTCTTCGAAATGACCGAGCCCGACTTCGGCCCGGTCTACGAGCGCCTGCGCGGCCAGCCCGAGTTCGCCGCCGACGAACGCGAGGCCGTGGCGGCCTGAGCCGCCGCAGGCAGCCTGGTTCCGATTGGAAAAAAGGCCGACGGCCCCGGTGGACGCTCGATTCGGCAGCGAAGGGAGCACCACCCCAAACACACCGCCATCGGGCGAGGGGTTTCGCGTAGCGCGAGCTGCGCCATGCCTGCTTATGGGCTGGATAAACGAATGGGCAACGGGTTTCCATCCGTTCGATCATTCGCCGGCCTAGCATGAAGGATTCAATTCCGTCGATGTCCCATGCAGGAAAACCAGGAAGATACCGACGCGCAAAAAGCGGCACTCAAGGAAATGATCGACTCCTTTTTCAGATTCGCGCAGACGCCCGTTCCATGGAATGGCGTGGTCAATGACGGCGTTGCGACAGTCTTCCACAACATGCTGACCGAAACCGCAAAGTGCTCCCGGGCGCTCTCGTTCGTTCCTCGGCCGTCCGGAGGACCCGCCTCGGTGGTATGGCTGGCCGCGCAACTCGCAGGCTTGGGATACCGGAACATCCAGAAGAAGATGAGCATCACCTGCGCAAAGAAAGCCGTGCAGAATTTCCCGCTCCGATTTTCAGTTGGCATCCATGGGCGCTGCCGCTTTGCAGTTCGCGCGATGGGTATGAAGCAAGCCGTTCTCGGCGCATTTTTCGGCCTGTTCGGCCTCGCGGCCCCATGCGCCGACCTGACCGCCCGCCCCTGGCCCCCGGAGTCGCACTGCTCCGATTGCTCCACGCTGCAATTCGGCGGGCTGGAGATGCGGTTTTCCGCCAGGACGATGGGTCGGTTCTTCGTTCCGGCCAGCGGCCAGCCCTTCGTGACGCTGGTCCCTTCGGACCAGGCGCTCCCCCAGGGCCCGGTGCTCCAGGCCAGGGAGGCCCAGGCACTCCGCAAGCGCTACCAGCGTCTTCAAATCTTCGAGCAGCACCGCATCGGCACACCCTTGGCCTTCTATGAGTTGCTCGGCGATGGTTCTCATAAGCATCCGGGCCTGGACATTGCCCGGAAGGCGGAATCCATCGCGGATGCGGTCGCCTACGAGAGGTTCCAAAAGGGGTCGCTTACGGCAATCCGCATCCGGCACAGCGACCCCCGGCTGGCCATCGCCTACCTTTTCACCGACAGCCAGGACACCTATTACATGGTTTCGGGCGACATGCCGGAGAGCCTGTGGAACCAGTGGCTCTCCAACCTCCGAAGCGCCAGCATTCCCTAGCTGTGAAGCTCCAATAGGTTGTATCCGGTGTTCATCCGGATTGGGTTTGAGAGACTGGAAATCTCCATACACCCAATCCACTCAGGACGCCCGGCAAGCTGCATCGAGTTGGACATCAAGACCAGCGCCTGCGCGGCCAGCCCGAGTTCGCCGCCGACGAACGCGAGGCCGTGGCGGCCCGAGCCGCCCGCGCGGGACGGGGCACTCCCGCACCTCCCGGGCTCCTTGCCCCTTCGCACCGGGCGACGCCGCTTCGTGCGGCGTGCGCCGGCAGGCGCCCGCCTGCCGGAGGATGGCGTACCGCCCTGCCGCACCGGCCGCATCCGTGGACCGGCCACGGCGGGACGGCTTCCCGGAGCCATCCATGCAACGAGTCTCGATCCGCACCCCTTTCCCCCCCGCGCACGGCGGCCCGTCGGCGAACGGACCTGCCCAGGGAACGCCGCAGGGCCCGCACAGGACGTCGCACCGCATGGACGCGGGGCAGGCCGATCGGCTGCGGCGCCCCACCATGCCACCCCATGCGGGCATGCACGGAACGCCCGCCGAAACCATCGATCGCCATTCCCGCCTGCCGCCCCGGTTCCAGTCGCCAGCGGCCTCGGGGCGCGTGCCGTCCTGGCAGACGTTCGGTGCGCAGGCGTCCGCCGCGCCCGGCCGGCCGTCCGCGCTGAACGGCGCCAGGCTCCAGGCGGCCCGCGAGGCCGCGCGGTTGCTCATGAAAAAGCTGATCGCGAACCCCGACTTCACGCGCCAGGCGGCCCAGCAGATGCAGGAGGTGAGTTCCGGGCTGATGAAGTTCGTGAACACGTTCCCGAGCCTGTCGCCGCAGTTCGCCTCCCGCATCCGCACCATGAGCGCGTTGTTCGAGAAAGCGGCGGCGAACTTCCAGCGGCTCTCGGAACAGCACTCCGCCAGCCAAGCACCGCCATCCAGCGGGCCCGCACCCGCCGCCCAGACCGCGGCCGCGCCGGAAGCCGCGCCGCCCGAGGCACCGGAAGCCCCGACGCCGGAAGCGGCACCGGAGGTTCCACCGCAGGCCGCGGCAGCCGAAGCAGCACCGGCCGAAGCGGCCGCCGCGGCGCCCCCGCACGCACCGGTGGACGTGATGGACCCGGATACCGACAAAGCGCGCAAGCAGCTCGTGGACGGCTTCGGCGGCGGAAAGGCCGCCGAACAGGGCATGCGCGAGATCGCCCTGGACTTCAAGAAGGCCCTGGGCAGCGTGGACGGCCGCATCGCATTCCAGCAGCAGTACAAGGACCGGCTGGCACTGCCGGACGACTTCGCACAGAACAACAAGGCGATCATCCAGCTCAAAAGGGTTCTGGGCGACGCGATGCGTGTCAGCTATGTGGACCCTTCCTACGGCAAGGACACGGGCATCGGCTCCGAGGATTTCAACGCGCGCCGCTCCTCGCAGGCCGCGCCGGCCGCCTGACCCGCGGCCCTGGAAGGAACGACGCACATGACCAACGTGTCCCGCATCTCCACGCTCGCCCGCGTCCTGGGCGCGCCTACGGCGGATTCGCTCGCGGGGGGCGTGGCACGCGTCGCGCCCGTCAAGCGCGGGCGCGATTTCCCCTCGACCTTGCCGGGCGTGGAAGCACGCGCACCGCGCTCGGGCCCCATGGCGCCCCGCGCGGACCCGGGCCTGCTGGCCGGCACGGCGCTGCAGGCGCTGCGCACGCCGGCCACGGCCTCGGGCCTCACCCCGCCCGGCAGCTTCGCCCAGCGACGGACGCTGCCCTACCCCTCCCAGTTCACGGGCGGAACGCTCGCATCGCACACCCAGGGCCGCGCGCTGCGCGCGGAACGGGCCCCCGCGGAAGCGCTGATGGCCGCCCGGTCGGGCACGCTGCTGCTGCACCCCGACATGCGCCGCGCCGCCGCCTGACGCACGGGCGCAGGGCGCCGCTGCCGGGCAGGATCACGGCTGCCCGGCGATCTCCAGGCAGGCGCCCAGCACAGCCGGGTGGAATGCCATCTGGACATGGGCCGTGCCCGGCACGAAGCGGTTGTCCGCGCCCTCCAGCGTGGCGGTGGTGGCGGGATACACCACGTTGTCGCAATCGGAATAGAAGCAGGTGAAGCGGGCGCGGCAGGCGGCCGTCTCCGCGCCGGCCAGGGCCTGCAGCCAGGGATGCCCCGGCAGCATCTGCAGGCCGTTCTCCGAGCGGCTGAACCGCGCGGCCCAGGTGCCCGCATGCGGCGAGCCGAGCGTGACCACGCGGTGCACGCGGGCCGTGCCGGCCTCGCCGCAAGCCTTCAGCCACGCCCGCACGGCGAGGCCCCCCATGCTGTGGCCGATCACCAGCGGCGGGCGCCCCGTGGACTCGGCCACGCGCCGCACGGCCGCGTCGATGGTGCCGGCATAGCCGTCGATGGAGCCGAAGGGCGGCTCCAGCGTGACGGCCACGAACGCATGGCCGCGACGGCGCAGCAGCGCGAACCAGGGCATCCAGAAGCCCCGGTTGCAGAGAAAGCCGTGCACCAGCACCACGCCGCGCGGCGCCGCGGGCGCGCCCGCCGCGGGAGGCGGCGGCAGCCAGTCGGCCACGGCCGCATGCCGGAAGGGTTGCCACCAGCCGAACACCCAGGTGGCCCATTGCGTTTCCGCCCACCAGGCCCGCAGCACGCGCCCGGCCGGGGGCCGGGGCACCGGATCCCCGCGGTTGTAGTGCAGCATGAGCGCGAACTGCAGGCCGAGCCAGAGCCGCGGCCCCAGCAGCCAGGCGGCCGCGCCGCCCACCGCCCAGCCGCGCGAATGCGGCCAGAGCCAGGCCACCCAGCCCGCCACGATGGCGAGTTGCGCCGCCACCATCCACTGCTGCCACCGTGCGTTCGTCAAAGCGTGTCCCTCCTGCTGCGCGGCGGCCACCCTGGCCTGCGCTGACCGGATCATGTCACGCGGGAGACGGAAAACCCCGCCGCCCCGCTCGGCCCTGGGAGTCACCCGATGGACAGGCGCGCGGAGCTTTCCACAATCGGCGGCGGCGCGCCCCGATTCCATCGGCCCCGGCTGCGCCCGCCCCTGCCTTTGCCCCTGCACCCACCGCCCGCCCTCCGGCGGAGCGCGAAAGGAACCACTCCATGGACCGGATCTGGCTGAAGAACTACCCGCCCGGCGTGCCCCACGAGGTCGAGCCCGAGCGCTACCGCTCGGTGGCGCACCTGCTGGAGGAATCGCTGCAGCGCCATGCGGCCCAGCCGTTCTCGGTGTGCATGGAGCAATGGATGGGCTATGCCGAGCTGGACCGCCTGAGCGCGCACCTGGGCGCGTGGCTGCAGGCCCAGGGCCTGGCGCAGGGCGCGCGCGTGGCGATCATGCTGCCCAACGTGCCGCAGTTCGCCGTGGCGATGGCGGCCGTGCTGCGCGCGGGCTACACCTGCGTGAACGTGAACCCGCTCTACACGCCGCGCGAGCTGGAGCACCAGCTGCGCGACTCGGGCGCGGAGGCCATCGTCATCCTGGAGAACTTCGCGCGCACGCTCTCCGAGGTGGTGGAGCGCACCGCCGTGCGGCACGTGGCGATCACGGCGCTGGGCGACCTGCTCGGGCCCGTGCGCGGGCGCTGGATCAACTTCGCCGTGCGCCACCTCGCCAAGATGGTGCCCGCCTTCGACCTGCCGCTCTCGGGCGGGCGGCGCGTGACGCCGCTGGCCACGGCGCTGGCCGAAGGCGCGCGGCGCACGCTCGTGCCCAGCACGGCCACGCTCGACTCCACCGCGTTCCTGCAGTACACGGGCGGCACCACCGGCCTCTCGAAGGGCGCGGTGCTCACGCACCGCAACATCGTGGCCGCCACGCTGCAGGCCGAGGCCTGGTTCACGCCCGCGCTCTCGCGCATCGGCGACGTGCGGCAGGCCAACAGCATCGCGGCGCTGCCGCTGTACCACATCTTCGCGCTCACGCTGTGCCTGCTGGCGATCCGCCAGGGCTCGCACCTCACGCTGATTCCCAACCCGCGCGACATCCCCAAGCTCGTGGCGGTGCTGAAGAAACGGCCCTTCCACATGCTGCCCGCGGTGAACACGCTGTTCAACGCGCTGCTGCAGAACGCGGACTTCCGCGCGCTCGATTTCTCGCACCTGTGCGTCTCCCAGGCCGGCGGCATGGCGGCGGCCGAGGGCACCGCGCGCCAGTGGCAGAAGGTGACGGGCAGCACCATGATCGAGGGCTGGGGCATGAGCGAGACCTGCGCCATCGGCACCAACAACCCCGTGGACAACACCGCGTTCACCGGCTCGATCGGCCTGCCGCTGCCGGGCATCGACATCGCGATCAAGGACGACGCGGGCCAGAGCCTGCCGGTGGGCGAGGCCGGCGAGATCTGCATCCGGGGCCCCAACGTGATGGCCGGCTACTACCAGCAACCCGAGGAGAACGCGCGCGCGTTCACGGCCGACGGCTTCCTGCGCACGGGCGACATCGGCGTGATGGACGCGGACGGCCACACCCGCATCATCGACCGCAAGAAGGACATGATCCTCGTCTCCGGCTTCAACGTGTTCCCCAACGAGCTGGAGCAGGTCATCTCGCTGTGCCCCGGCGTGCTCGAATGCGCGGCCATCGGCGTGCCGGACGAGAAGCAGGGCGAGGCGATCAAGGTGTTCGTCGTGCGCAGCGACCCGTCCCTCACCGAGGACGCCGTGGCACGCTACTGCCACGAACACCTGACGGGCTACAAATGCCCGCGCCACATCGAGTTCCGCGATGCGCTGCCCAAGACCAACGTGGGCAAGATCCTGCGGCGCGAACTGCGTGGATAGGCCCGAAGACACCCTGGCATCCGGGGCCGAAATGCCGCCGCTGCCGCGGCGCCGCGGCAGCGGTGCAGCGGCGATGCCGCGCGGGCGGCCCGCCCTGCGCTGCGCCTGCGCGGCGGTCCTGCTGGGCCTGGCCACGGGCTGCGCGCTCTCCGGCGGGCCCGGGGGCCTGCCCGGCGCGGCGCGCGTGCTGGCCGTGCCCGCCGACCTGCCGAACCCGCGGCTCTTCGACTGCGCGGCGGCCGGCGTGGCCCGGAGGGCGGAGGCCGGCGGCCCCTGGCCACCGGTGACGCTGCGCGACGATGCCGCGGGCCTGCTCGAATCGGGGCACTTCGCGGAGCGCAACCGCAGCGGGCTGCGCGTGCGCATCGAACGCCCACCCGGGGCCGCCCAGGCCCGGGTGGCGCTGCGGGCCAGCGGGGCGTACCACGCCGACCTGGGCGCGGAGCCGGCGCTGGCGGACTTCACGGCCTGGCTGCAGGCCTGCACCGGCGGCGCCGTGCGCTGATGCGGGCGTGGGCGCGGCGGCCCGGCCGCACGGCGCCCTCCGGCCCCGTCGGAGCCGCCACGCCTTTTTTGCATCCGCGTGTAAACCCTTACAGCGCCGCGCCGGCACAGGCAGCACGGCCAACCACTGCGTAAAAGCGTGCGCAAACGTTTGCGCAAACGTTTTCTTTGATTACCATAGCGGCCGCGCCCGGGACCGCGGCCACCGGTCCGGCCCGGCCGCCGCGCGTATTCTTTTGCCCGTTCCAACCACCAGGAGACACCATGCCCTTGACCCGCCGCACCCTGCAGACCGCTGCCGCCCTGGCCCTGGCCGGCGGCCTGTTCGCCCAGCCCGCGCTGGCGCAGGACAAGCCCAAAGTCGCCCTCGTGATGAAGTCGCTCGCCAACGAGTTCTTCCGCACGATGGAAGACGGCGCCAAGGCGCATCAGAAGGCGCATGCCGGCGAATACACGCTCATCGCCAACGGCATCAAGAACGAGACCGACACCGCCGCGCAGATCAAGATGATCGAGCAGGCCGTGGCCCAGAAGGTGAGCGCCATCGTGCTCGCACCGGCCGACTCCAAGGCGCTGGTGCCCGCCGTGAAGGCCGCGGTGGACAAGGGCATCCTGGTGGTCAACATCGACAACCGCCTGGACACCGACGCGCTCAAGGAAAAGAGCCTGAACGTGCCCTTCGTCGGCCCCGACAACCGCCTGGGCGCCAAGCTCGTGGGCGACCACCTCGCCAAGCAGCTCAAGGCCGGCGACAAGGTGGGCATCATCGAAGGCGTCTCCACCACCTTCAATGCGCAGCAGCGCACACTGGGCTTCCAAGACGCGATGAAGGCCGCGGGCATCACCGTGGTGGGCGTGCAGTCCGGCCAGTGGGAGATCGAGAAGGGCAACACCGTGGCCGCCGGCATGCTGCGCGAGCACCCCGACCTGGTGGCGCTGCTGGCCGGCAACGACAGCATGGCGCTGGGCGCCGTGGCTGCCGTGAAGGCCGCCGGCAAGGCCGGCAAGGTGCAGGTGGTGGGCTACGACAACATCAACGCCATCAAGCCCATGCTGGCCGATGGCCGCGTGCTCGCCACGGCCGACCAGTACGCCGCCAAGCAGGCGGTGTTCGGCATCGAGATGGCCCTGAAGGCGATTTCCGCCAAGACGCCGCAGGCCCAGCTGCCCGCCGAGGTCAAGACCGACGTGGTGCTGGTCACCAAGGGCTCCGCCGCCAAGTGACCGGGCCGGCGGGCAGGCGCGCGGCACGCTCCGGTGCCGCCCCTTCCGCCCTGCCGCCGCCCGCACCCCTCGCTTCCCGCACCGCCGCGCGCCGTGCGGCCCCTTCCGTCCTCCGGGCTTGCTCACCGTGGCCGACCACCCTCCGCACACCGCCGCTCCCACGCCCGTGCCCCCGCCCCTGCTCGAGATGCTGGGCGTGGGCAAGGACTACCACACCACCACCGTGCTGCACGGCGTGACGCTGTCGCTGCACGCGGGCGAGGTACTCGCGCTCACTGGCGAGAACGGGGCGGGCAAGAGCACGCTCTCCAAGATCCTCTGCGGGCTGGAGCCGGCCACGCGCGGCGGCCTGCGCCTGGCGGGCGAGCCCTACGCCCCCCTGTCGCGCCGCGACGCGGAGCGCCAGGGCGTGCGCATGGTCATGCAGGAGCTGGGCCTCGTGCCCACGCTGACCGTGGCCGAGAACCTCTTCATGGGCCGGCTGCCGCACCGCCTGGGCTGGCTGCGCCGCAACGCGCTGCACGACGCGGCGCGCGCGCAGCTCGCCAAGATCGGCCTCACCGGCATCGACCCCGCCACGCCGGTGGCGCGGCTGGGCATCGGCCAGCAGCAGATGGTGGAGATCGCGCGCAACCTGCAGGACGACACGCGCATCCTCGTGCTGGACGAGCCCACGGCCATGCTCACGCCGCGCGAGACCAACTACCTCTTCGAGCAGATCGCGCGGCTCACGGCGCGCGGCGTGGCGATCATCTATGTCTCGCACCGGCTGGAAGAGCTGCGCCGCATCGCCGACCGCGTGGCCGTGCTGCGCGACGGCGCGCTCGTGGATGCGCGCCCCATGGCCGGGCTCACCGAGGCCGACCTCGTGCAGCGCATGGTGGGCCGCGCCGTGAGCGACCTGGAGCACCGCCCGCGCCGTGCGGCCGGCCCCGTGGTGATGCGCGTGGACGGCATCGGCCGCGCTGCCGCCGTGCAGGACGTGAGCCTCACGCTGCGCGCGGGCGAGGTGTTCGGCATCGCGGGGCTGGTCGGCTCGGGCCGCACCGAGCTGCTGCGCCTGCTCTTCGGCGCCGACCGCGCCGACCGGGGCAGCCTGACGCTGGCGGGCGATTCCGAGTCCCAGGGGCTCCATGCCGCCGGATCCATTGAAAAGATTGCTACTAAAACAATAGCAAACCAATCCTCCGGCAGCGCCGGCGGCCGCACCTACGCGCGCGGCTTCCGCTCGCCGCTGGCGGCCATTGCCGCCGGCATCGGCCTGGTGAGCGAGGACCGCAAATCGCAGGGCCTGCTGCTCACCCAGCCGATCCGCGTCAACGCCACGCTGTCCGATCTTTCGGCCGTCTCGCGCGGCGGATGGCTGCGCCGCGCGCACGAGAGCGCCGTGGTGCAGGGCTTCATCCGCACGCTGCGCGTGCGCTGCCGCGGCCCGGAGCAGCCCGTGGGCCAGCTCTCGGGCGGCAACCAGCAGAAGGTGGTGTTCGCGCGCTGGCTGCACCGCGACGGCCGCGTGCTGCTGCTGGACGAACCCACGCGCGGCGTGGACGTGGGCGCGCGCGCCGACCTCTACGCCGAGCTCGACCGCATGGCCGCCGAAGGCCGCGCGCTGCTGATGGTGTCGTCCGACCTGCGCGAACTCATGGCCATGGCCGACCGCATCGGCGTGATGAGCGGCGGCCGGCTGGTCGCTGTGTTCGAGCGCGGCGAATGGACCGAGCAGTCGCTGCTGGCCGCCGCGTTCTCCGACACGGATCCCGCAGCCGCCGGCAACGCCCCCGACGCACCCACCGCCGGTCCCGTCCCCACTTCCTCTTCCGCCCCCGCATGACCACCGCCCGACCCACCCCCCATCCCGCCGCCTCCGCGGCGCCCGCCGCGCCGCTCTGGCGCACGCAGCTGGGCACCTACCTGGGCCTCGCGGCCGTGCTGATCGGCATGGTGGCGCTGTTCTCGTGGCTCTCCGAATATTTCTGGAGCGTGGACACCTTCGTCACCATCGCCAACGAGATCCCCGCGCTGGCCGTGATGGCGGTGGGCATGACCTTCGTGCTCATCATCGCGGGCATCGACCTGTCGGTGGGATCGGTCATGGCGCTGGCGGCCGCCACCTCGGCCGCGGCCATCCTGCAGTGGGGCTGGAGCGTGCCCGCCGCGGCGGCGCTGGCGCTGGCCACCGGCCTGGTCTGCGGCACCATCACGGGCGCCGTGTCGGTGGCGTGGCGGCTGCCCTCGTTCATCGTCTCGCTGGGCATGCTGGAGGCCGTGCGCGGCAGCGCCTATCTGGTGACGGATTCGCGCACGCAGTACGTGGGCGACGCGATCTCCTGGCTGGCCGCGCCGGTGGCGGCCGGCGTGTCGGTGGCGTTCGGGGTGGCGCTGCTCATCGTGGTGGTGGCGCAGCTGGTGCTCTCACGCTCGGTGTTCGGGCGCTGCATGGTCGGCATCGGCACCAACGAGGAAGCCATGCGCCTGGCCGGCGTGGACCCGCGCCCCATCCGCATCGCGGTGTTCGCCCTCACCGGCCTGCTGGCCGGCCTGGCGGGCCTCATGCAGTCGGCGCGCCTGGAGGCGGCCGATCCCAATGCCGGCGCCGGCATGGAGCTGCAGGTGATCGCCGCCGTGGTGATCGGCGGCACCAGCCTCATGGGCGGCCGCGGCTCGGTGGTGAACACGGCCTTCGGGGTGCTCATCATCGCGGTGCTCGAAGCGGGCCTCGCGCAGATCGGCGCGAGCGAGCCGAGCAAGCGCATCATCACCGGCTGCGTGATCGTGGCCGCCGTCATCATCGACACGCTGCGGCAGCGCCGCGCGGCCGTCTGACGCCGGCGCCCCGAGCATGGCAACCATCAAGGACGTGGCCCGGCAGGCGGGCGTCTCGGTCACCACCGTCTCCCATGTGATCAACGGCACGCGGCACGTCAGCGACGAAGGCCGCGCCCGCGTGGAGGCGGCCGTCCGCAACCTGGGCTACGTGCCCAGCGCGATCGCGCGCAGCCTCAAGAGCAACCACACGCGCACGCTGGGGATGCTGATCCCCAACAGCTCCAACCCGTACTTCGCGGAGGTGGTGCACAGCGTCGAGAACCGCTGCTTCGGCGCGGGCTACAACCTGATCCTGTGCAACACGCACGACGAGGCGCACCGCCAGGGCTCGTACCTGCAGGTGCTGGCCGAGCGGCGCATCGACGGGCTGATCGTCGTCTCCACCGGGCAGGATGCCACGCTCGCGCGCCAGCTCGAAGGCCTGGGCGTGCCCACCGTGCTGGTGGACCGCGAGATCGAGGTGCCCGAGCAGCCCTGCGACCTCGTGGAGACCGCGCACCGCCAGGGCGGCGTGCTCGCCACGCGGCACCTGCTGTGGCTGGGCCACCGGCGCATCGCGTGCATCGGCGGACCCGCGGGCCTGGCCCCCAGCGAGCAGCGCATCGCCGGCTGGCGCGATGCGCTGGCCGAGGCCGGCGTGGGCGCGGACGCGGACGGCCTGCTCTGGCACGGCGACTTCACCAGCCAGGGCGGCTACGAGGCCATGCAGGCCGTGCTGGCCTCGGCCCGGGCGCCCACGGCCGTGTTCGTGGGCAACGACCTCATGGCCATCGGCGCGCTCTGCGCGGCCCACGAACGCGGGCTGCGCGTGCCCGAGGCGCTCTCGGTCGTGGGCTTCGACGACATCGAACTCGCCGCCTTCACCAGCCCGCCGCTCACCACCGTGGCCCAGCCCAAGCAGCAGATCGGCGCGCTCGCCGTGGACATGCTGCTCGAACGCATCGACGGCGCGCGGCGCGAGCGGCGCCAGGTGCTGCTGCAGCCCGAGCTGAGGCTGCGCGCCTCCACCGCGGTCCTCGCGGCGGCCGGCGCTCCCGTGGCCGCCGCGCGCGGCCGCCCCCTTCCCCCGATTCCCGCATGACCGAACCGCACGCCTTCTCCGCCCCCACCGCCCCCGCGGGCGCTCCGCGCATCGCCGTGGTGGGCAGCCTCAACATGGACATCGTGCTGCGCGTGGCGCGCGCCCCCGGCGCGGGCGAGACCGTGATGGCCGAATCGCTCGCCCACATCCCGGGCGGCAAGGGCGGCAACCAGGCCGTGGCCTGCGCCCGCCAGGGCGCCCGCGTGCAGCTGCTGGGCCGCGTGGGCAACGACGCGCACGGCCAGGCGCTGCGCGCCGCGCTGGAGGCCGACGGCATCGGCCACGCCGGGGTGCAGACCGACCCGGCCGCGCCGACCGGCGTGGCCGCCATCACGGTGGACGCCACGGCGCAGAACCGCATCGTCGTGGTGGCTGGCGCCAACGGCCGCTTCCAGCTCGACACCGCGGCCCTGGGACAGGTGCTGCAGGGCGCCAGCAACCTGCTGCTGCAGTTCGAGGTGCCGCTCGCGCAGGTGGTGGCCGCCGCCGAGCTCGCGCAGCGGCTGGCCTGCCCCGTGGTGCTCAACCCCTCGCCCATGCAGCCCATGCCGGACGCGCTCTGGCCGCTGGTGGACACGCTCGTGGCCAACGAGGTCGAGGCCGCGCTGTTCGCCGGCTGCGACGTGGAAACGCCCGACGACGCCGCCCACGCGGCCCGGCTGCTGCGCGCGCGCGGCCCGCGCCGCGTGGTCGTCACGCTCGGCGCCGCCGGGGCCGTGGCCAGCGACGGCGACGGCTGCCGGCACCACCCGGGCCTGCGCGTGGAGGCCGTGGACACCACCGCCGCGGGCGACACCTTCCTGGGCGCGCTCACCGTGGCGCTGGCGCGAGGCGAATCGCTCGACCTGGCCGTGCAGACGGGCATCCGCGCCGCCGCGCTGTGCGTGACGCGCCCCGGCGCGCAGCCGTCCATCCCCACGCTCGCCGAAACCCTGGCCAGCCCCCTGCCCCCCGACTGGAGCCGCACCGCATGAAACGCACCGCCCTGCTGCACGCCGAACTCTCCCACGCCATCGCCACGCTCGGGCACGGCGACATGATCGTCATCGGCGACGCCGGCCTGCCCATCCCGGACGGCCCGCGCCGCATCGACCTGGCCGTCACCCCCGGCCTGCCGGCGGTGGCCGACGTGCTGCGCGCCGTGCTCTCGGAGATGCAGGTGGAGCGCGCCCTCGTCGCCACCGAGGCCGTGGAGCGTGCCGGCGGCGCCCTGCCCGCCTGGGCCGCCGCGCTGCCCGTGGCCCCGGAGACGCTGTCGCACGAAGCCTTCAAGCGCCTCGCGCGCGACGCGCGGGCCGTGGTGCGCACGGGCGAGTGCACACCGTATGCCAACGTGATCCTCTGCGCGGGCGTGACGTTCTGACCCTGGCCCGCCGGGCCGCGCACGCTGGCGCGGGCCCCGCAGTTACGATGGCGGCCTGCCCCGTGCCAGGCCGTCCATGACCGAACCCCCTCCCGCATCCAGCGCCGCCCGACTGCCCCCCGGCACCACCGTGCTGGAGCGCGGCTGGCTCTCCGCCAACAACATCCTCTGCCTGGGCGTGGACGGCGACGGGGACGGGGACGGGGACGGCGCCGCCATCGTCGATACCGGCTACTGCGCCCACGCGCCACAGACGGTGGCGCTGGTCGGCGCGGCGCTGCAGGGCCGGCCGCTCGCGCTGATCGCCAACACCCACCTGCACAGCGACCACTGCGGCGGCAACGCGGCGCTGCAGCAGGCCTGGCCCGCCGCGCGCACGCTCATCCCGCCCGGGCAGGCCGCGCACGTGCGCGCCTGGAACCCCGAAGCGCTCAGCTACACGCCCACCGGGCAGGACTGCCCGCCTTTCCGCATGGACGGCCTGCTCGCGCCCGGCAGCACCGTGCGCCTGGGCGCGCACGACTGGCAGGTGCATGCCGCGCCCGGCCACGACACGCACTCCGTGGTGCTGTTCGAGCCGCAGTACCGCGTGCTGCTCTCGGCCGATGCGCTCTGGGAGAACGGCTTCGGCGTGGTCTTTCCCGAGCTGGAAGGCGAGCACGCCTTCACCGACGTGGCCGCCACGCTGGACCTGATCGCCGCCCTGGCGCCGCGCACCGTGGTGCCGGGGCACGGCGCGGTGTTCACGGACGTCGGCCGCGCGCTGGACACCGCGCGCCGCCGGCTCGACGGCTATGTGCGCGACCCCGCCCGGCACGCGCTCTACGCCGCGAAGGTGCTGCTCAAGTACAAGCTGCTGGAGTGGCAGAGCGTGCCGCTGGCCCGCCTCCATGCCTGGGCGCTGGCCACGCCCTACTTCGGCACGCTGCACGCGGGCCACTTCGCCGGCCAGCCCCGCGCGGACTGGCAGGACGCCCTGGTGCAGGACCTGCTGCGCAGCGGGGCCGCCACGCGCGACGGCGACACACTGCACAACGCCTGAATCCGGCAGTCCCGGCGGGCGCGCGGATCCGCCATGCCTGCCAGACGCTTCCAGGCCTGCGCTGTTGCGCCCAAGGCCGAGCGCAAGATTTTCCGCACTGAAGAATGTGTTGTACGGAGACGACAAAACCATGCCCGACAGGGGGTGATGGGGATCACTTTCTGCGGGCAGGGCAACTGAACAAGAGTGATTCGCATCAATAATCGCGACCGTTTTTTGCCATACACACAATATGAAACACAACAGCGCGATCAAGAAACCCCGCAGCCTGCGCCTCGGCGAAGGCATGGCTGCCGCCGGCCTGTCCACCATGGCGCTGCTGCCGCTGGCCGCGCTGGCACAGACGGCCCCGGCCCCCGACACCCGCACCATGCCCACGGTGACCGTGCAGGAACAGGCCATCGACCCGAACCCCAATGCCGAAGTGGGCGCACCCTACAAGGCCAAGACCTCCGCCGACGTGCGCCACACGCGCCCGCTGGCCGAGACGCCCCAGACCATCTCGGTGGTGACCAAGGCCGCCATCGACGACTCGGGCTTCACCGACCTGAAGCAGATCCTCGCGGCCCAGCCCGGCATCACGCTCGGCACCGGCGAGAACGGCAACGCCTTCGGCGACCGCTACATCATCCGCGGCCAGGAAGCGCGCAGCGACGTGTTCGTGGACGGCCTGCGCGACCCCGGCATGACCACGCGCGAGAGCTTCGCCATCGAGCAGCTCGAGATCACCAAGGGCCCGAACTCCACGTTCGCGGGCCGCGGCTCGGCCGGCGGCGCGATCAACGCGATCACCAAGCAGGCCACGCTCGACTACGACTTCTCGCGCATCTCCGTGGGCGCCGGCACCGACCACTACCGCCGCGCCACGATGGACGTGAACAAGGGCTTCACCGACCAGTTCGCGCTGCGCGCCAACGCGCTGACCAGCAACGAAGGCGTGCCGGACCGCGACCCCTCCAAGCGCCGCCGCGACGGCCTGGCGCTCTCCGGGCTGTGGGAAGTGGACTCCACCCTGTCCGTGACGCTCGACTACTACGGCCTGCGCGCCAAGGACAAGCACCCGGACCTCGGCAGCTACCTCGTGGGCACGGTGCCCAACCGCGTGCCGGCGAGCGGCGTGCCGGTCTACGCGCAGGACCAGGACTTCCAGAACTCCGACGTGGACGCGCTCACCGCCCGCATCAAGTGGAAGATCGCCCCCGACAAGACCCTCACCAGCCTCACGCGCTATGGCCAGTCGGAGAACGGCTACGTGGTGACCGGTGCCTCGGGCGGCACGCGCTACACCAGCGCGGGCGCGCCGTTCGCGAGCGCCTCGCTCAGCACGCACAACGGCTGGCAGGAAGTGAAGTACTTCGCGCACCAGACCAACCTGCGCTGGGACACGCAGATCGCCGGCAAGAAGAATGAACTCATCTTCGGCCTCGAGTACACCGACCACCAGGTCAAGCGCGGCAACTACGCCGTGACCAACACCGGCGCGTTCAACTGCCGCACCGCGGCCGGCGTGGGCGCCAACACGGCGTTCTGCCTCTCGGGCCCCACGGGCGCCGTCACCCCGGGCCTGAACTCGGTCATGGGCCGCCGCATCGCGCAGACGCAGTGGGCCAACGACTGGCAGGTCAAGAGCTTCGCGCTCAGCGCCATGGACACCGTGGACCTGACCGACCAGTGGACCGTGTTCGGCGGCGTGCGCGCCGACTACACCGACTTCAGCCTCGTCACGCGCAACGCCGCCACGGCCGCGCAGACCGGCAACTACAGCTACACCGACACGCTGCTGAACGGCCACCTCGGCATCTCCTACAAGATCAACCCGATGGGCATGGTCTACGCCAGCTTCGGCTCGTCGCAGGACATCAACGGCGGCGAATCCGACACCGGCACCAGCAGCGGCTACGGCGGCCTCGTGGTCTACAACGGCAACGCCGCGGGCGCCAAGCCCGAGACCTCGCGCAACTTCGAGATCGGCACCAAGTGGAATCTGCTGGACGACAAGCTGCTGTTCACGGCCGCCGCGTTCCAGACCACCAAGTCCGACGTGATGGAAGGCGCCAACTACGACTCCGTGGGCACCTTCAACACCGGCAAGAACCGTGTGCGCGGCGTCGAGTTCGGCCTCGTGGGCAATGTGACGAGCCAGTTCACCATGCAGGCCGGCGTGGCCTTCATGAAGTCCAAGGTGCTGAAGTCCGCCACGGCCGCGAACGTGGGCCTTCCGCTGTCCAACTTCGCCGACCGTTCGTTCTCGGTGCAGGGCAAGTACCAGATCACGCCGGCCATCGCCCTCGGCGCCACCGCGCGCCGCGAGAGCAAGCGCTGCGGCGGCCAGCCCGACACGGGCGCGGGCTACAGCAACGGCGTCTGCTCGCAGCCGGTGCCGTCGTTCACGGTGTACGACCTGTTCGCGTCCTACCGCATCAACAAGCATGCCGACGTGCGCCTGAACGTGCTGAACGCCACCGACAAGGACTACTACACGGCCGTCTACCGCTCGGGCTCGTTCCTCTACAAGGGCGACGGCCGCGCGGTGCGCGTCACGCTCGACTACGAGTTCTGATGCCGGCGCTGGCAACGGCGGCCATGGTCTGATCCAATGCCGGGCTCTGCCCGGCATTGGCGTTTCTCCGCGGACCGCCCGTGCCTTCCGACACCGTTCTCGACGCCCTCCCGACACCCATCCGATGAGCCCCGCTCCTTCACCCGCCGCGCCGGAACGCATCCCGCCCGGCGTGCACAACGCGCTCGACTATGCGCTGCTCGCGCCGCGCCACATGGACGCGGCCCGGCTCGCCTACGTGGCGGGTGGCAGCGGGCAGGACCTGACGGTGGCCGCCAACGCCCGCGCCTTCGCGGCCTGGGCCGTGCCGCAGCGGCTGCTGCGCGACGTGCGCCACGGCCACACGCGCGCCACCGTGGGCGGCGAGACCTGGAGCCACCCGATCGCGCTCGCGCCCGTGGCGTTCCAGCAGCTCGCCCATCCGCAGGGCGAGCGGGGCACCGCGCGCGCGGCCGGCGCCACCGGCACCTGCCTCATCGCGAGCACGCTCTCGTCGCAGCCGCTGGAGGCCATCGCGCAGGCCTGCGGGCCCGCGCCGCGCTGGTTCCAGCTCTACTTCCAGCCCCGTCGCGACGACACGCTCGGCTTGCTGCGGCGCGCCGAGGCGGCGGGCTACCGCGCCATCGTCGTCACGCTGGACGCCGCCATCCAGGCCGCGAGCCGCCGTGCGCTGGAGGCGGGCTTCCGCATGCCCGCCGACTGCATCGCCGCGAACCTCGCCGGCTGCGCGCCCGCCGAGCCGCCGCCGCCCGCGCCGGGACAGGGGCGCGTCTTCCATGCCATGCACGCCGCCCCCACCTGGGACGACCTGGACTGGCTGCTCGCGCAATCGCGCCTGCCCGTATGGGTGAAGGGCGTGCTGCATCCGGACGACGCCCGCGCGCTGCAGGCGCGCGGCACGGCCGGCATCGTCGTCTCCAACCACGGCGGCCGCAGCCTCGACGGCGCGCCCGCCACGCTGCAGATGCTGCCGGCCGTGCGCGCGGCCGTGGGCAGCGCGTTCCCCGTGCTGTTCGATGGCGGCATCCGCAGCGGCACCGACGTGTTCAAGGCGCTGGCGCTGGGCGCCGATGCCGTGCTTGTGGGCCGGCTGCAGGTCTACGCGCTGGCGGTGGCCGGCGCCCTCGGCGTGGCCCACATGCTGCAATTGCTTACCGAAGAACTGCAGGCCTGCATGGCCCTGGCCGGCTGCGCCACGCTGGCCGACATCGGCCCGGGCGCGCTGGTGCCCCAGCCGCCGTTCCTCTCCCCCCTTTCCTGCGACGACACGCCATGCTGATCACCATCGACCGCCTTTTGGACAAGGACGAAGTGCGCCAATTCCGCGAGCGGCTCGACACCGCCGCGTGGCAGGGCGGGAGCGCCACGGCCGGCACGCTCGCACGGGCCGTGAAGCAGAACCAGCAACTGGAGGACGGCAGCCCCCTGGCCGTGGAGCTGGGCAACCGCATCCTGCGCGCGCTGGGACGCCACCCGACCTTCGTCTCGGCCGCGCTGCCGCGCACGATCTACCCCCCGAAATTCAACCGCTATGCCGACGGCGGCACCTATGGCGCCCATGTGGACAGCGCCGTCATGCACCTGCCCGGCACGCTGCAACCCATGCGCACCGATGTCTCGGCCACGCTGTTCCTGGCCGAGCCCGCCGAATACGACGGCGGCGAGCTGGAGATCGAAGGCCCTTTTGGCGTGCAGAGCGTGAAGCTCGAAGCCGGCGACCTCGTGCTCTACCCCTCCACCAGCCTGCACCGCGTGACGCCCGTCACGCGCGGCGCGCGCATCGCCTCCTTCCTCTGGATCGAGAGCCTCGTGGCCGACGAGGGCGAGCGCACCCTGCTGTTCGACCTGGACCAGTCCATCCAGCGCCTCACGCCCCTGGTGGAGGCCGCCGATCCGCGCCTGCTGCAGCTCACGGGCGTGTACCACAACCTGCTGCGCCGCTGGGCGCGCACCTGAGCGGCGCCTTCCCTCTTCTTTCCTCTTCCCCACCCCTCCAAGGAGACCCCCATGAAACGACTCCCCCTGCTGCGCGCGGCCACGGCCGCCGTCCTCGCCCTGGCCGCCTGCGGCGCCTGGGCCCATGGCGACGTGCAGTGCCCCGCGCGCGAGAAGGCCGAGTGGCGCCCGCACACCGAGCTGCACGAGAAGCTCACCAAGGAAGGCTGGACCGTGCGCCGCATGGAAAAGACCACCACCTGCTACGAGGTCTACGGCAAGGACCCGCAGGGCAAGCGCGTGGAAGCCTTCTTCGACCCCAAGACGCTGGAACGCGTTGAAGAAAAGTAAGCCCCCGGGCGCAGCGGCGCCGGCCCCGGGACCGCGCATCTGGGACGCGGCCGTGCGGCTGCTGCACTGGTCGCTCGTGGCCGCCGTGGCCGCCGCCTGGGTCACGCGCAGCCGGCTGGGCCCGCTGCACGAGAACCTCGGCTACGCGGCGCTGGCCATCGCCGTGGCACGCACGGCCTGGGGCTTCACGGGCGGGCGGTATGCGCGCTTCGCGCAGTTCGTGCGGGGCCCGCGCGCCACCTGGGCCTATGCGCGCGCCGTGGGCCGCGGCCGCGCGCCGCGCCACCTGGGCCACAACCCCCTGGGCGGCTGGATGGTGGTGGCGCTGCTCGCCTGCATCGGCCTGCTGGGCTTCACGGGCTGGCTCTACACCACCGACCTGTTCTGGGGCTATGGCTGGCTCGCCCTCCTGCACGAAGGCCTGGGCTGGACGCTGCTGGGCCTGGCCGCCCTGCACGTGGCCGGCGTGGCCTGGACCAGCCTGGAACAGCGCGAGAACCTCGTGCGGGCCATGCTCACCGGGCGCAAGGCGCCGCCCCGGGGCGATGACGTCGCCTGACGGGGCACCGGATCCCGGCTTGGAGCCTTATCGGCTCCATGCCGCCGGATTCATTGAATAGTTAGCTATTATTTTCATAGCAATCCATGCCCCCATCTTCCGGAGGCATGGATGTCACGGCAGCTCGCGGCTCGGGTCGGGCGTGGCGGCGTCGCGCGGGCCCACCGTGCCCAGGCGCGACTTGAGCGACTGGGGCTGGCCCGTGAGGATGGCCGCGTACATCGTGGTGTTGGAAATCACCTTCTTCACGTAATCGCGCGTCTCGGCGAACGGGATGTTCTCGGCCCAGATGGCGGCATCGAGCACCGGCCCGTTGCGCCAGTTGCGCGGCCGGCCCGGCCCCGCGTTGTAGGCCGCGGCGGCCATGGGCATGGAGCCGTCGAAATCGTCGAGCGCGAGCTTCAGGTAGGCCGTGCCGATGGCGATGTTGGTGTCGCGGTCGTTGATCTGCTCGGGCGTGAAGCCGGTCATGCCGATCTTGCGCGCCGTCCAGCGCGCCGTGGCGGGCATGACCTGCATCAGCCCCGAGGCGCCCACGCCCGAGCGGGCGTCCATGATGAAGCGGCTCTCCTGCCGGATGAGGCCGTACACGTAGGCCGGGTCCAGCCCGATGGACTGCGCGCGCGCCACGACAGCGCTGCGAAACGGCATCGGGAAGCGCTGCGACATGTCGGCAACGGCCTTGGTGCGCTCGCTGGTGTTGATGCAGCGGTCCCAGATCTCGCGCTGGCAGGCAAGGTCTGCGGCGGCCAGCAGCTCGCGGTCACCCAGGCCTCCCGGCGTGTGCAGGTTGGCGGTGTAGTTCCACTCGCGCACCCCCTCGTGCCGCAGCCCCAGCCCGATGGCATAGAGGCTGCGCACGAAGCCCGGGTTGGCCCGCGCCGCCGCCTTCTCTTCCGCCGTGGGCGGCACGGGCGCGAGCGGAGCGGTGACACGCTGGCCCAGCTCCTCCAGCGCCAGCTGCTCGTAGAAGCCGCTGGGGCCGGCGATGCGCTCGAGCAGTTCGCGCGCCTTGGCGCGGTCCTCGTCGCCGGGGCGGTTGGAGAGGTGGACCCGGGCGCGCCAGTAGGTCCAAGTGCTGTCCTGGCGGGCCGCCGGGCCCATGGCGTCGATCGCGCGGGCCACCACCTTCCACTGGCCGGCGCGCAGCGCGGCGCGCACCTTCCAACCCAGCATGTCGTCGTTCAGGTCGCCATCCTTGGTGACGTTGCCGAAATACCCCATGGCGTCCGGCGAAAGCGCGATGGCCGCCTGCTTGCCGATCACGCCCCAGACCCAGTTGCGCTCCTCGGGGCTGAGCTGCACGCCCCACTTGGCATCCAGCAGCCGGGCGGCCGCCGCGTGGTCGGCCATCGCCATCTTGATGAGGGCCAGCACCACCAGTTCCTGCCGCACGCGGCCCGGGGCCGTGGCACGGCCGGCGAGGAACTTGACCGGGGCATCGAACACCTCGCGCAGCATCGGCAGCGCATCGGGCGCCACGATCTCCACCGCATTGCGGGTCACCCGCGCCCGGTTGGCCTCGGCGGCCAGCCGCGCCTTGCGCCATACGTCCATGGCGTTGATGCGCTTGTCGGCCAGGAACTCGGCCGCGGCATGCGTGCAGCCGTCGTCGGCCTCGCGCAGCGCATACCAGTTGCGCAGCACCTCGTCGGCCGCACCGGCCGGGGCGCTGCCCTTGATCTGGTCCACCAGCAGCGCGTAGCAGCGCACCTCGCGGTCGTCGTTCATGCGGTAGAGGGGGTGCAGTTCGCTGAACTGCGCCCAGTCGCGCCGCTGGCCGAGCAGCAGCAGCCAGTCGTTGCGCAACCGGTCTTCCTGGTAGGTGCCCGCGAAGCGCTGCAGGAAGGCCGCCACCTCCTGCGGGGTGGCCTGGTCGAGGCGCGCACGCAGCTCCCAGTAGGCGCCCCAGGGCTCCAGCACGTGGCCGCGCAGATCGGGCAGCAGCTGGGCGAGCCGCGCGCGGTCGCCCTTGCGGTAGGCCTGCTGCATCTGCAGCAGGGCGTCATCGCCCCGGTTTTGCGCCAGGGCAGGCGGCGTGGCGACCGCGAACACGGCGGCGGCCACCAGCGGTGTCAGAATCGTGAGCAATTGCATTGGGGAATTATGTGATGGACAAAGCAGCCCTGCGACGCGCATTGATCGAGGAACGCCTGAACCTGCCGGACCGCCTACAGCGGGCCGACCTGCTGCAGCGCGTGATGCGCATCTGGCTGGTGGACCGGCCCGACATCTCCATCGGCGCCTACTGGCCGATCAAGGGCGAGTTCGATCCCCTGCCCGCCCTGCACCGCTGGAAGGAAGATGGGGAACTGCTGGACGAACCCCAGCGCCGCCGCATCGGCCTGCCGGTGGTCAACAAGGAGCACAAGACCCTCACCTTCCATGCCTGGTACCCCGGCTGCCCCATGGAGGAAGACGCCTACGGCATTCCCAAGCCCAAGGACACCGAGGTCATCGTGCCCACGCTGCTGTTCGTGCCCTGCGTGGGCTACGGCCCCGGCGGCTACCGCCTGGGCTACGGCGGCGGCTTCTACGACCGCACGCTGGCCACGCTGCAGCCGCAGCCCACCACCGTGGGCCTGGGCTTCACGCACGGCTTCCTGGAGGATTTCGACCCCGAGCCGCACGACCTGCCGCTGGACGCGATCCTCAACGACAACGGGGTGGTCTGGCCGGTGAAGTGAGGCCCCCCCTGAGTCGCCTTCGGCGCCTTCCCCCCAGGGGGACGACGCCGGCGGCCCGGCGGAGCCGGTTCCGCGGCGTCTGCTGGCATGGCCTGCTCCGCGGCCTTCTGAAGGGTAAAGCCCTGCGCTGGCCCGGGAGCGCCCGCCCCGCCATCGCTCCTGGAACCTGACCGCCTTCGGCGCCTTCTCCCCCAGGGGGACGACGCCAGCGGCCCGGCAAAGCCGGTTCCGCGGCGTCTGCTGGCGTGGCCTGCTCCACGGCCCTCCGAGGGGTGAAGCCCTGCGCTGGCCCGAAAGCGCCCGCCCCGCCATCGCTGCTGGGCCCTGAACCGCCGCTGAATTCAGGGAAGCCGTCCATGCGGCGGGGCCAGGTCGCTCGCGAAGGCGAAGCATTCGGCGCCGTCGGCCGGGCCGCGGCGCTTGCTGGCGTACATGGCGGTGTCGGCGGCGCGCAGCAGGGTCTCCAGGGTGTGGCCGTCGTCCGGGGTCCGGGCGATGCCCACGCTGAGGCCCACGGACAGGCTGCGGCCTTCGAAGTCGAGCGGCACGGCCGCTGCCTGGGCCATGGCGCGCGCCTTGGCCGCGAGTGCCGCGCGCGGAGGGGCGCCGGCCAGCAGCACGGCGAACTCGTCGCCGCCCAGGCGCGCCACGAGGTCATCGGCGCGCAGCGTGGCGCGCAGGCGCTGCACCAGGGCCACCAGCACCGCATCGCCGGCCGCGTGGCCGTGGGTGTCGTTCACGGCCTTGAAGCCGTCGAGGTCGAGCAGCATGAGCGCGAACGGCTGGCCCGCCTCCAGCGCCGTGCCTGCGCGGCGCGCCAGGCCCGCGCGGTTGGCGGCGCCGGTGAGCGCATCGGTGCCCAGCACCTCGACCAGCTCGCGCGTGCGCTGGCCCAGCGCCTGCTCCGACACGCGCAGCATGCGCACCCGCGAGGCCATCGCGGCGGCGAACACCACCGACTCCGCCACCAGCGCGGCCTGCGTCAGGTCCATCTGGCCGGGGGTCCACACCACCCAGCCCCAGCTCGCGACGATGATGGCGCAGATCCCCAGCAGCAGCACCACGATGCCGATGCAATAGAACACGGCCGGCCAGTAGCGCCGCCGCATCGCGATCAGCGCCCCCGCGGCCAGCACCACGGTGGAGACCATCACCGACGCCTGCACCGCACGGAACAGCCACAGCGGGTGCGAGCCGGCAAAGCCGTAGACCGTGGCCGCCACCAGCGCGGCGACCAGCGCCAGCACCAGCCGGTCCAGGCGCGGCGCAAAGTGGGCCAGGCGCAGCAGCTGGCGCCCGAACATCAGCTTGGAGACGGCCCAGAGGGGCGGCGCGAGCGCGTAGGTGAGCCCCGCCGCGGCCGGCCAGTGCGCGAACGGGTAGCGCAGCGTGTGCCCGTTGAACCCGGCCAGGGCCAGCAGCGCGCACAAGCACGAGAGCGAATACCACGCATAGATCCCCTCGCGGAACACCAGCAGCATCGCGAGGCTGAACACCAGCAGCCCCGCCAGCAGGCCGTAGCAGGCGCCGTCGAACATGCGCTTGTCCTGCGTGCCCTCCAGGTAGGCCGCCAGGTCCCAGGCCCTCGCGGCATAGAAGCGGGCGAAGGTGGATTCCACCCGGAAATACGCCGTGTAGGTCTGCGCGTCCGGCAGGCGGAAGCGCCAGGCCATCTGCTCGGAGCCCGCCGCCCGCGTCGCCCACGGGTGGCGCATGCCCGTGACCACGGGGGGCGCCAGCGCGCGCCCCTCGGCGCCGAACGGCCCGTAGAAGCGCAGCTCGTGCGTGGAGACGGTGGGCACGACCAGCAGCCATTCGCGTGCGGCATCCGCCGGATCGGCCAGGCGCATCTGCACGCGGAACCACAGCACGCGGTCGGCCTCGGCGCCCTGCAGCGGGTTCTCGGGGTGCATGAACCGGCCCGCCTGCCCAGGCGCGCGGACATCGTCGATACCCCACTGGCGGCTGGCATCCTCCAGCACCTCCATGTGCGGGACAAGATCGACGCCGCCGCCCCGCACGCCGAGCACGGCCGGGCCCGCCGCTGCACCGGCCGGCGCGGCCTGCGCCACCGCCAGCCACAGCAGGCACGACAGGCACGACAGGCACGACAGGACGGACAGCAGCACGAGGCGCAGGGCCCGGGCGGGCCCGGAAATTGGCGCGAAAAAGGCGGAGGACACCGGCGGCACGGCACGCCCTCGGCAAGGGCGCGAAAAACGGGTGGAAGCGGCAGGAACGGCAGGAAAAGGCGGGCGCGGAGGCCGCGGCGGATTGTGCCGCACCCACCGGCCCGGGCCACCCCCCGCGTGGCGGCGTTCCATTTCCGCATTGATGCGCCCCCGGTATCAATGCAGGGGGCAGACGGCATTGGCAGGCAGCGCCGGCTCCCCTAGCATCGGCATCCCTTCTGTTCCCTCCAGCGGTCTGCACCATGCTCCAGCTCTACATCGGCAACAAGAACTACTCGTCCTGGTCCATGCGCCCCTGGGTGCTGCTGCGCGAAGCCGGCATCCCGTTCGAAGAGGTGCGGGTGCGCTTCGACAGCTTCGAGCCCGGCTCGCGCTTCAAGCAGACCCTGCAGCCCGTGAGCCCCACCGGCAAGGTGCCCGTGCTGGTGGATGGCGGCATCACCGTCTGGGACACCCTCGCCATTGCCGAGTACGCGGCGGAAACGCACCCCGACAAGGGCCTGTGGCCCCAGGACCCTGCCGCCCGCGCCTGTGCGCGCAGCATCTGCGCCGAGATGCACAGCGGGTTCTCCGCGCTGCGCGGCGCCTGCCCCATGAACATCGATGCCCACCTGCCCGACGTGGGCGCCCTGCTCTGGCGCGACCGCGCCGACGTGCGTGCCGATGTGCAGCGGCTGGTGGACATGTGGGGCGGGCTGCTGCGCCAGCACGGCGGGCCGCTGCTCTTCGGCACGCAGTTCACCATAGCCGACGCGTTCTTCGCGCCCGTGTGCATGCGCCTGCACACCTACGCCCTGCCGCTGCCGGAACCCATCGCCGCCTACGTGCGGGCGGTGCGCGCCCGCCCCGGCGTGAAGGCCTGGATCGACGACGCACTGGCCGAGCAGGATTTCCTGGATTTCGAAGAGCCCTACCGGCTGCGCCGCTGATCGCTGCGGGGCGGATGCTCAGCCCGGCCGGAACTGCTTGCGCAGGAACGGCCGGTGCCGCGCGATGTGCGCCATCTGCGCCGGCGCGATGGAGCCGCCCAGGTCTTCGTCCTCGGTATTGAGCACCTGGTTCGCGCGCGCCAGCGCACGCGCCACCACCGTCTCCTCGGCTACGCCCTGCGCCGCGGCCAGTTCCATGGCCACGTGGCGCATCGCGCGCTGCGACAGCACCCACATCGCGGCGAAGGCATCCCACGCGGCCGCCGTCTCCTTGAAACGGTCGCGCTCGGCCAGGATCTCGCTGAGCGGCTTGTCCAGCACCTCCTGCAACGCCTGCATGCGCTCCGTCAGCGCCTCCACCGCCTCCTCGCGCCGCAGCGCTTCCACGGCCGCGTGGGCCGCGGCATCCGGCGACTCGGGCACGGGCACGCTGCCGTCGGGGTTCATCTGGGCGATCGTGAGCGAGGAGGAGAGGGACATGGTCGGGGCCGGCCGCGGGCATGGGAGGGGCGCCGAATATAGCCCGCCAGCCCCGCGTACACTGCCCCGCATGCAGATCTACATGGTGGGCGGCGCCGTGCGCGACCGGCTTCTGGGCCGCCCGGTGAACGACCGCGACTGGGTGGTGGTGGGCGCCACGCCGGACGCGATGGTGGCGCGCGGATTCCTGCCCGTGGGGCGCGATTTCCCGGTGTTCCTCCACCCCGAAACGCGCGAGGAATACGCCCTGGCCCGCACCGAGCGCAAGAGCGGCCGCGGCTACCGCGGCTTCGTGGTGGACGCCGATCCCGGCGTGACGCTGGAGCAGGATCTCTCGCGCCGCGACCTTACTATCAATTCAATAGCAGCAATCCCAATGGAATCGGCGGCATGGGAGCTTTTTGATCCCTATGGCGGCGAACGCGACCTGCAGGCGCGCGTGCTGCGCCACGTGACCGATGCATTCCGCGAGGACCCCGTGCGCATCCTGCGCGTGGCGCGCTTCGCCGCGCGCTTCACCGATTTCACGGTGGCGCCCGAGACGATGGCGCTGATGCGCGCGATGGTGGAGGCCGGCGAGGCGTCCGACCTCGTGCCCGAGCGCGTCTGGCAGGAGATCGCCCGGGGGCTCATGGAGGCCGCGCCGTCGCGCATGTTCGGCGTGCTGCGCGACTGCGGCGCGCTGGCCGTGCTCATGCCCGAGGTGGAGCGCCTCTGGGGCGTGCCGCAGCGGGCCGAATACCACCCCGAGGTGGACACCGGTGTACACGTGATGATGGTGCTGGACATGGCCGCGCGCCTGCAGGCACCGCTCGCCGTGCGCTTCGCCTGCCTGACCCACGACCTCGGCAAGGGCACCACGCCCGCCGACGTGCTGCCGCGCCACATCGGCCACGAGCAGCGCAGCGCCGATCTGCTGGCCGGGGTCTGCGAACGCCTGCGGGTGCCCGTCGAATGCCGGGAGACCGCCGACGTGGTGGCGCGCGAGCACGGCAACATCCACCGCAGCGGCGAGCTGAACGCCGCCGCCCTCGTACGCCTGCTGGAGCGCTGCGACGCGCTGCGCAAGCCGGCGCGCTTCGCCGACGTGCTGCTGGCCTGCGAATGCGACGCGCGCGGCCGGCTCGGCTTCGAGGAGCGCCCCTACCCTGCCCGCGAGCGCCTGCTGCGCGTGCTGGAGGCCGCGCGCGCGGTGGACACGGCCAGCGTGGCCGCCCAGGCGCAGGCCCGCGGCGCCGCGGGGCCCCAGGTCGGCGAGTGGATACGCCGCGCGCGCACCGAAGCGGTGGCCGCGCTGCCCGCTGCGGCCTGAGCGCCGGCCCGGCCGGCGGCTACCGCCCGCCGCCCATCGAATGCACCCAGCGCGCGATGTCGGCCGCGCCCATCGCGCCCGACACGCGGCCCACCTCCTGGCCCTGGCGGAACATCACCATCGTCGGGATGCTGCGGATCGCGTAGCGCGTCCCGATGCCGGGATGCGCCTCGGTATCGAGCTTGGCGAGGCGCACCGCAGGCTCCAGCGCGCGGGCGGCCTGCGCGAAGGCGGGGGCCATCGTGCGGCAGGGCCCGCACCACGGCGCCCAGAAGTCCACCACCACCGGGATGTGGCTGCGCTCCACGTGGCGCACGAACGAGGCGTCGTCCAGCGCCACCGGTTCGCCGGTGAACAGCGGCCGGTGGCACTGCCCGCAGTCGGCCTGCAGCGTGCCCGGCGGCGCGGCGAGGCGTTCGGCCGCGATGCGGTTGGTGGTGTGGCAATGCGGGCAGACGATGTGCAGGGATTCGGCCATGCCCGCACATGCAGCGCCGCAGGGCGGTTTTCAAGGCGCGCGGCGCTGCCTACGGCCCGCCGGCCTTGCGGCCTACAGGCTCTGCAATGCCATCTGGTAAGGTACGTGCCAATGCAAAAGCCCCCGTTGCTGACCGCGCGACACGCGCTGTTTCTCGACTTCGACGGCACGCTTGCCGACATCGCACCGCACCCCGACGCGGTGCAGGTTCACCCGGGCGTCGTGCCGGCCCTGCAGGCCCTGCACAGCCGCCTGGACGGTGCCCTGGCCATCGCCACGGGCCGCACGCAAGCCGACATCGACCACTTCCTCAGCCCCCTGAAGCTGCCCCTGGCCAGCGAGCATGGTGCCCAGTACCGCCTGGGCAGCGGCGTCGCCGGCGGCGTGCCTGCGCCCGATCTCTCGCCCGTGGTGCGCGTGGTGCAGCCGCTGCTCGACCGCTACCCCGCGCTCGTGCTGGAGCGCAAGAGCGCGGGCATGGCGCTGCACTACCGCCAGGCGGTGGAGCTGGAGCCGCTGTGCCGCGCAGCGCTCGAACACGCCATCGCCCAGGCCCCGGGCCTGGAACTCATGCAAGGCAAGTGCGTGCTGGAGGTCAAGCCGTCCGGCCCCAACAAGGGCCGGGCCATCGCCGACTTCATGCAGCACGCGCCTTTCGCCGGCCGCATACCCGTGTTCGCGGGCGACGACGTGACCGACGAGCACGGTTTCGTGGCGGCCCAGGCGCTCGGAGGCATCGGCATCAAGGTGGGGCCCGGCGACACCAGCGCGCTGGCGCGCTGCGAGGACACCACCATGCTGCGCGAGTGGCTCTTCCAGATGGCATCGCCGGAAGGGTTTCCCACATGAGCCGCAGCGAATCCACGGCCTCGGCCAGTACCGCCGCACCGGCCGCCACGCCCCCGTACGCCGACGGCCACCGCGGCCTGTCGCGCGAGCCCTTCCCGCGCCCCCCGGGGTTCGCGGAGCCCGGAGAAGCCTCGCTCGCGCTGGGCATGATCGGCAACTGCGCGGTCAGTGCGCTGGTGGATGCCAATGCGCACATCGTGTGGTGCTGCCTGCCGCGATTCGATGGCGACCCGGTTTTCAATGCGCTCATCCAGCCCGGCGAACAGGGCAGCCGCTTCGCCATCGAGCTGGAGGACCAGGTCGAGAGCCGGCAGTGGTACGAGCCCAATACGGCCGTGCTGCGCACACGCCTCACCGACCGCTCGGGCAACAGCATCGAGGTCACCGATTTCGCCCCGCGCTTCTACGCGCGCTCGCGCTTCTTCCGGCCCATGCTGCTGGTGCGCCGCGTGCGCCCCGTGCAGGGATCGCCGCGCATCCGCGTCACCGCGAACGTGCGGTTCGGGTGGGGCAGCGAAAAGCCCGAGATCACGCAGGGCAGCAATCATGTGCGCTTCGTGGGCGCCGACCTCACGCTGCGCCTGAACACCGACGCGCCGCTGTCGCACGTGCTCTCGGGCCAGCCCTTCGTGCTGTCGCGCGAGTACAGCTTCCTGCTGGGCGCCGATGAATCGCTGCCGGGGGGCATCGCCGACACCGCGCGCTCCTACGAGCAGGAAACCGTCGCCTACTGGCGGCAGTGGACGCAGCGCCTCGCCGTGCCGCTGGAGTGGCAGGAGGCCGTGATCCGCGCGGCCATCACGCTCAAGCTCTCGCTCTACGAGGACACGGGCGCGATCGTCGCGGCCATGACAACGAGCATCCCCGAATCCGCGCACAGCGGCCGCAACTGGGACTACCGCTATTGCTGGCTGCGCGACGCGTTCTTCGTCGTGCGGGCGCTCAACAGCCTGTCCGAGACGGCGACGATGGAAGACTACCTGCGCTGGCTCAGCAACGTGGTGGTGGAAGCGAGCGGCGGGCACATCCAGCCGCTCTACGGCATCGGCCTGGAGCGCGAGCTGCCCGAATTCTTCGTTCCGCAGCTCGCCGGCTACCGCGGCATGGGGCCGGTGCGCGTGGGCAACCAGGCGGCGGAGCATTTCCAGCACGACGTGTACGGCAACATCATCCTGGGCGCAGCGCAGGCCTTCCACGACAGGCGGCTGCTGCACGCGGGCGGGCCGGCCGAGTTCGCGCGCATGGAGCAGATCGGCGAGCTGGCCGTGAAGGTGTACGGCACACCCGATGCGGGCATGTGGGAGCTGCGCACGCGCGCACGGGTGCACACCTCTTCGGCGCTCATGAGCTGGGCCGCCTGCGACCGCTTGGCCAAGATCGCCGACTCGCTGCAAATCCCCGACCGCGCGGACTACTGGCACGGCCACGCCCGGCGCATGAAGGACGAGATCCTGGAGAAGTCGTGGAGCGAAAAGCGCCAGGCCTTCGCCGAAAGCTTCGGCGGGCATGAACTGGATGCCAGCGTGCTGCTGATGGCCGAGGTCGGGCTCATCGATCCGCGCGACCCGCGCTTCGTGAGCACCGTGGACGCCATGGAAGTCACGCTCTGCGACGGCCCCTACATGCGGCGCTACGAGGCGGCCGACGATTTCGGCAAGCCCGACACGGCCTTCAACATCTGCACGTTCTGGCGCATTGATGCGCTGGCGCGCATCGGCCGCCGCGCGCAGGCGCGGGACATCTTCGAATCCATGCTCGCGGCCCGCAACCCGCTCGGCCTGCTCTCCGAGGACACGCATGCGCAGACCGGGGAGATGTGGGGCAACTTCCCGCAGACCTATTCCATGGTGGGCATCATCAATGCCGCGATGCGCCTTTCGGCGCCTTGGGACAGCGTGATATGAAGGGGCATCCCCCTGAGGCGCTGCGCGCCTTCCCCCTTCTCTCGCCGCGCTGCACGCGGCGGGAAGGGGGAGGGCGCCGGTGGCCCGGCGAAGCCGGTTCCACGGCGTCTGCTGGCGTGGCCTGCTCCGCGGCCTTCGGACCGGATGCGCCGCTATCGGCCGCAGGGGCAGCGCCTTCATGGGATGCAACCGCATTGAAAAAGAACAAGGAATCTCCATGAGCCGCCTCGTCGTCATTTCCAATCGCATCGCCGATCCCCGCAAGCCCGCGGCGGGGGGCCTTGCCGTCGCCCTGGGCGAAACCCTGAACCGCACCGGCGGCATGTGGTTCGGCTGGAGCGGCACCATCGCCGAGGACGGCGTGCCGGGCGAAGGCAAGCTGCAGACGCGCCAGGCCGGCGCCGTCACGCTCGCCACGGTGGACCTGTGCCGCGAGGACCACGACACCTACTACGGCGGCTACAGCAACAGCGTGCTGTGGCCGGTCTTCCACTACCGGCTCGACCTGGCCGACTTCAACGCGGGCTACATCGCGGGCTACCGCCGCGTGAACCAGATGTTCGCGCGCAAGCTGCTGCCGCTGCTGAAGGAGGACGACATCCTCTGGGTGCACGACTACCACCTGATCCCGCTCGCGGCCGAGCTGCGGGCCCTGGGCTGCCGCCAGCGCATCGGCTTCTTCCTGCACATCCCCGTGCCGCCGCCGCTCATCATGGCGGCAATCCCGCAGCACGAATGGCTCATGCGCTCGCTGTTCGCCTACGACCTCGTGGGGCTGCAGAGCGAGGCCGACGTCTCGCATTTCACGCAGTACCTGCGCACCGAGGGCGGCGCCGAGAGCGTGGGACCGCAGCGCCTGCGCGCTTTCGGCGGCACCGTGCAGGTGGGGGCCTTCCCGATCGGCATCGACGTGGATGAATTCACCCGCCTCGCCAGCGCCCCCGAGGCGGTGCAGACCCACGAAGCGATGAAGAACGAATATTCGCGCCGGCGCCTGCTCATGGGCATCGACCGGCTCGACTACTCCAAGGGCATTCCGCAGCGGGTGCGCGCCTTCCGCGAACTGCTGGCGCGCTACCCCGAGAACCAGCACAGCGCCACGCTCATCATGATCGCCTCGCCCACGCGCGACAGCGTGGACGCGTACGCCGACCTACGCCATGAACTCGAAGGCCTGTGCGGCGCCATCAACGGCGACCACGGCGACCTCGACTGGATGCCGGTGCGCTACATCCACCGCACCGTGGCGCGCAAGCGCGTGCCCGGGCTGTGCCGCGCGGCGGCCGTGGGCCTCGTCACCCCGCTGCGCGACGGCATGAACCTGGTGGCCAAGGAATACGTGGTGGCACAGGACCCCGAAGACCCGGGCGTGCTCGTGCTCTCGCGCTTCGCGGGGGCGGCGGAGCAGCTCAAGGAAGCCCTGCTCGTGAACCCCTACGACACCCAGGGCATGGCCGACTGCATCCAGACGGCCCTGCGCATGCCGCTGGAAGAGCGCCAGCAGCGCCACCGCGCGCTCATGGACCGCATCCGCAACCAGGACATCCACTGGTGGCGCCGCACCTTCCTCGAAGCGCTGGAAAAGGCGCAGGACTGACGCCTTCGGCGCTGCACAATCTGCCGATGGCTCAAGGCAAACGCATCTCCGTGGATATTGCAGACAGTGCGCTCGAAGCGATCAAGGCGCTGGGCGCTGCGGCAAAGCAGGCCCGCCTGGCATCGGGCGAGGGGCAGGCCGCCGCGGCGACCCGCCTGGGCGTGCATGTGCAGACCATCGCCCGCATCGAATCCGGCGAGCCCGGCGTGGCCATCGGGCATGTGCTGGGCCTGCTGGCGCTCTACGGCGTCACGGTGCAAAGCTCCGGCCCCGCGGCACCTTCGTGAGCGGGCCCGCGCCCGCTGCGCCGCTTCTCTCAGCTGGCGACGGCCAGCGCCGCGCAATCGCCGACCCGGTGCCCCAGCCCCGCGGGCACCACCTGCACCCCTGACGTGAGCGACGGCAGGTGGCCCGACACCTCGGCCTGCAGCCGGGGCAGCAGGAATTCCTGGTGGTGCAGGAACACGCTGCCGCCCACGCTGATGCGCTGCAGATCCAGCGTGGCCACCAGGTTGTAGAGCATGCGGCCGAGCACGCGGCACATCTGCGCGACGGCATCGACCGCCGCCGCCTCTCCGGCGCGCGCGGCGCCGACCAGGTCGCTCGCATCGCGGCCCCAGCGGCGCGGGATGGCGTTGCCGGCCACCAGCGACTCGACATCGCCCACGTTGCCGCAGCCGCACGTTGCATCGGGCGGTCCGTCGCTGGAAAAACTGTGGCCGGCATGGCCGGCGTTGCCGTTCTTGCCGCGCAGCACGCGGCCGTCCACGCACAGGCCCACGCCCACACCCGTGCTCCAGGTGACATACGCGCAGTGGTCCAGGCCCTGCAGCGCACCCCAGCGGCGCTCGGCCACCAGGGCCGCCACGGCATCGTTCTGCACATGCACGGTGCCCAGTGCCTCGGCCAGCGGCGCCTGCAGGGGGATGCGCGTCCAGTCGTTGGGCAGCAGGCTCCGGTCCGCCCCGGGAAGGCCGCCGCAGATATTGGGGGTGGAGACTTCGACGAACCCGTCCTGCAGAGCGAACGGCCCGCAGCACGCCACCCCGGTGGACTGCAACTGCGCACGCGATATGCCGGCTTCGGCGCAGGCCGCATCCACCATGCGCAGGGCCTGGCGCGCGAGGGCGTCGGGCGGGCCCTCCTTCACGGTCGGCTCGCTGCGGCGCCCCACCAGCTCGGCCAGGTCGGTGCCCCCGGGCGCCAGCGCCACCGCGATCTTCGTTCCCCCTATGTCGATACAAGCTCTCATCGCCACCTCGGTCGTTCAGGATGGGCGGAGCGCAGCGGGGCGCACCGCAAAAACAACGAGCCGACAGTATGGGCGGACCGGCCCGGGGGCCATGTAGGCCGGAGGCGCTGACGGGCCGGGCGCGCGTCAGAGCGAGTAGCCCAGCATCATGGCCACGCCGGCTTCCTTGTTGGGGCGGCTGAAGCTCTCTCGCGTGAGCCGGCCCACCGGGATCGTGATCTGCCCGGTCGCGAACCACTTCTTGTAGAACTGGTCGATCTCGCGGCTCGTGTAGAGCTTGCCCAGGGCCTTGTCGACCACGCCCATGAGCGCCGTATCGTTCTTGCGCATCATGATGGCGTAGGGCTCGACGGAGAGCACGAAGTTGCCGAGCACAAGGGCGTCCTGCGCCTTGTTGCGCGCCACGAGCCCGAGCAGCAGCGAATCGTCCTGCGCGAAGGCCTTCACCGTGCCGGCCCGCAGCGCCTTGAAGGCCTCGTCGTTGTTCTCGAACACCTTCACGGTGGCCTTCACTTCGCTCACGGTGAGCTGGGTGAGCAACTTCTCGGACGTGGAGCCCTTGCTGACCGCCACCGTCATGCCTGCCAGGTCCTGCACCGTCTCGGCCTTGGTGCCCTTGGGCACCAGCACGCGGATGCCGGCCACGAACATCGTCGGGCCGAAGGCCACGCGGTCCTGCCGGGCCTTGGTGTTGGTGGTCGAGCCGCATTCGAGGTCGATCTCGCCCGATTCGAGCTTCGGTATGCGCTCGGACGCGCTCACCGTGCGGTACTTGACGTCCAGCTCCTTGAGCTTGAGCGTGCTCTTGATCTCCTCGACGGCCGCAAGGCACAGATCGACCGAGTAGCCGGCGGGCTTGCCGGCATTCTGCGCATCCACGAACGAGAACGGCCAGGCCGACTCGCGCACCCCGAGGGTGATCGTGTGCGTCTGCTGGATGCGGGCCAGCGTGTCGGCAGGCGCCTGGGCCAGCACGGGGGTGGAGAGGGCGGCGAAGGCCGTGGCGAGCGCCAGCAGCCGGAAGGAACGGCGGGTCATGGGGGCAACCGGGAGGTGTAGGTAGGGTGGAGAAGTGAGGCAATCACCGTGCCAGGAAAAAAGGCCAGGCATGTGACGGGCCGGTTCATAGCCACTTGGCGATGAGGCCTGCGGCGGCGCTGAGCAGCAGGGTGCTGGCCAGCGGCAGGTTCCATTCGCGCCCGAAACAGCGGAAATGGAAGTCGCCGGGCAGGCGCCCCACCCCCAGGCGCTGCAGGAACGGCGCGAGCCCCTGGATCAGCACCAGGGCCAGGAAAACGACGATCAGCCAGCGCAACATGCCGCGAGTGTAGGTGCAGACCCCTCTTTTTCCATACCCCCACGGGGCCGTGGGCCGACCCGTCCCGGTCTGCATTCCGCGTGCGGGAACGCAAAGGCCACCCCGCGGTGCGCATTCCGAGCGGAATCTTTGCACTCCCGGCCCCGGGGGCCCGGTGCGGGCGCGCTCAGACCGCGAAGCGCAGCCGGCCGTCGCCCACGAAAGGCGCCCAGGGCGCCCTCACGTCGCTGCCCGCGGCCCCGGCGGCCCCGCGCTGCTGCGCATGCGCACCCAGGAAGGCCGTGATGCCATCGCGGTCCAGCGGCCGGCTGAAGTAGTAGCCCTGCACCCCATCGCATTCGAGGTGGTGCAGGTACTGGAGCTGCTCGCCCTCCTCCACCCCCTCGGCCACCACCGCCAGCCCCAGCCGCCTCGCCATCCCGACGATGGCGCCCAGGATCACCTGCACGCTGTGGTCGTGTTCCACCCCCTGGATGAACGTGCGGTCGATCTTGATCTTGTCCACCGGCAGGCGGCTGAGCAGGCTCAGCGAGGAATAGCCGGTACCGAAATCGTCGATGGAGAACCGGACCCCGCGCTCGCGGCAGCCGTGCATGAAGGCCAGCACCACGTCGGGGTGCCGCATCATCGTGCTCTCGGTGATCTCCCATTCCAGGCAATGCGCGGGCACGCCGCTGGAGTCCACTAGCGAAAGAAAGCGCGCGAGGAAATTCTGCTCCTGCAGCTGCCGCAGCGAAAGATTCAAGGCCACGGGCACCCACGACTGGCCGAGGGCCCTCCAGTGCAGGATGTCGCGGCAAGCCTGCGCGATGATCCATCGGCCCAGCGGCTGGATCAGCCGCGACTTCTCCATGGCAGGGATGAATTCCGCCGGGGGCACCAGGCCGCGCTAGGGATGCTGCCAGCGGATCAGCGCTTCCACGCCGCCCACACGGCCGTTGCGCAGGTCGATCTGCGGCTGGTAGTGCAGCACGAACTGCCCGGTCTCCAGCGCGTGGCGCAGTTCGTTCTCGAGCGCATAGGGGTGCTCGATGCGGCTCGCCATGCCGGCATCGAAGAAGCGGTGGCCGCGCCCGGACTCCTTGGCGTGGTACATGGCGGCATCGGCATTGCGCGTGAGCGCCATGCGGTCCGCGCCGTCTTCCGGGTACACGCTGATGCCGATGCTCGCCTGCACGGAAAGCACCTCGCCTTCGATCTCGAACGGCTCGTCGACCAGGCGGCCCACCTTCTGCGCCACATGGGCGGCCGCCGCGCGGCCCGCACCGGGCAGGACGATGATGAACTCGTCGCCGCCCAGGCGCCCGACGGTGTCGCTCTCGCGCACGCCCTGCTGCAGGCGCAGCGCCAGTTGGCGCAGCAGCAGATCGCCCATCGCATGCCCCAGCGAGTCGTTGATGTGCTTGAAGTCGTTCAGATCGACGAACAGCACGGCCACGTGCCCCCGCACGAGCCGGGCCTGGGCGATGGACTGGTCGATGCGCTGCTGCACCAGCACGCGGTTGGGCAGGTCGGTCAGCGCGTCGTAGTGCGCCAGGCGGTGGATCTGGCGCTGCGAGCGCACGCGCGCCGTGATGTCGAGCAGCGTCACCACCACTTCGCGCACGCGGCCCGTCCACTCCAGGTCCGGGAAGGCATTGACGATCACCCAGACCGGCTCCTCGCCGGGCGCGCGGCGCATGCCCAGCGTCTGGTTCTCCAGCACGCGGCGCTCCCGCACCACCACCGTCGGCGGCCAGGCATCGGCCGGCAGCGGCGCGCCGTCCTCGTCCAGCCACAGGCTGTGCAGATTGCCGGGCTCCTGTGCGGCCAGCACCTGCGCGGACCGCCCCAGCAGGGCTTCGGCCTGCCGGTTGGCGTAGCCGATGCGGCCATCGGCCGTGTAGACCAGCACGCCGGCGTTGATGTGGTCGAGCAGGAAGCGGTGCTTGGCCTCGCTGTTGCGCAGCGTTTCCTCGGCACCGATCAGCTCGGTGATGTCGTTCCAGGAGCCGACGATCTCTTCGTTGCCGTCCGCACCCACCCGCCGCGCGCGCTCGCGGATCCACTTCCAGCTGCCGTCCGCGCAGCGCATGCGGTACTTGCGCAGCAGCAGATCGCCGGGTGCCAGTGCGCGCCGTTCGGCCACGATGTCGTCCCGGTCCTCGGGATGGAGATGGGCCATCCAGAAATCCGGCTGGGCCAGGAAGGCCGAGGGCGCGTGCCCCAGGAGTTCGGTGAGGGTGGCCGACACGAAGGCCAGCGCGAACAGGCCGCCCGGCCGGCAGACCAACAGCGTGACGGGCGCCTGCGCCAGCAGGTCGGCCAGCGGCCGCAGGCCGGCCTCGCCAGGCAGGCGGGGCGCCATGGATGTCAACGCTGCACGCCCCAGCGCCGCACGGTCAGCCGCTCCAGCGTATGGAAGCCCAGGCTTTCGACCAGCAGGCCGATGATGATGACCAGCGCCAGCCCGGCGAACACCTTGTCGGTGTAGAGCTCGTTGCGGTTCTGGAAGATGTACCAGCCCAACCCGCCCTTGCCCGAGGACGCGCCGAACACCAGCTCCGCCGCGATGAGCGTGCGCCACGCGAAGGCCCAGCCGATCTTCAGCCCCGACAGGATGGACGGCAGCGCGGCCGGCACCAGGATCTGCAGCACGTAGCGGATGCCGGTGAGGCCGTAATTGCGCCCGGCCATGCGCAGGGTCTCCGGCACGGCCTGGAAGCCGGCATACGTGTTCAGTGCCAGCGGCCACAGCACGGAGTGGATCAGCACGAAGACCAGGCTCCCCTGTCCCAGCCCGAACCACAGCAGCGCCAGCGGCAGCAGCGCGATGGCGGGCAGTGGATTGAACATGGAGGTGAGCGTGGAGAGCAGGTCGCGGCCGAACTGCGTGGACACGGCCAGCGTGGTCAGCACGAAGGCGCCCGCGATGCCGGCGATGTAGCCCTTCAGCAGCACGGACAGCGAGATGGCCGTCTTCGCCAGCAACTCTCCCGACGCCAGGCCCTCGCCGAGCGCACGCGCCGTCTGCAGGAAAGTGGGCAGCAGCAGGTCGTTGTCCTGCCAGCGGGCCAGCGCCTCCCACAGCAGGGCCAGCACGGCCAGGATGGCGAAGCGGCGCACGGTGCCCAGCTGCCACACGCGCGTTGTCCAGGGCAGCACCTGTTCGGGAACGAAGCCGGTGAGCGGCGGCAGCGTGTGCTCGACGTCGGGCCGCACGGGCGGCACCCGGGGCGCGGGCGAAGCGGGTACGGTGGAGGCAGAAGGCGGGCTCATATGGCGATCCGGAAAGGCAAGGCGGCAGCCGGGCGCTGCGCCAACGCGGCGGCATCGGCCGCCACTGAGCCGGGCGCGCCGGGGGCGCTGCCATCCGCGGCGGGCTCGTCGAACAGCAAGCGGTGGATGCGCTGGGCGGTGGACTGGAATTCCGCCCCGCCCAGGCTGTGCAGGCCGAACTGGTGGCTGTTGATCTCCGCACGCAGCCGGCCCGGATGGGGCGACAGAATGGCCACGCGGTTGCCCACCACGAGCGCCTCTTCGATGGAGTGCGTGACGAAGATCAGGGTGAAGCGGAACTCGTCCCAGAGCGCCAGCAGTTCCTCCTGCATGCGCCGGCGGGTGAGCGCGTCGAGGGCGGCGAACGGCTCGTCCATCAGCAGCACGCGCGGCTGCATGGCCAGCGCCCTGGCGATGGCCACGCGCTGCTTCATGCCGCCCGAGAGCTGGTGCGGATGCACGTCGGCAAAAGGCGCCAGCCCCACCTTGTCCAGGTACAGGGCCGCGCGCTCGGCGGCCTCGGCGCGGCCCACGCGGCGCGAGGCGAGCAGCGGGAACATCACGTTCTCACGCACCGTCTTCCAGGGCGGCAGTTGGTCGAATTCCTGGAACACCACCACGCGGTCGGGCCCCGGCCGCGTGACGGCACGGCCATCCAGCAGGATGCGCCCCTCGGTCGGGGGGATGAACCCGGCGATGGATTTGAGCAGCGTGGACTTGCCGCAGCCCGACGCGCCCAGCAGCACCAGCCGGTCGGCCTCGTGCACGTCGAAGCCGACGCGGTGCGTGGCGCGCACGGAGCGCTGCGGGGTGCGGTAGTCGATGCTCACGCCCTCCACGCGCAGCAGCGGCTGCCCGAATGCCGCCCCGGCAGAACGCGGCGCGGCCGATGGCACCGTGGACGCATTGCCGGCCTGGCTTCCGCCCCACAGCGCCTCGCCGCCGGTTTCTTCGTCCACGCGGTCCAGCAGCACGCTGGCCAGGGGGCCCAGCCGCAGGGTCAGGTCTCCGTTGCGTGCCATGGTCAGCTCCCCGCCCCGCCGTGCGCCTCGGGGAAGAAATAGTCCTTCCACGACGCAGCCGGATACTGCAGAACACCCAATTGGTGCAATTCCCGCGCGTACACGAAGGTACGGTGCGGCACGATGGTGAAATCGTTCTCCGGATCGTCCAGGATCCTGCGGACGAACTCGGGCGACAGCCTGGACTGCTGCACACGGATGAAGGTCTCGGCCGCCTGCGCCTTGTTGGCACGGATCCATTGCGCCGCCTCGTCCAGCGCGCGGTAGAACGCCTGGTAGGTCTTGGGGTTTCCATCGTGGAACTTGCGCGTGGTGTAGAGCACGTTGAACGTCGCCGGCCCGCCGAGGATGTCGTACGAGCTGATCACCTTGTGCACCGCGGGGTTGGCCTGCAGCGCCTGGTAATAGAACGGCGCGCTGGAGAAATGCGTGTTCACCTCGGTACCGCCCGAGATCAGCGCGGCCGTGGCATCCGGGTGCGGCATGCTGACCGAGAGGGCATCGAAACGCTTGAAGTCCGCGCGCCCGAACACCTTGGCCGTCTCGATCTGCAGGGTGCGCGACTGGAAGCCCACTCCGGCCGCGGGCACGGCGATGCGGTCCTTGGGGCCCAGATCCCTGAGCGTCTTCACGTCCGGGTTGGTCGTGATGAGGTAGTTGGGCAGCGAGCCCAGCGCCGCCACGGCCTTCACGTCCTGCTTTCCGCGGGTGCGGTCCCACAGCGTGAGCAGCGGCGGCACGCCGGCCGACACCACGTCGATGGCACCGGCCAGGAGCGCTTCGTTCATCGCCGTGGCACCCGAGATGCTGGCCCACTCGACGGCCACGGGCTGGCCCAGCGCCTGCGCATGCTTTTCGATCAGTTGCCGGTCCCGCACCACGTCGAGGATCAGGTAGGCGATACCGAACTGCTGCGCGATGCGGATCCGCCCCTCGGCATGGGCGAGCGGCACCTGGGCGAGTGCAGCCACCGCGGCCAGGGCCGCGAGGGCGCGGTGCAGCCGGGGGCTGCGCCGGGACGGGGCAAGGGGAGGAAACGACATGGTATGCATGGGCTGGCAGGCCGTTGAAGAACGCGATCAGCTGCCGCGCGCGGTCAGCGCATCGTCGAAGAAATAGTCCTTGAGGGACTCGGGCTTGTGCTTGATCGCGCCCACGCGGTGCAGGAACTGGCCCAGCCCCAGGGTGTTCTCGGGCTGCACCTTGAACTGCACCTCGGGGTTCTTGATGATCTGCAGCAGCAGGGCGCGGTCGGTCTTGGCGCCGGTGACCTTCAGGTAGATGTCGGCCGCCTTCTCGGGCTGCGCGGTGACGAACTGCGCCGCCTCGTTCAGCCCGTCGACGAACGCCTTGTAGGTCTTGGGGCTTTCGCTCCTGAACTTCTCGGTGGCGTAGAGCACCGTGGCCGACGAAGGCCCCCCCAGCACGTCATAGGATCTGAGCACGATGCGCGCATTGGGGTTGGCGGCCAGCTCCTGCTCCTGGAACGGAGGGTTGCCGAAGTGGCCCGTGATCTCGGTGCCGCCCTTGATGATGGCCGCGGCCGCATCGGGGTGCGGAACGGCGACCTGGATCTTGTCGAGCCGGTTGAATTCCTTGTCGCCCCAGAGCTTGGCGGACGCGAACTGCAGCACGCGCGATTGCACCGACACCCCCACCGCCGGCAGCGCGATGCGGTCCTTGTCGGTGAAGTCGGCGATGGTTTTCACCGCCGGGTTGTTGCTGACCAGGTAGTACGGGAAGTTGCCGAGCGAGGCCACGCCCTTCACGTTCTGGCGGCCCCGGGTGCGGTCCCACAGCGTGAAGAGCGGGCCCACGCCGGCCCCGGCGATATCGATGTTGCCCGACAGCAGTGCATCGTTCACGGCGGAGCCGCCGGACAGCTGCAGGTATTCGACCTGGATGTCCACGCCCGCCGCCTTGCCGTGCTTTTCGATCAGCTTCTGCTCCTGCGCCACGTTGAGCAGCAGGTAGACGATGCCGAACTGCTGCGCGATGCGCAGCCGGCCCTCTTCGGCCTGCGCCATGCCCGGCAGGGCCAGCCCCGCGGCGAGCAGGCCGGCAGCCGTGGCCAGCGTGGCGGCCTTGCGCACCATCGCGCGGCGGAGGGAAAAGTGGGCAGGGGCGTATTCGGAGCGCGGCATCGGTGGGGCTTTCGGGAAAGGGTGAAGTGGGCTGGAGGCGGCCGGCACCGCCCGGGCGGGCGGCACGGGGGGACTCGCGACGGCCGCAGGCGGAATCCCGGCGGCGGGCCGGGTCCGTCAGAGGGGCAGGTCGCCCTCGACGGTCGTGCGGTAGAGCTTGCGGCGCTGCGTGTCGGGCGTACCGGCGGCCAGGTGCTGCACCGAACGGTTGTCCCAGAAGACCAGGTCGTGCGGCTGCCACACGTGGCGGTAGACGAACTCCGGCCGCACGCTGGCGGCGAACAGTTCCTGCAGCAGATCCCGGCCCTCGTCGTCCGGAAGATCGACGATGCGGGTGGTGAAGTGCTCGTTCACGAACAGCGCGCGGCGCCCTGTCTCGGGGTGGGTGCGCACGACGGGGTGCACCGCGGGAGCCACCTCGGCGATCTGCGCGGGCGTGAGCTTGGGGCGCCAGGGGCTGCGCGCGCGCAGCTCCTCGTATTTGGCGAGGTAGCTGTGCTCGGCGCGCAGCGGCGCGATGGTCTTCTTCAGTGCTTCGGGCAGCGCGTCATAGGCGGCATGCTGGTCGGCAAACAGCGTGTCGCCCCCTTCGGAGGGCAGCTCCTGCGCGTGCAGCAGCGACCCCAGGCTCGGACGCTCCTTGTACGAAAGGTCGGAGTGCCAGAAATGGCCCGCATCCCCCAGGCCCACGGGCTCGCCGGCCTCGTTCTTGATGTTCGACACGATGAGGATCTCGGGATGGCCCGCCAGCTGGAAGTTCTTCAGCACATGGATCTGCAGCGGGCCGAAGCGGCGGCTGAATCCGACATGCTGGTGCGGCGTGATGCGCTGGTCCCGGAACACCACCACATGGTGGTCCAGGTGCGCGCGGTGCAGCCGTGTGAAATCGGCATCGCCCAACGGCCGCGACAGATCCAGCCCCAGCACCTCCGCGCCCAGCGCGGCGCCGGGCAAGGGGCGGATCTCGAAATCTTGCAGGGGCACTGCGGCAGAAGACAGGACTGCGGACATGGCGGGGGATCTCCGGGGTGGCGGGGCGCCGGGCTCGCCCATCGGGCCGCAGACGCGTGAGACCGCACTCTATGCAGCCCGCTTCATACCGGGAACGAATGATTTTTCAGTTGTTAACTACAAAAACAGCTAAGTCGCGCCGCTCCGCGCGCTTCGGACATTTGCCGCATGTGCTTGTGCACACAAGTTCTTCGCGCATGCATGGCCGGAAAACGCACTTCCCGCCAGAGGCACGGACTTCCAGAATCCGCCGGACATTTCCCTCTTCTGGAGACTTCCGTGAGCCTTGCTTCCGACGATTCGATTGACACCTCCTTCGGCGATCTGCGCATCCGCCGCGTGGCCGGCGCGCTCGGGGGCGAGGTGCAGGACCTGCAGCTGTCCGAAGGCCTGGACGACACCACGGTCGCCCACCTCACCGCCGCGCTGGTGCGCCACAAGGTGCTGTTCTTCCGCGGCCAGGACCATCTGGACGATGCGCGCCACCAGGCATTCGGCGAGCGCCTGGGCAAGACGGTGGCCCACCCGACGGTGCCGGCGCGCGAAGGCACGCGCATCTTCGAGCTGGATGCGTCCAAAGGCGGCGGCCGCGCCGATTCGTGGCACACCGACGTGACCTTTCTCGATGCCTTCCCCAAGTACGGCATCCTGCGCGCCGTCACGGTGCCGGCCTATGGCGGCGACACCGTCTGGGCCAACACGGCTGCGGCCTATGCCCGCCTGCCGGAAGACCTGAAACGCCTGGCCGAGAGCCTCTGGGCCGTGCACAGCAACAACTACGACTACGGCGCCGACCGCCTGGTGGTGGAGGAATCACGCCTCAGCCACCACCGCGATGTCTTCGCCTCGGCGGTCTACGAGGCCGAGCACCCGCTGGTGCACGTGCACCCGGTGTCGGGCGAACGGGCGCTGCTGCTGGGCCACTTCATCCAGCGCATCCAGGGCTTTTCCAGCACCGAATCGGCGCGCCTCTTCGAGCTGCTGCAGAACCGCGTCACGCGGCTGGAGAACACCGTGCGCTGGAGCTGGCGCCAGAACGACGTGGCCATCTGGGACAACCGCGCCACGCAGCACATCGCCATCAACGACTACGGGCAACAACCCCGTGTGGTGCGCCGCGTCACGGTGCACGGCGACGCGGCCGTGGCGGTCGACGGTCGCCGCAGCCGCACCCGCCGCCGGCCCGAAGCGACGAACGATGCGCACATCGACACGCTCATCGCCACCACGGCCTGACGCTGCTCCTGCCTCGTTCCACGAATCCACGATCGACTCCTCACCCATGACGCAACGCCGCCACCTTCTGCAAGCCGCCACCGGCATCGGTGCTTCCCTGCTGCTGCCGGGCCTGGCCTCCGCCCAGACGGGAGGCGCCCGCAGGTTCCAGGGCGTCACGCTGAACGTGTCCACCTTCAGCGCCGCCTACCCCAAGCTGCTGCAGCAGTGGCTGCCCGAGTTCGAGGCACAGACCGGCGCCAGGGTGAATTTCGACGCGCCGTCCTTCCCCGTCTACAACCAGCGCGCGGACCTGGAGCTGTCCACCAAGGGCGCCGCCTACGACGTGGTGAACGTGACGTTCATCTACTCCAGCCGCTGGATCAACTCCGGCTGGCTCACGCCCCTGGACGAATTCATCGCCAACCCGCAACTCACCGCGGCCGACTGGGACGTGAACGATTTCCTGAGCGGCGCGCGCGCGCCCGAGACCGGCCGCGACGGCAAGCTCTACGGCATTCCGTGGACGGCCGAAGCACTGCTGTCGGTGTCGTCGCGCTTCGATCTCGTGCAGCAGGCGGGGCTGGAGTTTCCCGACACCACGGACGACCTGGTCAAGGTGCTGCGCGCCGTGAACAAGAAGGAACGCGTGGCCGGCTTCGTGTCCGACAGCCACTACGGCTGGACTTTCGTGCCCTACCTGCACGCGTTCGGCGGCGACGTGTTCCGCAAGGCGCCCGACGATCTCTTCCCCACGCTGGACACGCCCGAGGCCATTGCCGCCGCCGATTACTACGCCCAACTGATCCGCGAGTTCGGCCCCGATGGCGCCGTCACCTACCAGCCCGACCAGGTCACGCAGGCGCTCAAGCTCGGGCGCGTCAACTTCTCCGACGCGGGCCAGCTGCACCTCGCCCAGCTGGGCGATGCGGCCACCAGCAGGACCTTGAAGACGGTGAAGTTCGGCTTCGTCCCCAAGGGCCCGGCCGGGCGCTTTCCAGGCACCGCCGTGCACGGGCTGGGCATTCCCGCCGGCTCGCGCAACAAGGAGGCCGCGTGGGCATTCATCCAGTGGGCGCTGTCCAGGCAGACCACGCGGCGCGCCGTGGCGGCCGGCTATGGCTCGCCTTCGCGGCGCTCCGACATCGACTCGGCGGAATTCCGCAGCCGCCAGCGCATCAACGGCAGCGACCTGGCGCAGCTGTCGCTCGACACCATCACCCAGGCGGAGCGCACGGGCCACATGAAGTACCGCACCGTGTCGGTCTACCCGCAGGTGGACCAGCAGCTCAACAAGGCCATCGCGCTCATCGCCACGGGCCAGGCCAACGCGCGGCAGGCGATGCAACAGGCGCAGGCGCAGTCCATCGCCGAGTTGCGCCGCGCAGGCCAGAAGATCTGAACGAACCATGGCCGATGCCACCGTGCCCGCCCCGCCCGCATCGCAAGGCTGGCAGTCCGCCCGGCGCCGCGCCTTCGCGCTCGGGCTGGCGCCATCGCTCATCGTGCTGCTGGCGATCACCCTGGTGCCGGCCGCGGCCCTGCTGGTGGCCAGCTTCACGCCGCTGAGCCTGACCGACCCGGCAGGCACCTTCCACTTCCGCGACCCGCTGGGCAACTACCGGCACCTGCTGGAAGACGCGCGCTTCCTGGGCTCCATCGCCACGCAGCTGAAACTGTCGGCCGCCAGCGTGGCGCTGCAGCTGGCCGTGGGGCTGGGCCTGGCGCTGCTGCTCAACGGGCCGTCGCGCGTGCTGGGCGCGGCGCGGGGCGCGTTCCTCATCCCGATGGTGCTGCCGCCCATCGTCGTGGCGCTGATCTGGAAGATCATGTTCACGCCCGACGTGAGCCCGCTGCACCGGGCGCTCGATGCGATCGGCTGGCCGGTGCGCTCGGTCATCGCCAACCCCGACACCGCCCTCTGGGCCATCGCCTTCGCCGACACCTGGCAGTGGTTTCCGTTCACCATGCTCATGGTGCTGGCTGCGCTGCAGATGATGCCCGCCGACCCGATCGAAGCCGCCAGCCTGGACGGCGCCGACCGCTGGCAGCTCTTTCGGTACATCGTGTTCCCGCACATCCGCCCGGTGCTGGTGGTGTGCGGCCTCTTCCGGCTCATCGACAGCTTCAAGGCGTTCCCGCTGATCTTCGTGCTGACCGACGGAGGGCCGGGCACGGTGACCGAGGTCACCAATTACTACGGATTCATCCAGGCCTTCAACTTTTCCTACTGGGGCTATGCCAGCGCGATCGCCATGGTGATCCTGGCAGGCGTGTTCACGCTGAGCTGGCTGGTGGGGCGACTGGGATGGAACGACCATGACAAGCGCTGACACCGCACTGCCCGCCCACCCCCTGGAGGCCGCCCCCGTGGCGCAGCATCGCGCGCCGCGCCGGGCCTCCTTCGTCCGGCGCCACGGGCGCGCCATCGCCGCATTGGCGCTGCTGGCGGTGGTGATGTTCCCGTTCCTCTGGCTGGTGCACCTGGCCTTCAAGCCGGCCGCCGACCTGTTCGAGGACAGCCTGCTGTTCACCCCCACACTGGACGGCTTCCGTGCGCTGCTGCAGGGCAACTTCCTGCGCTCGTTCCTCAACAGCCTGGCGGTGAGCACGCTCTCCACGGGCCTTTCGCTCGCCATCGGCGTGCCGGCGGCCTATGCGCTCACACGCTGGCGGTTTCCGGGACGCAGGCACGTGGCGCTGTGGATTTTGGTGACGCGCATGGCGCCGCCCATCGCGTTCACCATTCCGTTCTTCCTGGCCTACCGGTGGCTGGGGCTGCAGGACACCATCCTCGGCCTGGCGCTGGTCTACCTCACCTTCAACCTCGCCATCGTCATCTGGCTCATGCAGACCTTCTTCGAGGCCGTGCCCACCGCGCTGGAAGAAGCCGCCTACATCGACGGCTGCGGGGTATGGCAGGCGTTCTGGCGCATCACGCTGCCGCTGGCCGCGCCGGGCGTGGCCGCCACGGCGGTGCTGTGCTTCATCTTCGCGTGGAACGACTTCTTCTATGCCCTCATCCTCACCCGCACGCAGGCGGTGACGGCCCCGGTGGCGATCGTCAACTTCCTGCAGTACGAGGGCTGGGAGTGGTCCAAGATCGCCGCCGGCGGCACGCTGGTGATGCTGCCGGTGGTGGTGTTCACCGTGCTCGTGCGCAAGTATCTCGTGCGCGGCCTCACGGCCGGCGGCGTCAAGGACTGAACCTCATCCCCCGAGAAAACCATGGCCGCCCTCACCCTGCACCAGATCACCAAGCACTATGGCGAAACCCCGGTCATCCACGGTGTGGACATCGGCATCCGCGACGGCGAGTTCGTCGCGCTGGTCGGGCCATCGGGCTGCGGAAAATCCACGCTGCTGCGCATGATCGCGGGCCTGGAGGCGGTGACCGGCGGCGAGATCCGCCTGGGTGGCCGCCTCATCAACGACACGCCGCCGCGCGAGCGCAACATCGCCATGGTGTTCCAGAACTACGCGCTGTATCCGCACATGACCGTGGCCGGGAACTTGGGCTTCGCGCTCAAGCTGCAGGGCCAGCCCAAAGACGCCATCCAGCGCCGCGTGGGCGAGGTGGCGGACATCCTGGGCCTCGGCCCCCTGCTCTCGCGCACCCCGCGCCAGCTCTCCGGCGGCCAGCGCCAGCGCGTGGCCATGGGCCGCGCCATCGTGCGCCAGCCCGATGCCTTCCTCTTCGACGAGCCGCTCTCCAACCTGGACGCCCAGTTGCGCGTGCAGGTGCGCACCGAGATCAAGGCACTGCACCAGCGGCTGGGCACCACCACCGTCTACGTGACCCACGACCAGGTCGAGGCCATGACGCTGGCCGACCGCATCGTGGTGCTGAAGGACGGCCGCGTGGAACAGGCCGGCTCGCCGCTGGATCTGTACGACCGCCCGCACAACGCCTTCGTGGCCGGCTTCATCGGCTCGCCATCGATGAACTTCATCCCCGGCCGGCTGGAGCTGGAAGGCGGGCCCCGCGTCGTGACCGACGACGGACTGCATCTGCCACTGGCGCAGCCCCCGCGCGCGCGCCAGGGCGACCGCGTGCTGTACGGCACCCGGCCCGAACACTTCGCGTTGGCGGACAGCCAGGACGGCGCACTGCCCGCCCGCGTGGTGGTGGTGGAGCCCACCGGCGCCGAAACCCAGGTGGCGCTGTCGGTGGGCGGTAGCGGTGGCAGCGGCGGACACGGTGTGCTGGCCGCTTTCCGCGACCGCATCGCGGTGCGGCCCGGAGAGGCACTGTGGCTGCGGCCGCAGGCAGCGCAGGCGCACCTTTTCGACGCGGCGAGCGGCGCCCGGTTGAACTGACGCGAAGGCAGCTACAGCCGGTGCGTGCGGTCCCCACGTGCAAAGCCCATGGGGGCCCAGGCCTCGGGGCCGGCGCCCACGGCCAGCACCTTGAAAAGCTCGCCCATTTCGTGCTCCATCATCAGCTTGGCCGCCTGGGCCCGTTCCGCCTGGGGCAGGGGCTCCAGCAACGACAGCAGGCCGCAGTTGATGAGGAAATGTGCCTGCGTGGTGTAGCCCAGCACCTGCAGGCCGGCCTCCTGTGCCGCCAGCGCCATGGCGGTGAAGTTCACGTGGGCGGTGATGTCCTTGGCCCCCACGTCCGCCAGCGGATCGGAATCGACCTGGTGGGCCCGGTGGCAGACCAGCGTGCCCATGTGGCGCTGCGGGTGGTAGTACTCCGCCTCGGGAAAGCCGTAGTCGATGAGAAAGGCGGCGCCGCGGGCCAGGCGCTGCGCCAGCATGCGCAGGAAGCCTTCGCCCTGCGCGTGGATCTCGGTCAGGTAGTCCTGCGGGCCTTCGGGCTCCACCGGCGGGCGCAGCGCGGTGGGGCGGTCGGCCCACCCGAACTGCGGAGCCTCGCCGGCGGATGCCGGCCGGGCCACCACCACACCGCGCTCGTGCCACACGCCGTCCGCGGCGCCGCCGTGGCGGGCCAGCAGTTGCACGGGCATCGCATCCAGCACTTCGTTGCCCACCACCACGCCCTCGAAGCGCTCCGGCAGGGCCTGGGCCCACTGCACACGCTCGCCCCACGGGGCGAGCCGCTCCCGCTGGCGCTCGCGCAGGCTGCCGGACAGGTCCACGATGGTGTAGCGCCGCACGCGGTCGCCCAGGACTTCGAGCAGTTGCGCGGCCAGCGCGCCCGAGCCCGCGCCGAACTCCCACACCTCGTGCGTGCCGGTCACCTCCAGCGCCTCGGCCACCTGCCGCGCCAGCGCACGGCCGAAGACGGGCGAGAGCTCCGGCGCCGTCACGAAATCGCTGCCCGATTGCGGCAGGGTGCCGAATTTCGGCGATGCGTTGGCGTAGTAGCCGAGGCCGGGCGCGTAGAGCGCCCATTCCATGAACCGGTCGAAACCGACCCATCCTCCGGCGCCGGCGATGCCGTCCGCCACCTGCTGCGCCAGGGCGCTCGATAAACTGGGGTGCTGTTCTGTCGTCGTCACCGCCCGATTGTCCCCCATGCCCCTTCCCGCCCCTCCCCGCACCGTGCTCGTCACCGGCGCCGCCCGGCGCCTTGGCCGCGAAATCGCCCTGGCACTCGCCGCGGGGGGCTGGCAGGTGGCCGTGCACTACCGCGGCTCGCGCGAAGACGCTATAAAAACAGTAGCAGATTGTTCAATGTTTACGGCGGCATGCGCCGCATTCGATGCCGATTTCCAGGACGAGGCCGCCGTGCGGGGCCTGCTGCCGCGCGTGGCGGCGCGCTTCGGCTCGGTGGATGCGGTGGTGAACAGCGCCTCGCTCTTCGAGCACGACGACGCGGCCAGCTTCGGGTTCGCGGCGCTGGAGAAGCACCTGCGCAGCAACACGGCCGCGCCCATCCTGCTCGCGCAGGCCCTGCATGCGCACCTCGCGTCGCGTGGCCGAGATGCCGGCGGCGACGGCGGTGCGGCGGGCCCGGAGCCCCAGGGCGCCGTCGTGAACCTGCTCGACCAGAAGCTCTGGAACCCGAACCCCGACTTCCTGAGCTACACGCTGTCGAAGGCAGCGCTGGAATCGGCCACCACCCTGCTCGCCCAGGCGCTCGCGCCGCGCGTGCGCGTGGTGGGCGTGGCGCCGGGGCTCACGCTCACGAGCCACATGCTCTCGGACGAGAAATTCCGCGAACTGCACCGGCAGAGCCCCCTGGGCCGTTCCTCCACCCCCGAGGACGTGGCCGCCACCGTGCGCTTCGCGCTGGAGAACCGTTCCATCACGGGCACCACCCTGCTCGTGGACGGTGGCCAGCACCTCATGCGGTTCGAGCGCGACTTCTCGCTCATGTGAGGCGCCGTCGCCGCACCTCCCTTTTCGCCTCGTTTCGCCCCTTTTCTTCCCACGTATCTTTCCCAGCCCGATGCACATGCACCAAGACGGCGGCCTCCAGATCCTCACGCTCACCGGTTTGCGCTTCGACGCCAACCTGGGCATCCTCGACCATGAGAAGGCCGCGCCCCAGCCCATCCAGGTCGATGCCGAACTCAACCAGGGCCGCCAGCCGCTGCTGCCGCACGACGACGACATCGGCCACGTGCTCGACTACCGCAAGGTGCGCCAGATCATCATCGACGAATGCACGGCCGAGCACGTGAACCTGCTGGAGAGCCTGATCGGCAAGCTCACGCGGCGGCTGATGCAGTTGCCCGGGGTGATCGGCGTGCGCGTGAAGATCGCCAAGCTGGAGATCTTCGGCGATTGCGAGGTGGCCATCCGCATGGAGTGCGGGGAGTGGTGACCTCCACGCCCTGACGCTTCATACGGGTTTGCAATCAAAGAGAGAACAAGGCCGCGGAGCAGGCCAGGCGGGGTGTCCCCGTTTCAGCAGCAGCGCCCGATCCGCCCCTTGCCGCCGTACCGCGCGTCCTGCCGCTCGCGGAAGAATTCGGCATAGCTCATGACCGGCTCCCCAGGATGGGTGCGCTCCTGGTGGGTCAGGTAGGTGTCGTAGTCGGGCAGGCCCACCATGAGACGCAGCGACTGCGCGAGGTAGCGCCCGCCCGTGGCGACGGCCTGGACGGCCCCACGGGCGGCCTGCAGCGGGCGGCCTGCGGGGCTGCCGGCGCCGCCGCCCTCGGGGGCCGCTTCCGTCACCGCGCGCCCTCCGGCAGCGCCTCGAACGGCGTTTCCTGCGCCGTCGGGCGGTTCGCCGCGCGGGCCTGCAGGCAGGCGCGCACGCTGTAGGCCAGCACGCTCAGCACCACGAAGATGAACAGCGCGCACAGGCCGGCGTTGATGCGGTCGTTGAGGACGATGCGCGACATCGCCTCGGCCGTCTTGGCCGGCGCGATCACCGTGCCGTTCGCCAGCCCTTCGGCGTACTTCGCGGCGTGCGAGAGGAAGCCGATCTTCGGGTCGGCCGAGAAGATCTTCTGCCAGCCCGCCGTGAGCGTGCAGGCCAGCAGCCAGGCCGCCGGCGCAATCGTCACCCAGGCGAAGCGCTCGCGCTTCATGCGGAACAGCACCACGGTGCCCAGCATCAGCGCCACGGCGGCGAGCATCTGGTTGGAGATGCCGAAGAGCGGCCACAGCGTGTTGATGCCGCCCAGCGGATCGACCACGCCCTGGTACAGGAAATAGCCCCATGCGCCCACGCACAGCGCCGTCGCGATCAGGTTGGCGGACAGCGAATCGGTGCGCTTGAGCGCGGGCACGAAGCTGCCCAGCAGATCCTGCAGCATGAAGCGGCCCGCGCGCGTCCCGGCATCGACCGCGGTGAGGATGAAGAGCGCCTCGAACAGGATCGCGAAGTGGTACCAGAAGGCCATCATGGCCGGCCCGCCCACCACCTGGTGGAGGATGTGGGCCATGCCCACGGCCAGCGTCGGCGCGCCGCCGGCGCGGCCCAGGATGGTGGATTCGCCCACGTCCCTGGCGGTCTGCACGAGCATCTCGGGGGTGACCACGAAGCCCCAGGTGGAGAGCGTCTGGGCCACGGCTTCGGGCGTGGTGCCCACCAGCGCGGCCGGGCTGTTCATCGCGAAGTAGATGCCGGGATTGATGCACGAGGCCGCCACCAGCGCCATCACCGCCACGAACGATTCGGCCAGCATGCCGCCGTAGCCGATGTAGCGCGCATGGGTTTCGTTCTCCAGCATCTTGGGCGTGGTGCCCGAGGAGATCAGCGCGTGGAAGCCCGACACCGCACCGCAGGCGATGGTGATGAAGAGGAACGGGAACAGGCTGCCCGACCACACCGGGCCGTTGCCCTGCGCGAACTGTGTGATGGGCGGCATCTCCAGCGTGGGCGCCACGAACACGATGCCGACGGCCAGCGCCACGATGGTGCCGATCTTCAGGAAGGTGGAGAGGTAGTCGCGCGGCGCGAGCAGCAGCCACACGGGCAGCGAGGCGGCCACGAAGCCGTAGCCGATGAGCATCCAGGTGAGCGTCTTGCCGTCGAAGGTGAAGGCCGGGCCCCAGGTGGGGTGCGCGGCCACGGCCTGCCCGCCGAAGATGGCGGCCATCAGCAGCACGAAGCCGATGATGGACACCTCGGCGATGCGCCCGGGGCGCAGGAAGCGCAGGTACACGCCCATGAAGAGCGCCACGGGGATCGTCGCCGCCACGGTGAAGGTGCCCCAGGGCGATTCGGCCAGCGCCTTCACCACGATCAGCGCCAGCACCGCCAGGATGATGATCATGATCATGAAGGTGCCGAAGAGCGCGATCAGCCCCGGCACGGTGCCCATCTCCTGCTTGACGAGATCGCCCAGCGAGCGGCCGTCGCGCCGCGTGGAGATGAACAGCACGATGAAATCCTGCACCGCCCCGGCGAACACCACGCCCGCCAGCAGCCACAGCAGCCCCGGCACGTAGCCCATCTGGGCGGCCAGCACCGGCCCCACCAGCGGCCCCGCGCCCGCGATGGCGGCGAAGTGGTGGCCGAACAGCACATGCTTGTTGGTGGGGACGTAGTCCAGCCCGTCGTTGTGGCGCCACGCGGGGGTGGAGCGCCGGGCATCGAGACCCAGCACGCGCTGGGCGATGAACAGGCTGTAGTAGCGGTAGGCGATGAGGTACACACAGACCGCCGCAACGACGATCCAGAGCGCGCTGATGGCCTCGCCGCGGCTGAGCGCGACCGTGCCGAGCGCCCAGGCACCGAGCAGGGCGATGCAGAACCACACGAGGTGGCGGCGGATGATGGACATGGTTTTTTGTCTCCTGGCTGGATGCATGGTCGCCCCCAGGGCCCGGGGGTGGGCCAGTATCCCGGCGTGCGCGGCGGCGCGCATCCGTCGCGCCACGTAGGCGCCGCGGGTGGCATTTCGTAAGGGACAACCCTCTCCGTGGTTACCCGAGGCACCCGCCGGCGCAGCGCGCACGCTGCGGTGCGCGCTCAGCGGCCGGCGCCGAACCCGTTCGCGTGCTCGACCGCGTAGCGGATCAGCTCGGCCAGGCTGCCCAGCTCCAGGCGCCGCCGGATGTTCTGCCGGTGGGCCTCCACCGTGCGCACGCTCAGGCCCAGTTCGGCGGCGATCTGCTTGCTCGATGCGCCGCGGCCCAGCGCGGCGAGGATCTCGCTCTCGCGCGGGGTGAGCAGCGGCTTGGGCGCCTGGTTGCGAAAGAGCCGCTGCGAAACGGCGGGGCTCAGGAAGGTACCGCCGGCAGCCACCGCCTCCAGCGCCGCGACCAGTTCGGAGGCGGGCGCATCCTTGAGCACGTAGCCGCGCGCACCCACCTGCAGGGCCCGCTGCACGTATTCGGGGTTGTCGTACATGCTCAGCATGAGCACCCGCAGGTCGGGATGGCGCTGCAGCAGCCGCGCGGCGAAGTCCAGGCCGTTCACGTCCTTCATGCCGACATCCATGAGCACCACGCCGGGCGCGAGCCGGGCCAGCGGTGCCTCGGCCTCGGCCGCGCCGGAAGCCTCGCCCACCACCTCCACCCAGTCGAGGCTGCCCAGGCGGGCGCGCAGCCCGTCGCGCACGAGCGCGTGGTCGTCCACGAGGAAGAGTCGGACGGGGCGGTCCAGCGGGGCACAGGCGGCGGTCATGCGGAAGGCATCCTATCGCCTGGCACTTCCGCCACGACGCGCGTGCCCCCGGGACCGGAGCGCACCTGCAGGCGGCCGCCGATGGCTTCCATGCGTTCATGCATGTTGCGCAGCCCGATGCCGCGGTGCGGGTCGTGCTGCAGCGCGGCCGGATCGAAGCCGCGGCCGTCGTCGCGCACTTCCAACTGCACGCCGCCGCCCACGCATTCGAGCGTCACGTGCACGTTGCGCGCATGGGCATGCTTGCGCACGTTGGTGAGCGCTTCCTGCGCCACGCGGAACAGCGCAGTGGTCACGTCCCGGGGCAGCGGCTGGGGCGGCTGGGCCACGTCCGCGGCAGCGGCCACGGGGCCGTGCTCGCCGAACGCGCGCGCCAGGTGCTCCAGCGCCGCGGGCAGGCCCAGCGTGTCCAGCAGCGCGGGCCGCAGTTCGTGCGAGAGGCGCCGCACCTCGCCGAGCGCTTCGTTCAGGTGCTGCAGCGCCGTGCCCAGGGTGGCGGGCGCCGGGCGCTCGCGCTCGATGTCTTCCACGGCGGACTCGATGAGCAGCTTGGCGGAGACCAGCGTCTGGCTGGTGCCGTCGTGCAGTTCGCGCGCCAGGTGGCCGCGCTCCTCTTCCTGCGACTGCACCACGCGCCGTGCGAGCAGCCGCATGCGCGCCTCCGCCGTGCGGTGCTCGCTGAGGTTGAGCAGCAGCCCGCAGGCGCTGATCGCCCCGAGCCCCAGCGCCGCGAAGCCCGCGATCCACCACATGGTGGCGCCCACGTTGGCGCCCACCTGGCGCTCCAGGCCGGCCTGCGTGGCCTCGATGTCGTCGAGGTACAGGCCCGTGCCCACCATCCAGTTCCAGTGCGGCAGGGCGATCACGTAGCCCAGCTTGGGCGCGAGCCGGCCGCCGCCGGAGGGCTTGGGCCAGGCGTACTCCACGAAGCCGCCGCCCGCGCTCGCGCGCTCGATCAGCTGCTGGATCGTGGGCCGCCCCTGCGGGTCGCGCAGGTCCCAGAGCAGTTGGCCCACGAGTTCGGGCTGGCGCGAATGCATGAGGGAGCGGCCCTGCAGGTCGTAGACGAAGAAATAGCCGTCGCTGCCGTAGTCCAGCGCGGCCAGCCGGCGCATGGCCTCTTCGCGCATCTGCGGGTCGTCCCGCCCGCTCTCGTAGAGGGGCCGCACCGTGCTCACGGCCAGTTCCACGTAGCTGCGCAGCTCGCTGCGGCGCTGCTCCAGGTACGACTGCTCCACCAGGGCCCGCTCGCGCTGCGCGAGGTCGTGGGCCTGGTAGCGCACCACGGCCGTCACCAGGGCCAGCGTGATGAGCAGCGGCACCACGGCCAGCGCCACGATCTTCGTGCGCAGGCGCGCCGCGGCGTCGGCGCCCGGGCTGCCTGGTGGCGGTGCGCCCGCCGTGGCCCCGAAGGGCGGTGATGCCTTGTCTGTCGCCATGCGCTTTTGTCCGAATCCATTCCCGGGCCGGGGCGGTCAGCCCGCCGGACCCGGCGATCCACTAAAATCCGCGGTCCTCCGGACCTTTCCCGCTCCAGCGCCGCCGCACGTGCCGCGGCACCCGCGCGGGCCAGGAGGCGCGCCGCCGGCCTGCCTTCCCTTCACCGCACGGACCCGATTGTCCCCCGCTTCCATGAACGCCCTGCCCCAAGACACCGACTGGACCGCCGACGCCGCGCGCCCCGCACAGGCCAAGATCGAGCGCGAGGCGCACAAGCTGGAAAAGCGCCTGTGCCGCGAGACGGGCCGTGCCATCGTGGACTACCGCATGATCGAAGAGGGCGACAAGGTCATGGTGTGCATGTCCGGCGGCAAGGACAGCTACACCCTGCTGGACATCCTCATCAAGCTGCAAAAGCGTGCGCCCATCCACTTCGACCTGGTGGCCGTGAACCTCGACCAGAAGCAGCCCGGCTTCCCCGAACATATCCTGCCCGAGTACCTGAAATCCACGGGCGTGCCGTTCCACATCGAGAACCAGGACACCTACAGCATCGTCCGCCGCGTGGTGCCCGAGGGCAAGACCACCTGCGGCCTGTGCAGCCGGCTGCGCCGCGGCATCCTCTACCGCGTGGCCGACGAGCTGGGCTGCACCAAGATCGCCCTGGGCCACCACCGCGACGACATCCTGCAGACGCTGCTGCTGAACATGTTCTTCGGCGGCAAGATGAAGGCCATGCCCCCGAAGCTCGTCAGCGACGACGGCCGCCACGTGGTGATCCGCCCGCTGGCCTACGTGGCCGAGAAGGACACCACGCGCTGGGCGCAGCAGCAGCAGTTCCCGATCATCCCGTGCAACCTCTGCGGCAGCCAGGAGAACCTGCAGCGCAAGCAGGTCGGCGAGATGCTGCGCGACTGGGACAAGCGCTTTCCCGGCCGTGTGGACAACATGTTCAATGCCCTGCAGAACATCGTTCCCTCCCACCTGCTCGATGGAACGCTGCACGACTTCCAGCATCTGAAGGCCACGGGCACCCCCAGCGAAGACGGCGACAAGGCCTTCGACACCGAGGAGTTCCCGGCGGCGCCCGCCCTGCCGGGCCTGCAGGTGGTGCAGATCTCCTGACACTCCGCGGCCCTCCGAGCGACCCGTGAAGCCCATCCCTTCGAACCGGATTCCAGGAGACCGCCCATGAACGCCACCCCCGCCGGATTCTCCCGGTACCTGCGCTGCCTCTGGCTGCTGCTCGCCGCCGCCCTGCTGGCGGGCTGCGCCACCACCCGCACGGTGGACAGCACCGTGTCCACCTTCTCCACACTGCCCGGGCTGCCGTCGCCGCCCACCTACCGGCTCGAGCGCCTGCCCTCGCAGCAGGCGCATGCCGCGCAGTTCGCGCCCATCGAGGCGCTGGCCCAGCAGTCGCTCGCGCGCGTGGGACTGCAGCGCGACGACGCCAATGCCCGGCTGGTGCTGCAGATCGGTGCCAGCGCCAGCACCACCTGGCCTTCGTCCTGGCCCTACTATGGCCCGGCCTACCCCGGCTGGGGCTGGGGGCTCGGCTGGGGCGGCCGCGGCGGCTGGGGATGGGGGATGGGCGGCAGCTGGATGGTGGACCGACCCCCGACGCTCTACCGCCGCGAAGCCAGCCTGGTGCTGCGCGATGCCGGCACGCAGAAGATCGTCTATGAAACCTCCGCGGTGTACGAGGACATCCGGGCCGACGACCCGGCCATCTTCGGCATCCTCTTCGACGCGGCCCTCACCGGGTTCCCGCAGCCGCCCGCCGGGCCGCGGCAGGTCCGCACCACGCTCACTCCGGTGCCCTGACGGCCGCACGCCCCCCTCCCCCATGGACGCCACCCGCATCATCGCCATCCGCCACGGAGAGACCGCCTGGAACGTGGACACGCGCATCCAGGGCCACCTCGACATTCCCCTCAACGACACGGGCCTCTGGCAGGCGCGGCAGCTCGGGCAGGCCCTGGCGGACGAGCCGGTGGCGGCCATCTATGCCAGCGACCTGCTGCGCGCTCGCGCCACGGCCCAGGCCGTGGCCGATGCCACGGGCGCGCCCCTGGCCACCGACACCCGGCTGCGCGAACGCGCCTTCGGGCAGATGGAGGGCCGCACCTTCCGCGAGATCGAGGCCGAACTGCCCGAGCAGGCCCGCCGCTGGCGGCAGCGCGACCCGCATTTCGAGCCCGAGGGCGGCGAATCCCTCCTCGCCTTCCGCGAGCGCATCACGCAGGCCACCCATGCCATCGCCCGCAACCACCCCGGCGAGCTGATTGCGCTGGTGGCGCACGGCGGCGTGATGGACGTGCTCTACCGTGCCGCGACGGGCCAGGAACTGCAGGCCCCGCGCACGTGGCTTCTGGCCAACGCGGCCATCAACCGACTCCTCTGGACCGAAGACGGGCTCACCCTGGTGGGATGGGCCGACACGCAGCACCTCGAAGACGCCTCCCGCGATGAAAAACATGCCTGACCCCGCCGCCGCGCTGCACGCCACCATCGGCCAGCGCGTGGACCTGATCGACACCCCCGCGCCCGTCGTGGACCTCGATGCGATGGACCGCAACATCCAGCGCATGGCCGACTTTGCGCGCAAGCACCAGATCCGCTGGCGCCCGCACGCGAAGATGCACAAGTGCGCCGAGCTGGCGCTGCGGCTGCAGCAGGCCGGTGCCGGCGGCGCCTGCGTGCAGAAGATCTCCGAGGCCGAGGCGCTCGCCGCCGGCGGCGTGACCGACATCTACATCAGCAACGAAGTCATCGCACCGGCCAAGCTGGCGCGCGTGGCGCGCTTGGCGCAGCAGCTGGCCGTGCGCGGCGGCCGCCTGGCCATCGCGGTCGACAGCCTGGAGGGCATCACGCGCCTGGCCGAGGCCATGGAAAGCGCGATGAGCGATGCCGGCATCGACGTGTTCGTGGAGATCGACGTGGGGCAGGGCCGCTGCGGCGTGCTGCCGGGCGAGCCCGCGGTGGCCCTCGCCCAGGCCATCACCCAGCATGCGCGGCTGCATTTCGCGGGGCTGCATGCCTACCACGGCCGGGCCCAGCACCTGCGCGGCGCCGCCGAGCGGCGCGAGGCCATCGCCGTGGCCGTGCTGGCCGCGCGCGCCACGCGCGACGCCCTGCTGGCCGCCGGGCTGCCGGTGCCGCTGGTCACCGGCGCCGGCACGGGCACGCTGGTGCACGAGGCCGCGAGCGGCATCTACGGCGAACTGCAGGCGGGCTCGTTCCTGTTCATGGACGCCGACTACGCCTCCAACGAACGCGAACCCGCGCAGCCCGCCTTCGAGCATGCGCTGTTCATCAAGACCCAGGTGATCTCGTGCCGCGACACGCACGCCGTCTGCGATGCGGGCCACAAGAGCCATGCCATCGATTCCGGCCTGCCGCAGGTGGCCTTCCTGCCGCCCGACCGGGCGCTGCGCTATGCCAACGGCGGCGACGAACACGGCCTGCTTTTCACCGACAGCGCCAAGGCGCGGCTGCCGTCCATCGGCCGCATGCTCTGGCTGATTCCCGGCCACTGCGACCCGACGGTGAACCTGCACGGCCACCTCATCGGCGTGCGCGGGGGGCTGGCGCACGGGGTGGTGGAGCGCATCCTGCGCGTGGACGCGCGCGGCGCGGTCGCCTGACCCGGCCGCACCGGTGGCCGCACCGCAGTACGCGCTCGCGGTGCGGCGGCAGGCGGCCAACACCCCCAAGAAAACGGGGCCCTTCCGGGCCCCGTTTTCTTTTCTCTGGGCAGGCGCCTGGCACCGCCAGGGTGCCGTGCGCCTGCGGTTCCAGCCCGCTCAGGCGCGGGACGGGAAGATCCCCTGCACGCAGATGATGTAGTTCATCTGCAGCGAAGGCTGGATGGTGCTGACCGACACGGGCACCGTCACCTGCACGGGCAGGGGCTGCGCAGGGCCGGCGGAAACGGTCACCGTGGCAGCGAAGGGCTTCAGCGTGGTGTTGCCCGCATCGGTGGTGAACACCCGTGCCGGCGAGTTGCCGCCCAGGCCCTTGGCCTGCACGACCGTGGGGCTGGGCGTGTCGGTGAGGTTGGCGGTGGTCGGTGCGTTGTTCGCGGGGATCGCGATCTGCGCGCTGCCCGAGAGCGCCGGCAGGTTGTTGGCGCCGATGGTGATCGCGCCAGCGCCCACGGCGTTGGTCTGCGCCGTGGCGGCACCGGTGACGGCCGGAGGCTGGACCACCGAGGTGGTGCCCATCGGAACGCGGTTGCGCAGATCGGGCAGATTGAAGGTGTTCACGCCATCGCCGCCGAAGCGCGTGCCCAGCAGCGCGTACAGCGCCTGGTTCTGATTGATGCTCAGCGCGGTGCCATCGCACAGGGCCCAGCCCTGCGGAATGAACGGCACGGCCCAAAGAATGACTTGCCCGAGATAACCTTCCATCGCAATTCCCTCTCAAAAAACTGTTGATACGTTGCCGCGCCAGAGGGGAGGTTGACAGCCCCGCAAGCACTGGCCGAGAGAAGTAAACAACAGAAACAAGAAGTCACCACCCTGGTGTTTACCCTGATGGACGGGCGGTGGCAATAGAGAATGCCAATGAACTGAACAATAGGCCAACAAACCGCCTACCGCTTTGCAGGCACGGAAAATCCAGGCCCTGCGCAGCCTGCGCAGCCGCCTCCGGCCGGGCTGCTCGCTCAGCCCGCAGCGCCGCCGAAAAGGTCGGTGTGCTGGCGCGTGGGCGCCACGCCCAGGTGCCGGAAAGCCGCCAGGGTGGCGATGCGGCCACGCGGCGTGCGCTGCAGGTAGCCCTGCTGGATGAGGTAGGGCTCGATCACGTCCTCGATGGTGCCGGGCTCCTCGCCGATGCTCGCGGCGATGTTGTCCAGCCCCACCGGCCCGCCGTCGAAACGGTGGATGACGGCTTCGAGCAGCTTGCGGTCCATGACGTCGAAGCCCTGCGGGTCCACGTCCAGCATGGCCAGGGCGCGCTGGGCGATGTCTTCGGTGATGTGGCCGTTGCCCTTCACGTCGGCGTAGTCGCGCACGCGGCGCAGCAGGCGGTTGGCGATGCGGGGCGTGCCGCGCGAGCGGCGGGCGATCTCGAAGCCGCCCTCCGCGTCGATGGGCGCATTGAGCAGGCCGGCGCTGCGCATCACGATGCGCGCCAGCTCCTGCGGGGTATAGAACTCCAGCCGCGCCACGATGCCGAAGCGGTCGCGCAGCGGGTTGGTGAGCATGCCCGCGCGCGTGGTGGCGCCCACCAGCGTGAAGGGCTGCAGATCGAGCTTGATGCTGCGCGCGGCCGGCCCCTCGCCGATCATGATGTCGATCTGGTAGTCCTCCAGCGCGGGGTAGAGGATTTCCTCCACCACGGGCGAGAGGCGGTGGATCTCGTCGATGAAGAGGACGTCGTTGCGCTCGAGGTTGGTGAGCAGCGCCGCGAGGTCCTTGGGCTTCTCCAGCACCGGGCCGCTGGTCTGCCGCAGGTTCACCCCCAGCTCGGCCGCGATGATGTGGCTGAGCGTGGTCTTGCCCAGGCCCGGAGGCCCGAAGAGCAGGACGTGGTCCAGCGCTTCCTCGCGCTTGCGGGCCGCACCGATGAAGATCTCCAGCTGCTCGCGCGCCTTGGCCTGCCCCACGTATTCCTGCAGCGCCTTGGGCCGCAGCGCGCGCTCCAGCGCCTCCTCCTGCGGGGAGGTGGGGGCGGCGGACACCACGCGCTTGGGCGGCGCGGGCACGAAATCGTCGGTCTGGATGCTCATGGGCGCGCGGCTGCGGAAAAGTGCATGGAAGGCGGGGCCGGTGGTCAGTTGGTCCAGGCGTAGTACACCGCGCCTTCGTACTGGAAGACCGGGTAGGTGGCGATCACGAAATCGCGCTCGCCCTGGCTGATCGTGTAGAAGTGCGTGCCCGTGCTCCGGTTGAAGAAGCGGTACATGGCCGTGGCGCCGTTGCCGGTGGCCGTCTGGGCATACCACGCGGGGCCCTCGTACTGGAACGCGGGGTAGGTGGCCCGCACGAAATCGCGCTCGCCCGCGTCGATCGTGTAGAAGTGCGCGCCGTTGCCCGTGTTGAAGAAGCGGTACACCGCGCTCTGCCCCGCCGTGGCGTTGGCATAGGCGTAGAAGGCCACGCCCTCGTAGCTGAAGGCCGGGTAGGTCTGCTGCACGAAATCGCGCTCGGCGGCGTTCGACGTGTAGAAGTGCGCGCCCGTGCTGCCGTTGAAGAAGCGGTAGATCGCGGCGCGCCCGCTGGCGCTGGTGGCCGGCGAGAGCCACTGCTGCAGCGCGGCGTTGTAGGCCACGTCGAAGCGGCCGTAATAGTCGGAGCCGTTGCGCGCGGTGCAGGTGACGCTGCCGCCATAGAGCGTGCCGACCAGCGCGCCGTTCACGAAGAGGCCCGAGCCGCTGCTGCCGCCCTCGGTCACGCCCTGCGTCCAGTTCACGCGGTAGTAGTTGCCCGACGTTCCGCTGCAGGAGAACGAGGTGCTGGAGCCGGTCAGGGCACTGCACGCGCTGAGCGCGGCGATGTTGCCGAACGCAATCTTCTGCAGGTCGCCGCGCGGATGGTGGATGCCCGCCGCCGCCGTGCCCAGGGCCTGGGAACCGGCGTTCCAGGCGGCGAACACCGCGCCGGCCGGCGGCGTCTCGTTCAGGCGCAGGAACAGCGTGTCGGAATTGGTGCTGGCGTAGAGCAGCGTGGCGCCGCCGTTGCGGGCCACGGTGCTGGCCGACAGGGTCCGGCTGTTGCAGCTGGGCGAGCGGTAGAACCAGTCGGTGCGCAGCGTGGACGCCACCGTCTGCGTGGAGAAGCAGTGGTTGGCCGAGATGAAGTACGGCGTGCGGCTGCCGTCGCGGTCGTTCAGCAGCGTGCCCGTGCACACGTAGGCGTTGCCGTCGTCGCGCACGAAGACCATGCGGGCCACGGCGTTGCGCTGGCTGGCGTAGTCGTCATAGCAGGTGGAGTCCAGGTTGCAGGAGCCGGACTCGTTGATCTTCACCTGCTCGGCTTCCTCGGCCGTCGGCAGCGAGAGGTCGGCATAGATGTGCGAGAGGCGCGGCACCGAGACCTGCAGCGCGCTGGCAGGCGTGCCGGGCGGCAGCTCGATCTCCAGCGTGGCTTCGTTGCCGCCGGTGTCGGGTGTCCACCACGTGCGCGCCGCATCGGACGTGTCCCCCGAGGCGACGTTGCGGTCGATGGACTGCAGCACTTCCTGCCCCGAGATCTCGAGCACCGCCGACGGGCTGCTCTGGCTGTAGACGCGCAGCATCGCACCGCCCGGCAGCGCCTTCACCAGCACGCCCAGGCGCAGGCCATGCGCATCCTCGGCGGCAAAGCTGATCGCCGCCACCAGGCCGCCGGCCGGCGTGGCCGTCCAGCGCAGGCGCTGGGCGGTGTCCGCGACCGTGCCGGTGTCGCCGACCGGGCGCACGCTCCCGATCTGGCGCGCGCCGGGGCCCGAGGCCGCGGCGGCATCCTTCTGCTGGACCAGCGGGCCCAGCGCCACGCGCGCGGGAACCACCGCGGCGCGCGCGGCCAGGTCCTTCACCCGCACCGTGTCCTGCACGGCGTCGGCGGGCTGCTGGAGCGACGCCACCTGGTAGACCACCGCCCGCGCCTCGGCCGCCGCCGGTGCGGCCGAGGCCGCCTGGGCGGCATCGCTGCCGCCGCCACCGCCGCAGGCCGCCAGGAGCGCTGCCGCCCCCAGCAGGACCATCGATCGAATCCCCGTTGTGCCGAATGTCATGGATCGTTTCCCCGTCATTGCCTTTTTCCGGGCGGGCACCCCGCACCGCCCTTGCCGACTACTGTGCCACGGCGCCGTGAAAGCACGCCGGGCACGCCCCTGGATGCCCGCCCGTGGCGCGCGCTGCGGCACCACCGCCGCTGCGTGCGCCCGGCCGGGCCGCGTCATTTCGCCAGCGCCTTGAGCGCCAGCTTGATCCCCTCGCTCACCCCCACGTCCTTCGGCAGGGCCTTGAGCGCGGCGGCGGCTTCCTTGTCGTTGTAGCCCAGCGCCAGCAAGGCCTGCAGGATGTCGGCCTGCGCGTCGCTCGCGGCCTCGGGCCGCACGCCGATGTCGGCGCCGAGCTTGCCCTTGAGCTCCAGCAGCAGGCGCTCGGCCGTCTTCTTGCCGATGCCCGGCACCTTCACGAGGCGCCCGGCCTCCTGCAGCGACACCGCCTGCGCCAGGTCGTCCACCCCCATGCCCGAGAGGATGGAGAGCGCCGTGCGCGGCCCCACGCCCGAGATCTTGATGAGTTCGCGGAACGCCTGTCGCTCCGGCGCGCTGCCGAAGCCGTAGAGGAGCTGCGCATCCTCGCGCACGATGAACTGCGTGAGCAGCTGCACGCGCTCGCCCACGGCGGGCAGGTTGTAGAAGGTGCTCATGGGCACCTGCACCTCGTAGCCCACGCCGTGGCAGTCCACCAGCACCTCGGGCGGGTTTTTCTCCAGCAGCGTGCCGGTGAGTTTGCCTATCATCGTTGTCCTGTTTCTGTCCTGCGTCTGTCCCACTTCTGTCCAACCGGAATTATCCGCGTGATCCTGCGCCACACCTTCACCCCACTCAACAACACCCGGCTTGCGCACCTGTGCGGCCCGGCCGATGCCCACCTGCGCACCATCGAGGCCGCCCTCTCCGTGGGCATCGCGCACCGGCACGAGCAGTTCAAGGTGGACGGCCCGAAGGCGCGCGCCACCCAGGCGATGGAGCTGCTGCAGGCCATCTATGAGATCGCGGACCGCCCCGTGAGCGAAGAGCACGTGCAGCTCATGCTGGCCGGCGACAGCGCCATGCGCGATGCGCCGGACGGCGCCCCCGTGCTGGCCACGCGCCGCGCCGACCTGCGCGCGCGCACGCCCACGCAGGGCGTGTACCTGGACAACATCGCCAGCCACGACATCACCTTCGGCATCGGCCCGGCCGGCACCGGCAAAACCTACCTGGCCGTGGCCTGCGCCGTCGATGCGCTGGAGCGCAGCGCCGTGCAGCGCATCGTGCTCACGCGTCCGGCCGTGGAGGCCGGCGAGCGCCTGGGCTTCCTGCCCGGCGACCTGGCGCAGAAGGTCGACCCCTACCTGCGGCCGCTCTACGACGCGCTCTACGACCTGATGGGCTACGAGCGCGTGGTGAAGGCGTTCGAGCGCAACGCGCTCGAGATCGCGCCGCTCGCCTTCATGCGCGGGCGCACGCTCAACAACGCCTTCGTGATCCTCGACGAGGCGCAGAACACCACGCCCGAGCAGATGAAGATGTTCCTCACGCGGATCGGCTTCGGCGCCCGGGCGGTGGTGACCGGCGACGTGAGCCAGATCGACCTGCCCAAGGGAGCGATGAGCGGGCTCATCGACGCCGAGCGCGTGCTCAAGCGCGTCAAGGGCATCGCCGTGACGCGCTTCACCAGCGCCGACGTGGTGCGCCACCCGCTCGTGGCACGCATCGTGGACGCCTACGACGCACAGCGCAGCAGCCGGTCCGGCGCGGCATGACATCGCCCATTTGCTATATTTTTAATAGCAAACTATTCAATGAATCCGACGGCATGAAGCCAAAATGGCACTGAATCAGCTCAACCTTTCACTGCAGTTCGCCCGGTTCGCCGGGGTGCAGGCCCACCGCGACGCCCTGCCCCGCCATGCCGTGTCCCGCTGGATCCGCCACGCGCTCGCCACCGACGCCGAGATCACCGTGCGCATCGTCGATGCCGACGAGGGCCAGGCGCTCAACCGCGAGTACCGCCAGAAGGACTACGCCACCAACGTGCTCACCTTCGACTACGCGCAGGAACCCGTGGTGGCCGCCGATCTCGTGCTCTGCGCCCCCGTGGTCGAGCGCGAGGCGCGCGAGCAGAACAAGGACCTGCGCGAGCACTACGCCCACCTGCTCGTGCACGGCACGCTGCACGCCCAGGGCTGGGACCACGAGACCAGCGCCGAGGACGCCGACGAAATGGAGGCCTACGAGACGGCCATCCTGCAGGAGCTGGGGTTCCCGGACCCGTACGCGGACTGAAAGCGCCGCGCCCTGCCCCGCAGGCCCTGCGGGCCCCATGGCGGCAGCATCCAGGGTGTTTCATGCCCCATGCCGCCGGATCCATTCGATAGTTTGCTATGTTTTTGGTAGCACAACGGCTTCGGGCCTGGGCTCGATCCGCAGCGGGATCGTCACCGGCCCGTCGTTGACCAGGTGCACCTGCATCTCGGCCGCGAAGCGACCGGTGGCCACCTCGGGGTGCAGCGCGCGGGCGCGGGCCACGAAGTGGTCGTAGAGGCGCCGGCCGTCGTCCGGCGCGGCCGCCTGCGTGAAGCTCGGGCGGTTGCCCCCGCGCGTATCGGCCGCCAGGGTGAATTGGCTCACCAGCAGCAGGCCGCCGCCGATGTCCTGCACGCTGCGGTTCATCTTGCCGGCCTCGTCCTGGAAGATGCGCAGCTTCAGCAGCTTGTCCAGCAGGCGGTCGGCCTCGGCCTCGGTGTCGCCGCGCTCGGCGCACACCAGCACCAGCAGGCCCGCGCCGATGCGGCCCGCGGTCTCGCCATCGATCTCCACGCGCGCCTCGCGCACGCGCTGCAGCACGCTCATCATGTCCGGGGGTCCTCGCGGTCCTGGGGGTTTTGGGGGATATTGCGGCCCTGGGCGGGCCCGTGTCCGCTTCCGCTGCCGGGCCCGTATTCCGCCATGGGGGTGGCCACGGCCTCCATGCCGGTGGGCAGCAGTTCGATGGTGGCGCGCAGGCCGGGCACGGCGTCCACCAGCGCGCGCTCCACGGCGGCGCGCAGCCGCGCGGCCTCGGAGAGGCTCCAGTCGCCGGGGACGTGCAGGTGCAGCGCCACGTGGCGGCGCTGGCCCGCGCGGCGCGTGGCCACGTGGTCGAAGCGCACGCCGGGCTGCTGCCGCGCGAAGGCCGCCAGCGCGCCGTCGATGGCCGCGCGCTCGGGCGGCTCCAGCGCCTCGTCCATGAGGCCCTGCGAGGCCCGCCAGACGAGCCGCCCGCCCTCGCGGGCGATGTTGAGCGCCACCAGGATGGCCACCACCGGGTCGAGCCAGAGCCAGCCCGTGGCCAGCACGCCCAGAATGCCCACCACCACGCCGGCCGAGGTCCACACGTCGGTGAGCAGGTGGCGCGCATCGCCCTCCAGCGCCGCCGAGCGGTACGCGCGCGCCGAGCGCAGCATGAGCCAGGCGAGCAGGCCGTTGAGCGCCGAGCTGGCCACCGACAGCGCCAGCCCCCAGCCCAGTTGCGAGATGGGCGCGGGCGCGAACAGGCGGTGTACCGACGCCCAGAGGATCGCCAGCGCCGCGCCCAGCACCAGGATGCCCTCGAAGCCCGACGAGAAATATTCCGCCTTGTGGTGGCCGAACGGGTGGCCGCCATCGGCCGGGCGCTGCGCCACCGTGACCATCATCAGCGCGAAGACCGCGCCCGCGAGGTTCACGAACGATTCCAGCGCATCCGACAGCAGCCCCACCGAGCCCGTGAGGTACCAGGCCGTGCCCTTGAGCAAGATGGTGACCACCGCCACGGCGACGGAGGTCCACAGCAGCGTGCGCGGCGGCAGCGGCGTCATGCGCAGCCCTCCACGGCCACCCGGCAGGTACGGCAGGTACGGCAGGTGGGGACGGGACGGCGGGCGGAGGTGGCGGAGGGGATCGGGGGCATGGCCGGCGCGGAGGGGTCTGCGGCGATTCTGCCCCACGGGCACTGGCGGCTGGCGGCCGGCGCACCCCCGCCAACGGCGGCAGTGCGCGGCGCGGCGTCACTCGTCGTCTTCGACCAGCCGCGCCTTCACGGTCTTGCCCTTCACGCGACCGGCCGAGAGGCGCTGCGCCACCTGGCGGGCGATGCCGCGCTCCACGGCCACATAGGTGGAGAACTCGTTCACGTTGATCTTGCCCACCTGCTCGCGCGCGAAGCCCATCTCGCCCGTGAGCGCGCCCAGCACGTCGCCCGCGCGGATCTTTTCCTTGCGCCCGCCGACGATCTGGATGGTGGCCATCGGCGGCACCAGCGGCCCGCCGGGCGCGGGGGCCAGGTCCGCCAGGGGGAACCACTCCGACGGGCGGCCCTGCAGCACCTCGATCTTGCCCACGTTGCCCATCTCGGGCAGGCTCGCGAGGCTGAGCGCCAGGCCCTCGGCGTCGGCGCGGCCCGTGCGGCCGATGCGGTGGATGTGCACCTCCGGGTCGGGCGTCACGTCCACGTTGACCACGGCCTGCAGCTGCGCGATGTCGATGCCGCGCGCGGCCACGTCGGTGGCCACCAGCACGCTGCAGCTGCGGTTGGCGAACTGCACCAGCACCTGGTCGCGCTCGCGCTGCTCCAGCTCGCCGTAGAGCGCCAGCGCGCTGAAGCCCTGCGCGCGCAGCACCTGCACCAGGTCGCGGCACTGCTGCTTGGTGTTGCAGAAGGCGATGGTGGATTCGGGCCGGAAATGGTTCAGCAGCTGCGAGACGGCGTGCAGGCGCTGGCGCTCCTCCACCTCGTACCAGCGCTGCACGATCTTGCCCGCGGCATGCTGGGCCTGCACGGCGATGCGCTGGGGCTCCTTCATGAACTGCCGCGCGATGCGCTCGATGCCCTCGGGGTAGGTGGCCGAGAACAGCAGCGTCTGCCGCGCGGCCGGGCACTGCCGCGCCACCTGGGCGATGTCGTCGAAGAAGCCCATGTCGAGCATGCGGTCGGCCTCGTCGAGCACGAAGGTGGCGAGCGCGTCGAGCGAGAGCGTGCCGCGCTCCAGGTGGTCCATCACGCGGCCGGGGGTGCCCACGACCACGTGCGCGCCGTGTTCCAGGCTGGCGGCCTGCCCGCGCAGCGGCACGCCGCCGCAGAGCGTGACCACCTTGATGTTTTCCTGCGCGCGGGCCAGGCGGCGGATCTCGGCCGTGACCTGGTCGGCCAGCTCGCGCGTGGGGCACAGCACCAGCGCCTGCACCGCGAAGCGGCGCGGGTTCAGGCGCTCCAGCAGCGCGAGGCCGAAGGCGGCCGTCTTGCCGCTGCCGGTGCTGGCCTGGGCGATCAGGTCGCGGCCCAGCAGGGCGGGCGGCAGGCTGGCCGCCTGGATGGGCGTCATGCGGTCATAGCCGAGCTGCCGCAGGTTGGCCAGCGACTCGGGGGCGAGCCCGAGCGTGTCGAAACCGGCGGGCGCGGCCGGGGCGGCGGCCTGGGAGGGGGAAGAGGATTGCATGGGCGCGATTATCCCGGCCCGGCCGCCGCGGCCGGTGCCACGCGGGGCGTGGACAATACGCCCATGGCCCAGATCCCAGAATTCACCGAGCCCACCTTCCACACCGACCCCGCCGACGCCCTGGCGCAGGTGCAGCGCATCTACCAGCAGCAGATCGGCCACCTGCGCGAGGCCATGCAGCGCTTCGTGGCGGGCGAGACGCCGAACGGCCACGTGCGGGCCTTCTACCCCTTCGTGCGGGTGCAGACCAGCACCGTGGCGCGCGCGGCCACGCAACTCGCCTATGGCTTCGTCGAAGGCCCCGGCCGCTACGAGACCACGCTCACCCGGCCCGACCTGTTCGCGCGCTACTACGCCGAGCAGTTCCGCCTGCTGCGCGCCAGCCACAACGTCGAGCTGGAGGTGGGCATCGGCAACCAGCCCATCCCGATCCACTTCTCGTTCGCCGAGCACGACCACATCGAGGGATCGCTCTCCGCCCAGCGCCGCATGCTCATGCGCGACGTGTTCGATTTGCCCGACCTGGCCGCCATGGACGACGGCATCGCCAACGGCACCTGGAGCCCGCGCCCCGGCGAGGCGCAGCCGCTGTCGCTCTTCACCGCGCCGCGCGTGGACTATTCGCTGCACCGCCTGCGCCACTACACGGGCACGGCGCCCGAGTGGTTCCAGAACTTCGTGCTGTTCACCAACTACCAGTTCTACATCGACGAGTTCGTGCGCCTGGGCCATGCCGAGATGGCCAGGCCCGACAGCGAATACATCGCCTTCATCGAACCCGGCAACGTCGTCACGCGCCGCACGGGCCTGCCCCCGCAGGCCGGCGACGAGCTCGGCCTGCCGCCGCCCCGGCTGCCGCAGATGCCCGCCTACCACCTGGTGCGCGCGGACCGCAGCGGCACCACCATGGTCAACATCGGCGTGGGGCCGTCCAACGCCAAGACCATCACCGACCACATCGCCGTGCTGCGCCCGCACGCCTGGATGATGCTGGGCCACTGCGCGGGCCTGCGCAACAGCCAGCAGCTGGGCGACTACGTGCTGGCCCACGCCTACGTGCGCGAGGACCACGTGCTCGACGAGGAACTGCCGCTGTGGGTGCCGATCCCGGCGCTGGCCGAGATCCAGCTCGCGCTGCAGCAGGCCGTGGCCGACGTCACCCAGGTGCCCGAGGCCGACCTCAAGCGCTTCATGCGCACCGGCACCGTGGCCAGCACCGACAACCGCAACTGGGAGCTGCTGCCCGACAACATGCCCCAGCGCCGCTTCAGCCAGAGCCGCGCCGTGGCGCTGGACATGGAGAGCGCCACCATCGCGGCCAACGGCTTTCGCTTCCGCGTGCCCTACGGCACGCTGCTGTGCGTGTCCGACAAGCCGCTGCACGGCGAGATCAAGCTGCCCGGCATGGCCAACCACTTCTACCGCGAGCGCGTGGACCAGCACCTGCGCATCGGCATGCGCGCCATCGACATCCTGCGCGCGGGCGGCGTGAGCCGGCTGCACAGCCGCAAGCTGCGCAGCTTCGCGGAAGTGGCCTTCCAGTAGCCCCGGCGGCGCGCAGCCGCCCGCTGGCGCGCGCCCTCCCCGCACATCCGCCCGGCCCCATGGCGCTGGATTTCGTCACGCTGCTGGCCGTCACGGCCACCAACCTGCTCATGCTCTCGCTGGCGCTGCCGCTCATCATGGGCCGTGGCGTGAGCCGGGCCGCGCGCTGCGCGCAGGCGAGCATCGGGCTGCAGGCGCTGTCGTGGGCGGCCATCATCGCGTCCTCGCATGCCTGGGACCAGGCGCTCTCCACCCTCTCCATCGCCTGCACGGCCGCGGCCCAGTGGGCCTTGTTCGCGGCACTGTCGGAATGGCTGGGGCCGCGCCCCGGGCAACGCTGGCTGCCCTGGCTGGCGGCTGCGATCCCGCTGGGCTACACGCTGGGGTTCGGGCACTACGCCTTCCGCGTGGGCTGGTCGAACCTGCTGCTGGCGGTGCTGATCGCCACCGTGGCCCGCGCCACCTTCGCGCCGCTGCGGCCCTCGCCGCTGCGCTGGCGGCTGCTGCTGTGCGCGTGCCTGGTCACCATGGCCGGGTTCACGGCGGCGCGCGGCGTGCTGGGCGCCTTCACCGATGCCTATCCGAGCTTTCGCACGCCCCACCCCGTGAACATCGGCTCCGCCCTCGCGGCCAACGCCACGCTGGTGCTCGGCATGGTCGCGCTGCTCGTGGCCTGGCGCACCGAGGCCGAGGAGAAGCTGCGCGCCCTGGCCACCACCGACGCGCTCACGGCCCTGCTGAACCGCCGCGGCTTCGACAGCCAGGGCCGCGCGATGCTCGCCCACGCGCTGCGCCAGCGCCAGCCGCTCACCGCGCTCATGGTGGACGTGGACCATTTCAAGCAGGTCAACGACGCGCACGGCCATGCCGCGGGCGACCGTGCGCTGGTGCTGTTCGCGCGGCTGCTGCGCGAGACGGCGCGCGCCAGCGACATCGTGGCGCGCATGGGCGGCGAGGAGTTCGGCGTGCTGCTCTCGCACGAACCCGGCATGGACGCGGCCGGGCACTTCGACCGCCGCCTGCGGGCGCGCCTGGCCGCCGAAGGCCCCGCGACCCTGGGCTTCACCATCGGCTACAGCGCGGGCGCCACCACGCTCGACTGGCATGCACCCACACCCGCCGCCACCCACCTGTCGGATGTGATGGCGCGCGCCGACGCCGCCCTGTACGAGGCCAAGCGCCGCGGGCGCGGGTGCCTGTGTCGGCTGGATGCACCGGACGCATGACCCTGGCGGGCCGGGCGGGGCCAAGGCGCACCGGGAAACCTCTTGGAAACAGCGAAATCGCTTGAAGAACGGAACCGAAAGGAGCAAGGCACCATGGTGAAACGGCACGCCAGACCACTCGCCCTCGCAGCCCTGGTGGCTGCGCTTGCACCCGCCCACGCCGCCGATTCCTGGATGCGGCCCCAGGTGGAGGCCCTGCCCACCGCCATCCGCCAGGTGCTCGCATGCGGCCAGTGGACGCAGGCGTCCCGACAGGGCAGCTACCGCGTGGTGGAGGCCAACGTGCACGAAGATGCAGGCAGCGAACTGTATGTGCAATGGGTCACCGATCCGCTGCAGGGCGCCCCTTCCCGCGTTGCGCGGACCCTCGCCTTTCCGGAATTGAACGACGACCACGGCCAGTACCGGTTCGACTCGGTGCAGTGCCGCGCCCGGGGTGGGGCCATCGAGGTCACCGTGAAGGCGCGCTACGAGCACGACGAGGACGACCGCCTGCGCACCTTCACCGTGCGCGTGGAGCCCGGCGGCACCTACCGCGTGAGCGAGACCGGCGCGCGGCGCGGCCGTAAATAGCGCTCCGGAGGCCGGCCGGCCCCCCCGCCTCGTCCTCCTCAGGCCGCCGCGGCCGCCGCGGCCGCCGGCAGCTTCTTCTTGAACAGCCCCAGCGCCAGCGACGTCACCACCGAGCCGGCGGCGATCGCGGCCGCGTAGAGCAGCACGTGGTTGACCGCGTTCGGGATGGCCAGCACGAAGACCCCGCCGTGCGGCGCCTGCAGGCCGATGTTCCAGGCCATCGAGAGGCCGCCCGCCACGGCCGAGCCCAGCACGCAGGCCGGGATCACGCGCAGCGGGTCGCGCGCCACGAAGGGGATGGCGCCTTCGGTGATGAAAGCCAGCCCCAGCACGGCCGAGGCCTTGGAGGCCTCGCGCTCCTCGGCCGAGAAGCGGGTCCGGAACAGCCAGCAGGCGATGGCGATGCCCAGCGGCGGCGTCATGCCGGCCGCCATGGTGGCGGCCATGGGGTTGGCCACGCCGCTCGCGATCAGCGTGGTCGAGAAAACGTAGGCCGCCTTGTTGACCGGCCCGCCCATGTCCACGGCCATCATGCCGCCGAGCACGATGCCCAGCAGCACCGCGCTGCCGGTCTGCAGGCCCTTGAGCCATTCGGTGAGCGCGCCCATCACCGCGGCCATGGGCGTGCCGATCACCATCATCATGAGCACGCCCACGATGGCCGCGCCCAGCAGCGGCAGGATCAGCACGGGTTTCAGGCCCTCCAGCCCGCGCGGCAGGCGGATGAAGCGGTTGAGCCAGTGCACCGCGTAGCCCGCGATGAACCCCGCCGCGATGGCGCCCAGGAAGCCCGCGCCCACGGTGCCCGCGAGCAGGCCGCCGATCATGCCGGGCGCGATGCCGGGCCGGTCGGCGATGGAATAGGCGATGTAGCCCGCCAGCGCCGGCAGCATGAGCGCGAAGCCCGCCTTGGCGCCCACCTGGAACAGCACCCAGCCGAGCGTGCCCTTGTGCGCGTCGTCGTACACGTAGATGCCGCCGAGCGCGAAGGCCAGCGCGATCAGCAGGCCGCCCGCCACCACGAAGGGCAGCATGAACGACACGCCCGTCATCAGGTGCTTGTAGGCCCCTGCGGATTCGCGCCGCGCGGGGGCCGGGCCCGCTGCGCCAGCGCCATCCGTGCTGGCGCTGGCGCCCCAGACGGCGGCGCGCGCACGCGCCTCGGCGATCACGGCGGCCGCATCGTGGATGGCGGCCTTGGTGCCCGTGGCGTGCAGCCGCTTGCCCGCGAAGCGGTCGCGGTTCACCTGCGTGTCGGCCGCGATCACGACGAGGTCGGCCGCAGCGATGTCTTCGGGCGTGAGCGCGTTCTGCGCGCCCACGGAGCCCTGTGTCTCCACCTTGATCGCATGGCCCAGCGCGCGGGCGCCCTGCTCCAGCGCCTCGGCCGCCATGAAGGTGTGCGCCACGCCCGTGGGGCAGGAGGTGATGGCGACGATGCGCAGCGGCCCGTCGGGCGCGCCGCCGGCACCGGCGGAGGTGGTCGCGGCAGCCGCGGCCGCGGGCACGGCTGCCGGCCCGCCCGCGCGCGCCAGCGCGCTGCGCACCACGCGCTCCGCATCGGCGAGCACGTCGGCGGGGGAGGCCTCGTGCACGGGCGCGGTGGCCGTGCCCAGCAGGTCCTGGCGGTCCACCGCCATGTCGGCGGCGACGATGACCACCGCGGCGCCCGCCAGTTCGGTGTCGCTGAAGCCGCCCTGCGTGCCCAGGCTGCTGTGCACGCTGAGCGCGATGCGGTGGCCGAGCGCCCCCGCGGCGGCGCGCAGCGCTTCGGCCACCAGGAAGCTGTGCGCCGGGCCGGAGCGGCTGGCGGCGATGGCGATGAGTTGGGCCATGGGAATGTCTCCTGTGTTGCTTTACAGCGGCGTGGCCGCGATGGCGGCGGCCAGCGCATCGACCTCGGCGCGCGGCGGCAGGCCCGGCGCGATGCGCTGGATGCGCGCGGCCGCGCAGGCCATGCCGAAGGTGGCGGCGCCGGGCAGGGGCCGGCCCTGCGACAGAGCGGCGAGCGTGCCGGCCACGAGCGCATCGCCGGCGCCCACCGTCGTGGCGACGGGCACGCGCGGCGCGGCGGCATGCCAACAGTCGGCGGCGGTGGCGATCACCGCTCCCTCGCCGCCCAGCGACACGGCCACCTGCCGCACGCCGTGGTCGCGGCAGAGCGCGCGCGCGGCACCGGCCACCCCGGCAAGCGTGGGCAGCGCGCGGCCGGCCAGCTCTTCCAGTTCGGCCCGGTTGGGCTTGATGAAGGCCACCGGCACCACGGCGCCGCGCGCCGGATCGGCCAGCGCGCGCAGCAGCTGCCCCAGCACCGCGCCGCCCGTGTCGATGGCCAGGTGCGCGCCGCGCGCGGCCAGGGCGCGCGCCAGGCGCTCCCACACGGCCGCATCCGCACCGGGCGGCAGGCTGCCGGCCAGCTCGCACCAGTCGCCCGCGCGCACCTGCGCCTGGAGCAGCGCGCACAGGTCGGCCTCGGCCCGCGCCAGGGCTTCGGGCGCCAGCGCCAGGCCCGGCAGGTTGATGTCGGTGGAGTCGCCGCGCCCGGCATCGGCGATCTTGATGTTGGTGCGCGTGGCGCCCGGCAGGCGCAGCATGCCGTCGGCGATGCCGCGCGCGGCGAAGGCTTCGGTGAACACGGCATCGTTGTCGGCGCCCAGCCAGCCCGTGGCCGTGACGGGCACGCCCAGCGCCGCCAGCACGGCCGCCACGCCCACGCCCTTGCCGCCGGCCTCCACCTGCTGGCCCAGCGCGCGGTGCACGCTGCCCGGCACCAGCGCGGTCACGCGCACCGTGTGGTCGATGGCCGGGTTGAGCATGACGGTGAAGACGCGGGCAATGGATGGCTCAGCCATGGCACACCTCCGGAAGGTTGGAAAGAAAAGCGGCTGATGCCGCCGATTTCATTGAATAGTTAGCTATTACTTTTATAGCAAATGACATGCAAACCTCCGGTCATTCGGCGGCGGGGCGCAGCTCCGCGCCCAGCGCGCGCACTTCGTCGGCGGTGTCCGCCTCCAGCGCGCGGCGCGCCAGGGCCTGCAGCTCGGCCAGCGCGTGGCGGCGCAGCAGCGCCTTGACGGTGCCGATGTCGCCGGTGCTCATGCTCAGCTCCTGGACGCCCAGGCCCGTGAGCAGCGCCGCGCCCAGCGGCTCGCCCGCGAGCCCGCCGCACACGCCCACCCAGCGGCCGTGCAGCCGCGCGCCGGCCACCGTGCGCTCCACGAGGCGCAGCACCGCCGGGTGCAGGCTGTCGGCCATGCCGGCCAGCTCGGGGTGCTGGCGGTCCACGGCCAGCACGTACTGGGTGAGGTCGTTGGTGCCGATCGAGAAGAAATCCACGTGCGCGGCGAGCCGGTCGGCGATCAGCGCCGCCGAGGGCACCTCGATCATGATGCCCACCGGCACGGCGGGCGCCTGCAGCTCGGCGCGCACGGCTTCCATGCGCGCGCGCAGCGTGCGCACTTCCTCCACGGTGCTGATCATCGGGAACATCACCTGCAGCGGGCCGTGGCGCGCGGCGCGGTAGAGCGCGCGCAGCTGCGGCACCAGCAGGTCGTCGCGCCGCAGCGCGAGGCGCGCGCCGCGCACGCCGAGGAAGGGGTTGTCCTCCACCGGCAGGTCGAGGTGCGGCACGCGCTTGTCGCCGCCGATGTCGAGCGTGCGCACCACCAGCGGCCGGCCCTGCAGCGCCTCGGCCATGGCGCGGTAGGCCTCGTACTGGTCGTCCTCGTCCGGCACGGTGTCGCGTTCGAGGAAGAGGAACTCGGTGCGCATCAGGCCCACGCCCTCGGCACCGGCCTCCAGCGCCTTGGCGGCCTGGTCGGCGCGGTTCACGTTGGCGGCGATCTCCACCGTGTGGCCGTCGGTGGTGGTGGCAGGCTCACGGCGCGTGCGCGCCTCGGCCTCCTGCCGCCGCGCCAGGCGCTCCATGCGCTCGCGCGCCTCGACCAGCGCGGTCTCGCTGGGCGCCACGTACAGGCGCCCGCGGTAGCCGTCCAGGATGGCCACCGCGCCGGCCAGGGCAGGGCCCGCGGCGCCTTCCTGCGCGGGCAGCACGCCCGGGCCGGCGGCCACCACGGCCGGCAGGCCGAGCGCGCGCGCCAGGATGGCCGTGTGCGCCGTGGGCCCGCCGCGCGCGGTGCAGAAGCCGCGCACGCGCGTGGTGTCGATCTGCGCGGCCACCGAAGGCGAGATGTCGTCGGCCAGCAGGATGGCGTCGTCGGGCCAGGCATCGCCCGCGGGGCCTGCGCCGCCCTCGTCGCCGCGGCCCAGCAGGTGGCGCAGCACGCGCTCGCCCACGTCCTGCAGGTCGGCTGCGCGCGCGGCCAGCGTGGCGTCGGGCAGCGCGCGCTGCGCGGCCACGCGCTCGTTCAGCGCATGGCGCCACGCCCAGGCGGCGCCATGGCGCTGCACCACCGCGCGGCTCACGGCCTGCAGCAGCTCGGCGTCCTGCAGCAGGCCCTGGTGCGCGCCGAAGATGCCCGCCTGCTCGGCCCGGCCCGCGCCGCGTGCGTCGGCAGCCAGTCGTTCCAGTTGCGCCTGTGCGGCGGCGAGCGCGCGGTCCAGCGCGCCGGCCTCGGCGGCCACCGAGGTGAAGCGGTCGTCCACCTCCAGCGCGGTTTCGCCCGCGAGCACCAGCGTGCCCACCACGAGGCCCGGGCTGGCCGCGATGCCCGTGAAGGTGTGCCGCGCCGCAGGCTGCCAGTCGCCCAACTCGCGCCCCAGGCCCTGCGCCTGGGCCTGCCGCGCGGCCGACAGCTCGGCCTGCCGCGCCTCCTCGTCGCCCAGCCGCACGATGGTGGCGTGCAGCGTGGAGAGCGCCGCCGACGCATCGGGCCCCTGCGCCGACAGCCGCAGCTGCGCGCCGCGCCCCGCGCCCAGGCCCAGCAGCGCGGCCACGCTCTTGGCATCGGCCACCGTGTCGCCGCAGCGCACGTGCACGCGCGCCTGGAAGCGGCCGGCCACGCGCGCCCATTCGCCGGCCGGCCGCGCATGCAGCCCGCTCGGGTAGTTGAGGGACAGATCGCGCCCCAGCGGAAAATCCTCCAGCGCCGCGGCCTGCGCGCCGCCGTCCGCACCGCCCGCCGGCGCATCGGCCGTGAGCGCGCGCACAATGTCCGCCGCGTCGCCCGTGGTCGCCAGCCGGTCCATCAGCGCACCGTCGCGCATCACGCGCGTGAGCCGGCGCAGCACCTGGATGTGCTCGTCAGACGCCGCTGCGATGGCCACCACCAGCCGCGCCTGCTTGGCATCGTCGCCCCAGCGCACGCCGGCGGGCACCTGCAGCACCGCCAGGCCCGTGCGGCGCACGAGGTGCTTGTCTTCCACCATGCCGTGCGGAATGGCCAGCCCTTCGCCGAGGAAGGTGTTGGCCACCTTCTCGCGCTGCAGCAGGCTGTCGACATAGGCGGGCTGGATGTGGCCGGCCTGCGCCAGCAGCGCGCCGGCGGCGCGCACCGCGTCCTCGCGGTTGTGCGGGGCCGCTCCCAGGCGGACCTCGACCGGAATGGTGGACATGGGCACTGTCTCCTGAAGTTTTGGTATCGATTCCAGAACCGATTATGGAATGGCGATCCGCCCGGGGGCAAGCCGGCAGGCGGCCTTTCCCCGGAGAGCGATCGGGAAAACCCCTATGCCTTAGCGTGTTCCGTGTCAAGGATTGCACTCCTGGGAGGTCGCCTCGGGTGACCTCCCCGCTTTTCATCACCCCGGGAATGCGCGACTTGCCTGCCTGCGGCTGGAATCGTTACCATGGCTGGAGACGCCTCGGCACCGGGCATCGCCCGCCCCCGCCAGCCCCGTTTCTCTCCTTTTTCTTCCTTCATTTCCATCCCCAGCCCAGGAGCCCGGATTGGCCAGCATCAAGGATGTCGCGCAGCATGCCGGCGTGTCCACCACCACCGTCTCGCGCGTGCTCACCACGCCAGGCGCCGTGCGCGCGCCGCTGCGCGAGCGCGTGGAGCGCGCCATCGCCGAACTGGCCTACCGCCCCAACCTCGCGGCGCGCCGGCTGCGCCAGCGCCGCGCCTCGCTCGTGGGGCTGATCGTCTCGGACATCCGCAGCCCCTTCTTCACCGACGTGGGCCGCGCCGTGGAGGACATGGCCTACCGGCACGGCCTGCGGCTGATCCTCTGCAACAGCGACGAGAACCCGGCCAAGGAGCAGTCGTACCTGGAGCTGATGGCCGACGAACAGGCGAGCGGCGTGATCCTCTCGCCCACGATGGAGGGCCTGCAGCGCCTGCGCCCCGAGGCCTGGCCGTTTCCGCTCGTGCTGGTGGACCGCGCGCTGGAGGGCACGCGCGTGGACCGCGTGGTGCTGGACAACCACGCCGCGGCGCGCCGCGCCACCGAGCACCTGCTGCAGTCGGGCTACGAGCGCATCGCGCTGCTGGCCGGCACGCACAGCACCACCGGCCAGCAGCGCCACGCGGGCTATGCCGAGGCGCTGGCCGCGCGCGGGATCGCGCCGCAACCGCTCTGGGTGGAGCCCACGCGCGATGCGGGCGAGCGCACCACGGCGCAGCTGCTCTCGGCCGCCGCCGGCAAGCGCCCCGATGCGCTGCTGGCCACCAACGGCCTGCTGCTGCTCGGTGCGCTGCAGGCCGTGCAGGCCGCGGGCCTGCGCACCCCGCAGGACATCGGCATCGCCGGTTTCGACAACAACGACTGGACCGCGCTGCCCGCCCTCGACGTGACCACGGTCGCCCAGCCCACCTACGACATCGGCCGCACGGCGGCGGAACTGCTGCTGCAGCGCATGCAGGACCCCGCACGGCCGGCCCGGCGCGTGGTGCTGGAGGGCGAACTGGTGGTGCGCGGATCGAGCGCGGGGCGCGGCGCGGCAGGCGCCCGCCCGCGGCCGGCCGTCAGGGTTTCGGGCGGAAGCTGAGGACCATGTCCGGCGGCACCTTGCCGCTGTCGTCCGCGGGCACGCGCGGCACGCGCCGCACGGCGGCCACCACGGCATCGTCCCAGGCCTGGCTGCCGCTGGGCCGGCTGAGCCGGTAGCTCTCGATGGCACCCTGCGCGTTCATCCGCAGCGTGACCTCGGCGACGGGGTTGCCGGGAAAGTCGTCCCGCACGAGGACCTGGGCCAGGAAGGTGTCGCGCACCCGCTCGGCGTAACTGCGCGGGCGGCTCGGCGGCGCGGGCGCAGGCGCGTCGCTGGAGAGCTTGAATTGGACGGGAATGCGGTACCGGCTGGCCATGGGCAGGCCCATGGCGTCCCTGGCGGGCAGGAAGACGGCATTGCGCACCGCCGCAAGCGCCGCATCGTCGAGGTCCTGGTGGCCCGAGCCCTGGTCCACGGCCGCATTGCGCACCTGGCCGTCCGTGCCGATGGCGGCGGACACGACCACGCGCCCCTCGTGCCCCAGCCGCCGCGCGGAGGGCGGATAGGACGGCCGCAGCGGCGCGGCGAGGGCGGCATGCACCGCCGGCGCCACCCCCGTGAGGGCCACCGCATCCTGCGGCGGCGGGCTCCCGGGCCCGAGGTGCGGGATCGCGCCGGAGGATGGCACGCGGCCGGCCTGCGCCGGCACGGAGGGATGGCCCGGCGCGTTGCTGAGCAGCCTCAGCAGCGCACTCAGCACGAGCATCCCCATGAAGACCCACCCGATGCGCACACTCCATGAAGAAGTGCGCACCGCCTTCGGTGGGGAAGGCCGGCGAACCGGCGGCGTGTAGGCCAGCCAGCGGCGCCACCGGGGGATGGCCTGCGCCCAGGCGCTCCAGCGCTGGACATTGCCCGTGTCCGTGATCAGGTGCAGCCAGTGCGGGAACAGCCGCAGGAGGTGCTCGGCCAGGGGCAGGTTGCGCAGCAGGAAACCTGCGCGCGGCTTCCGGCCGTCCCGCAGGCGCCGGATGAGGTCGCGCTGCGGAATGCGCTCGCTCTTCGGCTGGGCGTCGTAGAAATCCAGCTCGTCGATGGCCGCCGCGACCACGGCCCCGCTGCGCCCGAAGTCCGCCAGCCGCCCGCGGTCGCCGCGCCAGCCGAAGCAGTCCATCGCCGGGCCGAAGAGGTATTCGTGGCCGGGGTGCCAACCGTTCGCCAGCAGGGACACCACGCCGCGCTCGAAGAGAAAGCGTGCGTCCAGGTCCACGAGCCGGTCGCCGTCCATCACCGCCCGCAGCCAGGCCAGCACCTTCGCGTGCGCGCCGCGCGGCCCGTTCGGCAGCATGGCGCGCAGGTCCTCGAAGGCCTGCCGCGCAGACGCTTCCGCGGCCCGCGCGGCCTCCCGGCGCAGCGCTTCATCGCGCGCGGCCCACGGCACGGCCGGGGCGGGCACGCTCTCCGGCGGCGCATGCGGCTGGGGAGCGTCCGGCATGTCCGGCACGGCCTGCGCCGCGCGCGGCACTCCGTCGGCGCGCGGGTCCGCGTCCCGCGCATCGGCCCGCAGCGCCTGCGGCTCCCGTTCGTCCGCCTCCGGGGCGTCCGGGCCGGCCTGAGCGCCACCGGCCGCGAACCAGTGCATGGCCGACTCGTAGGCCTGGCGCAGGTCCTGGAATCCGCCGGGATCTGCCTGCGAGTCGATCTGTTTGAGCCGCTGCGCGTACGCCCTGCGGATGGCCCGCTCGTCCGCTGCCGCGTCCAGGCCGAGGTGCGCGAGAAAGGGGGGCGCCATGCGGTTCTCCCGGCTCAGGGCTGGTCGTCGCCGAGCACGGCCCCGCTGCGCTCCAGGTGCGCGAGCTGCTCCTCCAGGCGCGCCCGGGCCTGCGCTGCCATGCGGCCGTCCTGCGTCGCCAGCCCGGCCTCGAACTGCAGGATCTGGTCCGCCAGCCACTCCCTGGCCGGGCCGCGCAACTGCGCATAGACCCGCTCGGCCCGCGCCAGCACGGTGCGGTTTTCCATGGCATCGCGCGGGTGGATCTTCAGCGCGCTCATCGCCTCCAGCCGCTCGGCGATCTCCGCCTCGGTCAGCAGGCCCGGATTGCCCTCGATCACCACCCGGAATCTCTTCTGCGTGCTGCACACGACCGCTTCCACCTCGAGGAGGCCATTCACGTCGTAGCTGAAGCGCACATCGACCGCCGACTCCCCGCGCGGCCCGCCGGGCAGATCGATCTGGAGATTTCCCAGATGGATGTTGTCCTGCACCATGCGTGACTCGCCCTGGTAGATGCGCAAATCGATGGTGGACTGGCCCTCGGTGGTGGGGATGTAGTTCTTCATGCGGCTGACCGGCACGGTCGTGTTCCGCTCGATGACGGGATCGAAATGGCCATGGCTGGAGCTTCCGTCCGGCAACCGCTTGCTCACCGCCACGCCGAGCGAATAGGGCGACACGTCGGTCATCACCACCTCGCTGAGCGCGGCGTCCCTGGCCTTCAGGCCGGCCTGGATGGCGGCCCCCATGGCGACCACTTCGTCGGGGTTGAAGTCGATGGCGGGGAAACGGCCGAACATCGTCGTCGCCAGCCGCCGGATCATCGGCATGCGCGTGGCGCCGCCCGCCAGCACCACGTTGTCCAGCATGGCGCTGCGCAGGTTGGCGTCGCGCAGCGCGCGCTCGACCGGCAGCCGCAGCTGCTTGAGCAGCGCGGCGCAGGCCTGCTCCAGCAGGGGCTCGTCCACCTCCATCGACAGCCGCCGCCCCTCATGCTCGATCGCCAGCGTGGCGCGGGGGTGCTCGCTGAGCTCGCGCTTGGCGCGCTCCGCGGCCGCCACGAGCCGCTGCATGAACCGGCTGTTCCTGCGCAGGGCCTCGGGCAGCTTCATGCGCTCGAAGAACAGGTTCAGCAGTGCCTGCAGGAAATCCTCGCCCCCCAGGAAGTTGTCGCCCGCGGAGGCGCGGACTTCCATCACGCCCTCGAACATCTCCAGGATGGACACATCGAACGTGCCACCGCCCAGGTCGAAGACGAGGAAGCGGGTCTCGGTGTCCCGCTGGTGGAGCCCGTAGGCCAGCGCCGCGGCCGTGGGCTCGTTCAGCAGGCGCTCGACCCGCAGGCCGGCCAGCGCGCCGGCCGCACGCGTCGCCTTGCGCTGCGCGTCCGAGAAATAGGCGGGCACGGTGATCACGGCCTCGTCCACGGGCTCGCCCAGGAAGGCTTCGGCATCGGCCTTGAGGGCGCGCAGCACCAGGGACGACAGTTCCTCGGGGCGGAAGGCCCGGTTCCCCAGCACCACCGTCCGGTCGCTGCCCATGTAGCGCTTGAAATGCGCGGCCGTGCGCTCCGGGTGCGTCTGCAGGCGCTCCATGGCCGCCCGCCCCACCAGCACGGTGCCGTCTTCGTCCAGGCTCACGCAGGACGGCGTCAGCAACTCCCCCAGCGCATTGGGGATCAGGACGGAGCGGCCGTCCTTCCATACCGCCACGAGGCTGTTGGTGGTTCCGAGATCGATGCCGATGATGGTCCGCCGGACGCTTTCTGCTTCGCTGGGCATTTGCGCTTTCTGTGCACTGTCTGGCCGTTGGCCGGTTGAAAGAATACGGAGCGGGGAGCCCTAGGTTCCGCGCTTCGCCAGCAGCAGGAACTCTACCCCCTGCGTGCGGGCGGACTGCATGTCGAAGTTGCGCAGGCTCGCCTGCCCCAGCAGCGGAACGCAGTCGGCGCACACCAGGGCGGGCACACCCGCGAGTTCGAACGAACCGACCTTCATCGATTCGATGACGATGCCCCGGGCCACCGTGATCCGGCCGTCGGCAGTGCGCATTCTGACCTGCGGGTCGGTGATCCGGTACTGCGCCTTCGATTCGCGCAGCAGCGCATCGCTCAGCCGTGCGGATGCGCCGCAGTCACTTTTGCGCCATCGGGCATGGCCACCGCGCCGCCTTCGCATGCATTCGCATGGCGCCCTACTGGTTCGCTCCACCGCCCCGCAGCCGTGGCGCGGCCCGCTAGCCTGGGGTTTGGCCCCTCCGAATGCACGCCCTGCGCCCGAAACCCATGTTGCCCGTCCATCGCTCCGCCTCTCCGACCCTGCGCACCCCGCCGGATTCGCCCCCCCATGCGCCCACAGCCAGGGATCGGCTGATCCCGACCTCTGCGGAGAGCCTGGAAGCAGGGCCCCGGCTCCTGCCCCGCACCGGGCCCGCGGGCAGCCCCAGCAGCGAATCGCCGGGGGAGGCTTCGCACACGCGCAGCCCGCGCCTCATGCGCCTGCCGCACACGCCGCGGCATTCCGCTGCCGCGACACCCTCGCGATCGCCGCAGCACACGCTTTCAGCCTCGCCGTTCCGATCACCGCTGCATCCGCGGGCGGCAGCAGCCTCTCCGTCCGCGAGCGCACTGGCTCCCCCGCTCCAGCAAGACATCGACCAGTGGCTGAAGCGCAGCCTGCAGGCGGCCGAGCCGCAGCCTGCGGAAGCCGAAGCATCCCATACGCCCGCACGGCCCAGCGCCGGTGCACCCGCCCGCAGCGCCACGGCCGATGCCCCGACCGGGAAGGAGGCACGGAAAGCGCTGCGGCAGGCCGCTGACGAGATCCGCAATGCCGCCGCCCACGGGAGCCCCCAGCTGTCGCTGAACTTCCACCTCCCTGCCGAAACGTTGCCGGAAACCCTGGGGCATCTGCAGTCGCTCCATGAACTGATCCTCCGATCCACGGCACTCCGGTCGCTGCCCGACAGCCTGGAGGCGCTGCGGCAACTGCGCCAACTCTCCATCGGACCCAGCCCCGAACTCCACGCGCTTCCGCGCACCCTCGTGACGCTGCCGGCGCTGGAGCAGCTCGAACTGAACGGCGTTGCGCTGAAGGCATGGCCCGAAGACATCGGCATGCTGGAGCGCCTCCAGGCCCTGACCCAGACCGGCGGGACCTACCGCAGCCTGCCGGACAGCTTCGTGGAGCTGAAGAACCTGCGACACCTCGATCTGCGCGACCTGGGCAAATTCCGCGAGCTGCCGGAGAACATCGGGCAGATGCAGAGCCTGCGCTCGCTCTCCGTGCAAGCCACACGGCTGAGCGAGCTGCCTGCCAGCCTGGCGGACATGTCCCTCCTGCGGGAACTCCGGCTGGACAACAACAAGAGGCTTCAGAGGTTGCCCATCACCCTGGGCCACATGCAGGGGTTGACGTCGCTGTCCTTGAACGGCTGTTCCAGTCTGAAGACGTTGCCCGTGGGCATCGGCGACCTGAAATTGCTGCGCAAGCTGGATCTGAGGGGCACGGGCATCGACCACCTGCCGCGGTCCCTGGCCCGGCTGTCGCCCCATTGCGAAATCCTGGTGCCGAGCCACTTGAAGCAGGCACTGGCGCAACTGCGCAACCCGGCAGCCGCCGCGGGCGATGCGGGCCCGTCTCGCGGCACGCCCGGCTCCGGCGAATCGACCCGCGTGCGCATCGAACAGCTGCGCACCGACCTCGAGGCGGCTGATCCCGGGCTGGCTGCGCATTTCGGCAAGTGGGCTTCGGGCTTCATGATCCAGGCACGGTACGGCGCGCAGCCGCCCGGCCCGGGCGTGGTGGACATGATCGAAGCGGTGGTGGCCGAAGCCGTGCGTTCAGCGGCGTACCGGAGCGCCTTCGGCGATTTCCTGGAACTCCATGCCCCCAAGGTGCGCGACCCTCTCCAGGGCGTGACGGTGGCAGTGCAGGACCAGGAAATCCGCGGCGATGCGGGCACGGCCTATGCGCACCTGCTGGAGTACCGGCTCACGCACACGACCGACCACGAAGAGGCCCTGTCCCTGCTGACCGAAGCGATCGAGAACCCCGACATGCACATGACAGTCCCCAAACTGGTGGGCGGATGGGACTCCGTCAGCCGAGCCTACGAGATATGGCCCCCCTTGCGCGCCTACATCGCCCTGCACGACAAGAAAGGGGCCGCGGCCATGGACAAGCGCCAGAAGTCGGCCATGGCCGATCACCAAAAGGCCGAGAAGGGCAAGATGAAGGAAAACGAGCTCAACGAGCGCGCGCTGAAAGCCAAGAAGCTGGCCGAATCCGCCATCGAAGCGCGCGCCAGGGAGCTTGCCAGCCAGTGGAAATTCCCCGCCGAAGCCCCGCCTGCACCGCGGCGCGCGGTCGGCATCAGGATCGGCTGAGCCGGCTCACGCCTTGCGCGGCCGCACCTTGCTGGCCGCGAGCTTGGCGCGCTCGCGAGCCACCTCCACGCTGCCTGCGAACGCCACGGCCACGCCCATGCGGCGCTTCGCGAAGCTCTCGGGCTTGCCGAAGAGGCGCAGGTCGGTGCCGGGCACGCGCAGCGCCTCGTCCACGCCGTCGAAGGCGATGCCCTGGGCCTCCATGCCGCCGTAGATCACGGCGCTCGCACCCGGGCTGCGCAGCGTGGTGTCCACGGGCAGGCCCAGGATGGCGCGCGCGTGCAGCTCGAACTCGCTCTGCACCTGCGTGGCCAGCGTGACCAGGCCCGTGTCGTGAGGGCGCGGGCTCACTTCGCTGAACCACACCTCGTCGCCCTTCACGAACAGCTCCACCCCGAAGAGGCCCTGCCCGCCGAGGTTGTCGGTCACGGCCCGGGCAATGGCGCGGGCGCGCTCCAGCGCGGCGGTGCGCATGGGCTGGGGCTGCCAGCTCTCCACGTAGTCGCCGCTCACCTGCACGTGGCCGATGGGCTCGCAGAAGTGCGTCTCCACCTGCCCGTTCTCGCCAAGAGCGCGCACGGTGAGCTGGGTGATCTCGTAGTCGAAGTCGATGAAGCCTTCGACGATCACGCGCCCGTGGCTCACGCGGCCGCCGGCCATGGCGTAGTCCCAGGCCTTTTGCACGTCGGCGGGGCCGTCGATCTTGCTCTGGCCCTTGCCGGAGCTGCTCATCACGGGCTTGACGATGCAGGGGTAGCCGATGCCCGCGTCGATCGCGGCCTGCAGTTCCTGCAGCGAGTCGCAGAAGCGGTAGGGGCTGGTGGGCAGGCCGAGGGTTTCGGCGGCGAGTCGGCGGATGCCCTCGCGGTCCATGGTGAGGCGCGCGGCGCGGGCCGTGGGGATCACGCGCACGGTGCCGGCGGCCTCCAGCTCTTCGAGCATGGGCGTGGCGATGGCCTCGATCTCGGGCACGACGAGGTGCGGGCGCTCGGCCTCGATGAGGCCCTTGAGCTGCGCGGGATCGCTCATGGCGATGGTGCGCGCATGGTGGGCCACCTGCTGGCCGGGCGCGTTGTCGTAGCGGTCCACGGCAATGGTTTCCACGCCCAGGCGCTGCAGGGCGATGAGCACTTCCTTGCCCAGCTCGCCGGAGCCGAGCAGCATGACTTTGGTGGCGGAAGGCGAGAGGGGGGTGCCGAGGGTGATGGGCATGGCAGGTCAGGAAAGGTGTTGCGGCGCGAAAAAGCCGCCCCCGTTGGCGCGCCATGCGGCGCTCGGGACAGTGGGGCGGGGCGGAGCCCGCCATCATAGGCGCGGCCCGCGTCCGCCCGTGCTAACGCCCCGCTTCGCGGGCGGCCCGGTCGATCAGGTCCGCCACGGCGCGGGGATGCGACACGAACGACAGGTGGCTCGACGGCAGCGAGGCCACGCGCGCGCCGATGTGGGCCGCGATGGCGCGCTGGACCGCGGGCGCCAGGGCGCGGTCCCGCCGGGTCACCAGGTACCAGGTGGGCCTGTCGCGCCAGGCCGCAGCGGCCACCGGCTCGCTGAATGCACCGGCCGACATCGGCGGCTGCGCTGCGGCCAGCAGCCGGACCGCCGCCATCGGCACATCGGCCGCCATCATGCGGCGGTAGGCCTGCGGGTCGTCCAGCCAGACGAAGCCGTCCTCGTCGGGCGCCAGCCCTTCCATGGGAGCTTGCAGGCGCGACAGCAGCCCCTCCACGGATTCGCCGGCATCCGGCACCAGCGCGGACAGATAGACGATGCCCTTCACCGCGGCGTCGTTGCCGGCTTCGGTCACCACGGCACCGCCCCAGGAATGGCCCACGAGCAGCACGGGGCCCTTCTGCCGGCGCAGCACGCGGCGCGTGGCGGCCACGTCATCGGCCAGCGAGGTCAGCGGGTTCTGCACCGCGGCGACGCGATAGCCCCGCTGCTGCAGGATGCGCGTGACCTGCGACCACGACGACCCGTCCGCGAACGCGCCGTGCACCAGCACGATGTCGCGCACGCTCCCGCCCGGCCCCGCACCCGTCCCCATGTCCTGGGCCTGCGCGAGCCGGGCCATCTGCGGCAGGGCCGCGCCGATGACGAGCGCGGCCACGGTCCAGCGGCGCAGGCGCCCGCGCGCCTTGCAGGGGCCGCTCATGGCGCCTTGCAGGGGCCGCTCATGGCGCCTTGCTTCCAGGCGCCCAATCGGCGGGGAACGCCGCCGCGCGCAGCGCCGGCTCGAAGGCGAGCACCTCGCGGTCGACCAGGCCGTGGATGTGGAACGAATCCAGCGCCAGCAGATGGTCCAGCTCGGCCCGGCTGCCGCAGCGCAGCAGGACCAGGCCGCCGACGCGCGGCTCCAGCGGGCCCGCCACGAGGATGTGGCCGGATGCGATGTGCTGCAGCAGCCAGTCGCGGTGGGTGCCGAGGTGCGCATCGATTTCTTCGGCGGGACGGATGTAGGTGAGGGTGACGGCGTAGAGCATGGGAGAAGCCTCCGGGGTCGGGATGGTGGGGGGATGGACAGGGCGGGTGCTTCAGGCGGCCAGTGCCCAGCGGGCCAGGGACAGTGCCTCGCCGCGCGCCGCCTCCAGGGCCTGGCGGCGGAGTTCGGGGCCGCGGGACAGCAGCTCGGCACGCACGGTCCGGACTTCGCGGATGCCCATGAAGCCCAGGACGGCCCGCAGATAGGCTTCCTGGAAGTCCATGGGATGGGGCGTGGGCTCCGAATACAGACCGCCGCGGGTGGAGACGATGATGGCGCGCTTGCCCTGGGTCAGCCCGATGGGGCCGGTCTCGGTGTAGCGGAAGGTGCGCCCCGGCTGGGTGACACGATCGACCCAGGCCTTGAGCTGCGTGGGCACCGAGAAGTTGTACATCGGCGCGCCGATCACGATCACGTCGCTGTCCAGCAGCTCGCCCACCAGCGCGTTGGAGCGGTCGTGCTCGGCCAGCACCGCGGCGCCGAACGCCTGCGGATCGTGCGAGCGGAACCCCGCGGCGATCGGGCCGGTGAGGTGGGCAATGGGGTCCGCGGCGAGATCGCGGTAGACGGTGCGCGCGGCCGGGTGCTGCTGCAGCAGCGCGTCCACGGTGTGGCGGGTGAGTTCGCGGGATGCGGAGGCGTCGCCGAGGACGCTGGAATCGAGGTGGAGGATTTGCATGGAGGAGGTCCTGTGGATGGATGCCTCTACGGTAGGGATTGGCCCACTGTCCTGCTAGATGGCCTTCTCAGGACGCTTTGTCCTATCCATAGAATGCCGGCTCGTCTGTTCCAGGAGATGTCCATGCAGGACCTGAACGATCTGGGCCTGTACGCGGCCGTGGTGACCCATGGCAGCTTCTCGGCCGCCGCGCGCGCGCTCGGGCTGCCGAAATCGAAGCTGAGCCGCCGCGTCGCCGAGCTGGAGCAGCGCCTGGGCGTGCGCCTGCTGCAGCGTTCCACGCGGGCGGTGAGCGTGACCGAAGTGGGCGCCGCCTTCTTCAAGCACTGCGAGGCGGTCACGCAGGCCGCCCAGGCCGCCTTCGACGTGGCCGAGCGCGCCACCGACCGGCCCTCGGGCCGCATCCGCGTGAGCAGCCCGGTGGGCGTGGCGCACATGTTCCTCGCCCCGCTGCTGCCCGCGTTCCTGAAGCAGCACCCGGGCGTGCAGGTGGACCTGGACCTGACCAGCCGGCGCGTGGACCTGATCGCCGAGGGCTACGACGTGGCGCTGCGCATCCGCTCCGCCCTGGACGATTCGGAACTGGTGGTGCGCATGCTGGGTGCCAGCCCGCAGGTGCTGGTGGCCGCACCCGCACTGCTGGCAGAGCATGCACCGCCCTCCACGCTCGCGCAGCTGGCTGGCGCACCCGGCCTGGGGCCGCGGGGCACCGGCGGCGCCGCGCCGCGCTGGCGCATCCAGCCGCCCGGGGGCGATTGGGCCGAGGTGGAGTACCGCCCCGTGCTGGTGAGCGACGACATCCACCTTCTGCACACCGCGGCCCTGGCCGGCTCGGGCATCGCGCAGCTGCCATCGCATGTGTGCGCGGACGACATCGCCCAGGGCCGCCTGCAGCAGTTGCTGGCCGACCACACGCTGCCCACGCACCAGTTGCACGCGGTGTACCCGTCGCGCAAGGGCGTGGTGCCGGCCGTGCGGGCGTTCATCGACCACCTCGTGCAGGCGCTGCCGCAAACGCTTTCGAACACGTCGGCCATTTCAGGGGGCGCGCAGGGCGGCGTGGCCGGCCTGCCGCAGCACCCCCGATGAGCACCTTCGGGCCCGATAGGATCGGGGCGGCACATTCCCACCGATCCCTTGTTTTTCTTTCACCTTTCAGGAGGCATTCCCAATGACGATCAAGACCGTCGGCATCATCGGCGCCGGCACCATGGGCAACGGCATCGCGCAGGCCTGCGCGGTGGCCGGCATCGACGCGGTGATGGTGGACATCTCCGACGCGGCCGTGCAGAAGGGCCTCGCCACCGTGGCGGGCAGCCTGGACCGGCTCATCAAGAAGGAGAAGATCGGCGCGGCCGACAAGGACGCGGCGCTCGCGCGCATCAAAACCTCGACGAATTACGACGACCTGAAGGGCGCGCAGCTCATCATCGAGGCGGCCACCGAGAACCATGCGCTCAAGGTGAAGATCCTGCAGCAGGTGGATGCGCTCGTGGCGCCCGAGGTGATCATCGCGTCGAACACCTCGTCGATCTCCATCACGCAGCTGGCCGCCGCCACGTCGCGGCCGGACCGTTTCATCGGCATGCACTTCTTCAACCCCGTGCCGATGATGGCGCTGGTGGAGATCATCCGCGGCCTGCAGACCAGCGACGCCACGCACGATGCCGTGAAGGCGCTGTCCGAGCGCCTGGGCAAGAGCCCCATCACCGTGAAGAACGCGCCCGGCTTCGTGGTCAACCGCATCCTGGTGCCGATGATCAACGAGGCGTTCTTCGTACTGGCCGAGGGCCTGGCCACGCCCGAGGACATCGACGCGGGCATGAAGCTCGGCTGCAACCAGCCGATCGGCCCGCTGGCGCTGGCCGACATGATCGGCCTGGACGTGTGCCTGGCGGTGATGAACGTCTACCTCGAAGAGTTCGGCGACAGCAAGTACCGCCCCTGCCCGCTGCTCAAGGAGATGGTGGCCGCGGGCCGCCTGGGCCGCAAGACGGGCCAGGGCGTCTACGCCTACTGAGCCTACTGAGGGCCGCCGCCGAGGCCGCGCGCCTGCACCTCGCGGCCGATGGCCTGGGCCTGCGCGTGCATCGCCTGCACCACCTGCGGCAGGCGCGCTTCGGTCAGGCGCGACGAGATCGCCGTGACCGCGATGCCCGCCACCGTGCGGCCGTCCGGCGTGC